>JASHSX010000067.1 GCA_030040865.1 Thermoplasmata archaeon | reverse complement strand
CCCAGGAGCGCCACCCGTTCGCCGCGCCGGACGGACATCGAGACGCCGGCGAGCGCCTCGACGGGCGGTCCGCCCTTCACCGAGTAGACCTTGCGAAGGTTCTCGCTGCGGAGCGCGTCCCCCCCGTTCATGGACGGGCCCGAGGGGAGGATCGGAACGGGACGGGCGCGCGGTTCCCGCGGCGTCGGGGGGCGCCGCAGTGCGGAGAGACCTTCAGTGACCGCAGCCGCACCCGCCGCCGTTCGCGGAGTTCGATCCGCAGGACCCGCACCCGCCGGAGAGGCCCGCTTCGTCCGGCTCGGGGAGGGTCGGGTTGGTGATCTTGAATCCGGATTCGTTCAGGTTCTCGACGTAGTCGATCACGGCCCCGTCGACGAACTGGCGGCTGCCGGGATCGACGATCACCGAGAAACCGTCGATCTTCAGGATCTCATCGTCAGGGCGCGGCTTCGCGAACGCCATGCCGAACTGGACGGCGCTGCCGCCACCGCAGCAGCCTCCGCCGCCGGGCTGGGCGTAGACGCGCACCCCCACTTCGGGCTTCTGACCGCGGATTAACGTCCGCACCTGCTCCAAGGCGGCGGGACGGACCTCTACGTGCACCATACTCTCCTCCGGGCAAAGTGACCACCGGCCCGGACGGCTTAAGCTCTGTGACGCTCGCGCGACGACAAACCGGCCGCCTCGGCCTTGGGCCCCGCCCTGACCGGCGCGTCGCGAACGACCCGACGAGGCGACGGGTCGGGGACCCCACGAATGCGGTCTGCGGAGGACCGTGCGGCGTTCGCCATGCCGGCCTCCGCGGACGGTACCGAGCGGCGATCGCCGCGGTCAGTTCGGGCCGCTGCGGTCGTTCTCGGGCGGTTCCTCCGACGGGATCGCCTCGAACGGCGGCATCTCGGTCGTACCCGTGAACGTCTCGGGCAGCTCGGTCTGGCGGAGCGCCGTGGCGCGGGAGAGGTCGACCGGCGGGAGGTCCGGGGAGTTCAATCGCCAGCAGAGGCGGCCGGCCGCGTTGTAGAGCCACGCCGGTAGACCGATCGAACGGGCGATCCGGTGGACGTCCTCGCGGGAGAGCTCCCCGATCGCGGCGAGGATGAGGAAGTAGACGGCGAACCCGAGCAGGACGGCCGAGAGGAGCTCGTACCACGTGCTCACCGGGAACAGGTGCTCGTGGTTGAGCAGCCAGAACGCCCCGAACGCCCCCGCGGCGCTCACCGTGATGCCGGCGATCGAGCGGGCGTGGATGTGCACCGCGATCAGCCGCTCCATGAAGTAGGTGTTGAGCGCGAGCGCGGCGGCCGAGGAGGCGAGCACGGCGACCGAGCCGGCCACGAGGCCCTGGCTGGCCGGGAACAGCTTCCCCGGCCAGAGGAGGATGAAGACGGCGGCGAAGAGGACGGAGACCTGGGTGCTCGTGATGTACAGCTCAAGGCGCTGGCGGCCGGTGGCGTTGATGCTGGACTGCATGATCTGGCTGAGCGCCAGCGGGATCGCGCCCACGACCAGGATGGCGAGCGGGACCGCCCCGGCCTGGGCATAGGCGGCGTTCGCGAACACGTTGAGGAAGTTGTACCGGTACGTGACGAGCGCGACCACGCCGGGGACGAGCAGCATCGAGGAATACCGCAGCGCCTGCCAGGTGCTCCGACGTAACGCCTCGTACCGTTCCTGTCGGTGCAGCCCCGCCAGGTACGGGAACAGCGGCGTCGTGACCGCGGCCGGGAGCGAGAGCACGAGGATCCGGAAGCCGTTCGCGGCCAGGAAGATGCTCAACTGCTCCGCGCCCAGCGCCGCGTTGACGATGAGCGGGATCATGTTCGTGACGAAGTAGTTCAGCATGAGACTGCCCATGAGCGGCCAGGCGAACCGGAACAGCCGCGTCCCCTCGGTCCAGCGGAACTTCCGTAACCGGCTCGTGAGCGCCGGGATCGAGTAGAGGGTCGAGGCGGTCGCGCCGACGACGTAGGCGAGCGTGAGCCCCTGGATCGTCGGATCGCGGTACGCGACGAAGATGAGGACGGGGAGTCGCGCGATCGACTCGACGAGGCCGGGATACTGGGCCTTGAGCGAGTTCCCTTCGCCGATGAACAGCTGGTTGTAGACGGTCGAGAACGACCAGAGGATCGGGAGGAGGAGGAAGATCCCGAGCGACGTCAGCTCGGCGTTTCCGGCCGCGATCTGCGAGCCGGCGATCGAGAGCGGGGCGATGACGAAGATCACCACCCCGGCGGCGGCGACCATCATCATGCGGATCAGCAGGTACGCCGACGTGTTGTCCCGCGCCGGCTTTCCGCGGGCGAGGTAGTAGGTGAACGCGGTCCCGAGGCGAAGGTCACCGACGCCGTTGATCGAGGAACCGATCAGCAGGAAGAACTGGACCGTGCCGAGCAGCACCCGCCCATCGACGGAGATCCCGATCTGCTTGTAGAGGAACAGGCTGCCGATGAACCCGATGAGCTGGGTCGCGAGGGCGGCGCCGAAGACCGCCCCCGAGCTCAGGGTCAGGGAGAGGGCGAGCTGCGGGACCTTGGGCGTCTGCGCGGCGGCGCCGTTCGACGACCCCGAGGAGGCCACAGGAGACCGCGGAGCCCATGACGGGCCCCACTTCTTATCCTCCTCGGTGGACGGAGCCGAGTTCGCCGCCTACGCCCCGGCCCGCGACGCCGGGGGCACGTCGTCGGAGCGGTGCTCCACGAGCTCGATCCACACCCCGTCGGGGTCGCTCAGGAACACGAGCCGGTCGGGCCCCTCGACGAACGCCGGGATCCGGACGCGAGCGCCCAGGCGGACGAGCCGCTCCACCGTGTCGTCGAGATCGTCGACCCGGAAGCCCAGGTGGTCGAGTTCGTCGCCCTCGCGGTAGGCGGGGTCGCCGGGGTAGAAATTCAGCTCGAGGATCGCCCGCGAGTCGGGATCGTGCAGCTCTCGCCACTGGCCACCCGCGGCCATTCGCCCCGAGGGCCCCGACCGGAGACCCAGCCCCTCCGTGTAGAACCGCGTCGCTCGATCGAGGTCGCGGACCCGGATGCCCGTGTACTCGAGGACCATCGCTTCGCCCGCGACCGCCGTGGCGGGGGAGCCGCGGCGCGACTTATAGGCTCCCGCCGGGCCGCCCCGGGAGGACTTCCCGGCCGAGTTAATCGCGCTCGGGCGGGGTCTCCAGCAGTCGAACGACGGTCCTCTCCGGTACCGGAGCGAAGTCGTCGTACCACTGGCCGACCGCGTAGAACGCGGGAGGCGCGAGGAGGACGACCACCTCCTCCGCTTCCCGCCCCAGCCGAGCGATCGCGTCGGGAGGACCGACCCCGAGGGCCACCACGATACGTCGTGCACCTTCCGCTCGGAGACTCCGGACGGCGGCGATCGCGCTGCCTCCCGTCGCGACCCCGTCATCGACGACGACCACGACCCGGCCCTCGATCCCCACGCGGGGGCGGCCCGCCCGGTAACGGGTCGCCTCACGTTCGGCCCGTTCCCGCTCCGCCCGGATCGACGGACCGAGCTCAGCCTCCGTGACCCCCACCTCCTGGAGCCGGGGGCGATCGAGGTACAGTCCACCGCCCTCGACGACCGCGCCGAGCCCGTACTCCGGATTCCCCGGGGCCCCGATCTTGCGGACGACGAGGACATCGAGCGGGGCCCGCAGGCTCCGGGCGATCGGGTCCGCCACCGGGACTCCCCCGCGGGGGAGTCCGAGCACGACCGGGCGGCTCGGTCGGAGGTGGGCGAGCGCGAGCCCCAGGCGTCGACCCGCCTCCGCGCGACCGGGCAGCGGCTCGAGCGGCCCTCGCTCGTCCATCGCGATCGCTCCCGCAGGACCGGCACGGGGCTTAGGTTGACCGCCTGAGGGACCGTCGCGGGGCCCGGCCCGGCGGGAAAGGGGAGGTGGGAGCACGGGGATTTGAACCCCGATATGCGGGTCTCTCCGCGCGCTCCAGTCACTCGTCACGGGGACGCCGAGCGTCCCTCCGCAGACCCAAATCTTCGCAGGAGGGCCGGTCGGCCCTCCTGACTGGAGCCCGCTGGTCTGCCAGATTAGCCTATGCTCCCTCCGACCCCGGGGGGAGTGCCCGGGGAGATATCGTTTTTCGTCGGCGACCCCCGCCGCCGCCTTGGCGACCCGCTCGTCGGGCAACGCTTATCCGAAAGACTGTTTGTCTCAAAACCAATGTCGTTGAACGAGACGCCGGCGCCCAAGCCCGCGCCGCGGACGGTATCGGTCGCGCTGTTCGTCGTGGTGGTCCTCGTCGTCGCGGGCGCGGCGGTCGTCGCCACGGCGGGGTACTTCGCCCTGCGCCCTGCGTCGCATTCGACCCCGGGCACGATCACGGTGACCGATGACCTAGGCCGCACCGTGCAAGTTCCGGTCGACCCGAGCCGGGTCGCGGTGCTCTCCCCCAACATCATGGACATCATGTTCCGGCTCGGGCTCCGGAGCCACGTCGTCGGCATCGACTGCTATGCTGCCGCGCTCGGCGGTATCGCCGAGGACTACTCGCCCGACCAGATCTCTCTGTGGAACCTCTCCTCCTCGATGTGCGTCCAGATCGGACCGACGTTCGACGCGGAGAGCCTGGTGAACGTCACGCCGCAGCTCGTGCTCACGTCGACGATCCTGTCGGTCGGGGACGTGGAGGAGATCTCGAGCACGCTCGGCCTGCCGGTCGTGATCCTCCAGCCCCCCACCCTCAGCGGGATCCTCGTGGACGTCAGCCTGGTCGGTGAGATTTTCGGCCTCAACGCGACGGCCCGCGCGATCAACGCCCAGCTCAGCGGCGAGCTGTACAATGCAACGGAGATCGACTCCACGCTGTACACCCTGCCGACCGTCCTCGTCACGTACGATGCCGACGCGAACGGGTACTGGACCTTCGGCCCCTCCAGCTTCGGGGAGTCGCTGATCGAGCTCGCCGGCGGCGCCAGTATCGGCGCGAACTCGACCCTCGCGTATCCGGAGCTCTCGCCCGAACAGGTGCTCGTGTACGACCCGAGCTGGATCGTCTATGCCACCGGGTTCGGGCTGAACGAAAGCTCCTACGCCGCCGGGCCGGAATGGTCCGATTTCACGGCAGTCCAGGACGGCAACATCACCGGCATCGACTCGAACTGGCTCACGGAGCCGGATCCGACCATGATCCTCTCCGGGCTCCCGACCCTCCTGGCCACCCTGCACCCCGGCGTGGACGCGTAACCCGACCTGCAGGGCGGGGGCCGGAGCGTGTCGGCGGCGCCCGGGGGCATCCGATCGCGCGCCCTCGATCGGCTTTCGCTCGGGCTCCTCGTCACGGCCGGGTTCGTCCTCATCTTCGTGCTGTCGCCACTCCTTGGCACCGTCCCGATCCCGGCACGGGACGTCTTCCAGATCCTCCTCCACGAGATCACGAACGGCGCCCTCTTCCCGCAGCCGTGCGCCGGCACGCCGGTCTCGCCGGAACTGTGCACGGCCTACACCATCAGCGTCTGGCAGCTGATCGTACCGGAGATCCTGCTGGCGCTCGCCGTCGGGGCGGCGCTCGGGATCTCCGGGGCGTCCCTGCAGGGGATCTTCCGCAATCCCCTCGCGGACCCGTTCCTGTTGGGGATCTCGAGCGGGGGGACGATCGGCGCCGCGATCATCTACGTCTACCAGATCGGCCTCGCCGAGGCGTACGTCTACCTGCCGCTGTTCGCCTTCCTGGGGTCGATCGCGACCGGCCTCCTGATCCTCGGCGTGGCCCGCGGCCGCTACGGCTCGGTCGAGACCCTGCTGCTCGCCGGCGTCGCCCTCGCCTACCTTCTCTCGGCCATCCTCTCGCTCATGCTCCTCTCGAACCCGTCCGGGAGCGTCCAGGTGACGTTCTGGCTGCTGGGCGGTCTCGGCCTCGCGGACTGGACGTACGACGGGATCGTCCTCGGCGGCGTCATGATCCTCGCGTCGATCCTCGCGCTCCACGGTCGGGAACTCAACCTGATCCAGCTCGGTCACGACGTGGCGCAGAGCGCGGGCGTGGATGCTAGACGGGTGCGACTCCGGGTGCTCCTGCTCGCGTCGATGCTCACCGCGCTCGCGGTAGCGTTCACGGGCGTGATCGGGTTCGTCGGGCTCGTCTCGCCCCACATCGTGCGCCGCGTGGTGTCGAGCGACTATCGGGTCGTGCTCCCCGGAGCCGCGATCGTCGGGGCCGTCTTCCTGCTCGGAGCGCGGGACGTCTCGCTCCTCGTCTACCAGAACTCGGTCCTCCCGATCGGCATCTTCACGGCGCTCGCGGGCGTGCCGTTCTTCCTCTACCT
>JASHSX010000008.1 GCA_030040865.1 Thermoplasmata archaeon | reverse complement strand
CGGGTCCGCGAGGAACGAGTACGGGGGCGGCCGTCCTCGGAGGCGACGGTGGAGGGCCTCGCGAAGACCGGCGGGATCATCACGGCCGCCGCGATCATCCTCGCGAGCGCGTTCGCCGCCCTCACCGTCGGGAGCTTCGTCCTCATCGCGGCCATCGGCTTCTCGGTCGCGATCGCGGTCCTCCTGGACGCGATGGTTGTGCGGACGTACCTCGTCCCCGCGGCGCTCCAGGTGCTGGGGGACCGGGTGTGGAGCCTGAGCGGACGGCACTCGCCGCCCGCCGAGCCGGCCGATCAGGGCGCGGGAGCGTCCGCGCGTCCCTCCGGAGAGAACCCGTAGACGCGCAGCCGCTGCGCTCCGCACCGGGGGCACGTCGGGTACCGCCCCGACGCGCGAGCTCCGCATCGGGGGCAGAGCCAGTGCGGGAGATCCGGCGTCGGGGTCGCGGGTCCGACCGGTCGCGTGGGCGACGTTTCGGCCGCCGCGCGGGCGAGGCGCGCGGACCAGACGAGCACGCCGCCCTCGACACCGATCCCGACGACCACCAACGCCGCACCGACCCCTTCCCAGGTCGGTCGGGCGTCGAGGACGCCGGTGATGAGGAAGAACGCGCCGACCAGCACGAGCGCGTGGTAGAGGAGCAGCGGGCCACCGATCCGGCGGAGCACGGACCTCGGTGTCGCGAGTCCCGGGCTCCGGTCGGGTGAGACCGTACCGTTCTCCCGGTCCGGCGCCGGATCGGACACGGGGCTTCCGACGCGGGCCGGTCGCTTATTTCTTCAGAAACGTCTTGCGCGCGCGCTCGAGGTGCGCGTCCGGCGAGGGGGCATCGACCACGTCAACGACCTGGCCGTCGGCGTCGATGAGGAAACTCACCCGCCGGGCGTTCCCCTTCGGCCCCAGCACTCCGTAGAGCGCGCCCACCTTCGCGGCGCGGTCCGCCACGAGCGGGAACGGGATCCCGTACTTCGTTCGGAACGCCTTCTGATCGGGGCAGTCGTCGACGCTGACGCCGACGACATGGACCCGCTGCTTCTGGTAGTCGACGTACTCGTCGCGGAATCCCTTCGCCTCGATCGTGCAGCCGGGCGTGTCCGCCTTGGGATAGAAGTACAGGACGACCGGGTTGCCGCGGAGGGAGGAGAGGCGGAACGGCGTTCCGTCCTGGTCGGGCGCTTCGAAATCCGGCGCGGGCTGCCCCTTCGCGATCATCGCGCCACCGAGCCCGCCTGGGGTCTTAGCGGGGACGGTCGGCCGCGCCGTCGCCGAGGTCGACCGTCACGAGCGTCTCCGTCGACTTGATGCCGGAGATCTTGCGGATCTTGTGGACGACGGTGTCGAGCGCCGTGTTGATGTGCGGCGCCTCGATCTTCACGATGAGGTCGAACGGACCGGTCACCGAATGGACCTCGGTGACCCCCGGCACGGAGCGAAGGCGGCGCATGACCTCGTCGAGCTTGCCCATCTCGGCCTCGACGAGCAGGAACACGGTCTCCACGAATCGCCCTCGGTGCGGGGAGAATCCGGGCGCCCCAGATGAAGCTAACGCGGCGGCGATCGCGGGGGAGGCCGGTCCCCCCAAACGGCTTAGCGGACGAGCCGTTCCGGGCGACGGATGCGCAGCGCGACCGCGGGAGCCTCACCGCCCCCGCCGGACCTCGTGACCGAGCCGGACCAGATCGAACCGGACGCGCGGGAGCAGCTCGACCTCTTGCCCGGAGAACGCCTGCTTCGCTGCTGGCGTACCCCGCACGGGTTCCTCGTCCTCACGACCCTGCGGTGCACGTCGATCGCTCGCCGGGCCCAGCTGCTCGAACCTCCGGTCTGGCGGGCCGGTCCGTCGTTCCTGTTCTACAACTTCGCACCGCCGCGCGTCGTGCTGGGGCGGTTCCTCGAGTTGGCCGAGGAGGTGACCGAGAACGCGGGCGCGTCGCGCTTCCTCGTGCGTGATCCCGAGTCGGTCCGCCGGGAGATCGAACAGCAACGGGTCCAGGGACGCCTCGCGTGGGAGGAGCGCCGCCGGGCCGCCCTCGCGGCGCGGGGCCGCGACGGAGCGCCGATCGCCGCGCCGGGCACCACCGTCGTGCGCGAGGTCGTCCGCACCGTCGTCAAGGTCCGCTGCCGGTTCTGCGGCAATCTGATGGACGAGACCCTCGACCGGTGTCCGTTCTGCTCCGCGCCCCAGCAGTAGGAACGCCGCCCAGAGCCGGCGCGGGGCCGACGAGACGACCTCCCGACGCCACCAACTCCCCAAGCCTTATGGTCGGCCCGGCGCCGCGAGGAGGGGATGTCCCTCCGGCTGAACGACACGCTCTCGGGACGGCCGAAGACGGTCCGATCCGCCCCGGGCCGACCGGTCGCGCTCTACGTCTGCGGTCCGACGGTCTACGCCGCCGCGCACGTCGGCCACGCCCGTACCTATCTCGAGTTCGACCTCGTCCGCCGGACGCTCGAGGCGGACGGCCACCGGGTGCGGCACGTGATGAACATCACGGACATCGAGGACAAGCTCGAGCTGCGGGCCCGCGACCTCGGCATGACCTGGCGGTCCCTCGCCCGGTCGGAGGAGCGCTCGTTCGTCCGCGACATGGACGCGCTCGGGATCCTGCGTCCGAATTTCCAGCCCCGGGCCAGCGACTTCGTTCCCGAGATCATCCGGGTCGCCCGACGCCTCGAGCGGACCGGCCGGGTCTACCGACAGGGGGACGACTGGATGTACCGGCCCCCGGCCCGACCGCCGGGACGCAACTTCCCGACGGGCGCAAGCCTCGCGGCCCACGCCGTGCTCGAACCGGACCACCCGCTCCCGGTCTCCGCGGCGGACCGGGGTGAGTTCATGATCTGGCGGCGCCAGGAGGCGCCGCACCCGTCCTGGCCGAGCCCCTGGGGCCGCGGAGGGCCCGGCTGGCATCTCGAGTGCTACGCGATGGCGCAAAAGTACCTCGGCCTCCCCGTCGACGTTCACGGCGGAGGGCGGGACCTGATCTTCCCGCATCACTACGCCGAGAACGAGATCGCCCTCGCGCTCGACCGGCGGCCGTTCTCCCGCCTGTTCGTGCACCTTGAGTTCGTGCTGCAGAACGGGCGCAAGATGGCGAAGTCGACCGGCAATCTGGTGTCGATCGAGCAGGCGATCCGCGACGGCTCCGCGCGGGGCCTCCGGTGGTACCTGATGGCCCGTCCGTACACCGAGCCGGTCGACTGGGACGGGGCCGACTATCGAAGAGCCGTGGAGGAGTTCGAGTCGCTGCGCGGGACGTTCGGCGGTTGGCTCGCCGCCGGAGCCGGGGGCCGTCTCGGAAGTCGTCCGGTCCGAGCCCTGGTCGAGGGGGTCGGCCGGGACCTGATCGCGAACCTGAGGTCGGACCGGGCCGTCGCGCGCATCCGCGACTTCGCGCACCGGCTCGCCGGGGACCCGTCCGGCCGGGTCGCCCGCGGGGAGCGGGGCGCGGCCCGGTCCGCGGTGGCGGACCTCGAGCGACGGACGGGGCTCTCGCTGCTCTAGACTACAGTCCGACGCGGTCGACGGCCGTGCTGAGGCCGTTGCCCCCGCCCATGCACAGCGTCGCCAACCCGAGGGTCGTGTGCGACCGGGCGAGTTCGTGGGCGAGCGAAACGACGATGCGGGCGCCGCTCGCCCCGATGGGGTGGCCGAGCGCGATCGCCCCCCCGTGGACGTTGAACCGATCGTCGGCGAAATCGAACGTGCGCTGGACGGCGATCGACGCCGAGGCATACGCCTCGTTGTGCTCCACGCGGTCGAACTCCCCCGGCGTGAGGCCCGTGCGGGCCAGGTGCTGACGGACGGTCGGGATCGGCGACTCCATGACGTCGCGGGGGTGCACGCCGCTCTCGGCGACCGAGTGGATCCAGGCGAGGGGGAGCGTCCCCCGGCGCTCGACCTCGGCCGCACTCGCGAGGACGAGCGCGGCCGCGCCGTCGGACAGCTTGGAGGAGTTGCCGGCCGTCAGGATGCCGTTCGGCGCGAAGGCGGGTTTGAGCCGGGCGAGCTTCTCGAGTGTGGTGTCCGGCCGGGGCGCTTCGTCCGCCGACAGTCCGCTGCCTCCGGGAGTGAGGTCGGCCGGGACCGGCACGATCTCGTCCGCGAACGTGCCGGCCGCGACCGCGCGCGAGGCACGGAGGTGGCTGCGCAGACCGAACTCGTCGACCTCGCGCCGGGTCAGACCGAACTTGGTGGCGATCCGCTCGCCGGTGAGCCCCATGATCTCGTGCTCGTCGTACGCGTCGATGAGCGCGTCCTGCTGCATCGCGTCGACCAGCGTGTGGGGGCCCGGCGGGCTCCCCCATCGCATCGCCCCCGGCAGGAGGTACGGCGCCATCGACATGCTCTCCATCGCCCCGGCGAGGACCCGGTCGGCGTGCCCGGCGCGGATCACCGAGTAGGCGAGCTGGATCGCTTTCATGCCGGAGCCACAGACCATGTTGACCGTCGCCGCGCCGACCGAGTCCGGGACGCCGGCGCCGCGCAGGACCTGGCGGGCCGGGTTCTGTCCGGCGCCGGCCTGGATCGCCTGGCCCATGAGGACCTGCTCGATCTCGTCGGGCCTCACCCCCGAGGCGACGAGCGCCGCTCGGGCCGCCAGGGTCCCGAGCCGGGTGGCGGGCACCGACCGGAGGCTGCCTCCGAATCGGCCGATCGGGGTGCGGACCGCCGCGAGGATCGCGACGGCGTGCTCCGGCTCGCGCGCCATCGCCCGCCGACCAACGGTCCGTCTAAGAGGTTTTAGGGGTCGTGCGACGCCACGACGCGCCCGGGACGCTTCAGTCCTCTTCGACCCGTGGCGCGAGCAGATACCGGCCCTCGCCGCGCCCGGCGCCCATGGCGAACTCGATCTTGAGCGGATACTCGTTCCCGACGTGGAGCGTCGCCTCGTCCGCGCCGATCGACTTCACCATCGCCGAGAAGAAGTCGAGCGGATACATGCTCTTCACCGACTCCTTCACGTCGAGCCGCGAGAGCGTCTCCTTCGGGATGCGGAGGTCGAGCCGGTCCGTGTCCCCCTCCGAGTGCATGGTGAACGCGTCCGGCGCGAGGGAGAGGGTCACGTGGTCCGTGAAGCTCTCGCTGCCCCGGATCCCCTGGCGCATGTCCTCCGTCTTCACCGTCACCGACGCGGGCGGCGCGACGTTCGGGACCTTGGGATCGGTGATGCCGGCCGGATCGACGACCGCCATCTGGCGGGTGAGCCGGCCCACCGAGGCGACGAGCCGGTTCTTCCCGTCGAACTGCAGATCGATGACGTCACCGGGCTTCGAGAGCCGGAGCACTTCCTTGAGCTTCTCGACATCGACGCCGATCTCGGTCGGTTCGCCGGTGAACTCCTCGAAGACGGCCTTTTGGAGCTTGAGCACCAGCATCGCGACGTGGGACGGGTCGACCGCCTTGGCCTCGAGACCGTCCTTCGAGACGCTCAGCTTCACCTCGCTCACGAGCGTCGAGACGACCTCGACGAGCTCGCGGAGGTTCTCCATCTTGATGCGGAGCTTGAACATCGCAAATCCTCGGCGCGTCACATCGACCTCCGCTAAAAAGGTTCCCTCGCGGGACGGTCGCAGCAAGGGGTTTCTCCGCCGGAGAACTCGCGTTCCCGGTGACCGAGCTCGCCTACCTCGTCGACCCGTCGGCCGCCTACGTCCGCACCTTTCGTGCCACCGTCCGGGCGCTGCC
>JASHSX010000066.1 GCA_030040865.1 Thermoplasmata archaeon | reverse complement strand
ACCTCGTCTGAAACGAGTCGCCAGAGTAGCTCGGGATCGATCTCTGCGTAGTCGTGCGTCAGGAGCTGTCGGACCTCGCCGATACGAGACCGATCCAGTGCCGGGTTGGCAACGTAGAAGCTGTCCCCTTGGCGATTGAGCGACTCGAAGGCTTTCCGGACCTCTCCTTCGACAAGCCTCAGAGTGTCGGGATTCTGCTCGTCGAAGAATGCAGCTCGGCCGCGTCGAGCGTACTGGACGGAGTTCTGCAAGTGCTCGATCGCCAGCGATAGACGTTCCCGGGTGCGGTCCGCGGTCACAGCGGGACCGCCTCGGCGATTACCTGAGGCTGCACCAGCCAGTGAAGCGACTGTTCCGAGACCACATCGACGTCCCGTCCGATCAACTTTCGGAGTTCCCTGCGCAATGCCAACGGATCGAACCGGCGGCCGAGCGGACTTACGAGCAAGTCAAGGTCGCTCGCGAGGGTGGCTTCGCGACGGGCAACCGAACCGAACACCCGAACGTCGCCGGCCCCGTACTGCTTCGCCAACCTCAGCAGCTCGACTCGTTTGGCACCGATCACCGCGTCGACACCGAGCCCTCCGCCGTACGACGGCACCCGGAGTCGGGGCGTCTGGAAGTACGGGGACTTGCACCGCGGGCAGATGCGCACGCGGACGCGGCGCGGAAACCAATAGTATCCACACCGGTAGCAGTGGATTGGCGGACGCGCCATTTTCCTCGGTGAACGTAAGAACTGGTCTGGACTTAAATTCTTACGTTGGACCTTCTCCGATCACCTTACCCGGTGATCGGCTAGACGGTGTGAAGAACCTTGGCGACTCGCCGGTCCGGTAGCGCCGCACCGGCCGAGGTCCGTCAGTGTACGGACCGTTTCAGGGTACGGAGCCTGACAGGACGGTCATCAGTTTGGCAGGATCGATGTTTCCGCCCGAGACCAGCGCGACCGCAGTGGACGGTGCGGGGTCCTCGAGTCGCGCGGCCGCGACCGCGGTACCGGCCGCACCCTCGGCCACGACATGGTGTCGCTCGAAGAGGTATCGGATCCCGCTCGCGGTGTCCGACAGAGAGACCACACGGGACTCCGACACCAGGCCGTTCAACCGCTCCCACATCTCCGGAAAGACGCTGGAAGCGCCGGAGCCGTCGACGAAGCTCGGCGTCCGAGTCACTTGGCTCGGCCGGCCCTGTCTCAACGATTCGGAGTAGGCCGTGGCAGTCTCCGGTTCTACGGCGATCACGCGAACGGACGGCGCAAGATCTCGCAGCGCCGAGGCGACCCCGCCGATCAGTCCTCCGCCGCCGATCGGGACGAAGACGGTGTCGACCTCGGGCAGATCTTCGAATATCTCGAGACCGCACGTGCCGTTGCCGGCGATCATATCCGGGTGGTTGAACGGCGGGACGTAGAGACGATCCTGCAGGGGAGCATAGGTGCCCCGGAGCGTGATGTCCCAGACCTGGTCCCACGGAAGCTGGACGATCTCGGCGCCATACCGGCGGATCCCCTCGAGTTTCGCCTTGGGCGCGGTGTCGGGGACGATCGTGGAGCACGGTACCCCGAGTCTTCTCGCGTGCCATGCGAGGGCTTGCGCCATATTCCCCGCGCTGGTCGTGTAGACCCCTCGGACCGGACCCCGCTCCAGCGCCGAAAGAATGGAATTTCCGGCGCCGCGCACTTTGAACGACCCGGTGGGCTGCAGGTTGTCGAGTTTGAGAAAAATCCGATGTCCGTCTTGGGACCCGTCGAGGGGGATCAACGGAGTTCGGAGGATGCTTGTACCGAGCCGTTTGCGCGCCTCTCGAATCGCTCCGATCGTTATCGGCCTTGGGTCGGTCATGGGTTCACCGCCGTGACCACGGCGGGCCCATCCGGGTCCGGCTCATTATGGTACCGCGGCCCGAGCCCGTCCTACGTCGGTCTGGTCCTGCCGGGCGGCGAATCTAGCCCCGGGCCGCAGGCTGGAGACCGTCGCGGCGGACGAGCTCCGCGGTGTAGCCCGCAAGGACGGTCAGCGGTCGGCGCTCCCGTTGGACCTGGCGAGTCAGGCGTCCGGTCCGGGGTCGATATTCGATCCGCTCGACGCGAAACTCCGACTCGAACGACTCCGTTATGTCGCCAACCGACAGCCGATGGGGCGGACCCCACGTCCCGGTCTCCTCGCGAGCGACCCAGAAGAGCACGAGGGTGGCACCGGGTCGGAGAAGCCGAGCAACCCCCTGCGAGTAGGCCCGTCGGTGCCGCTTCCGAAGCGTGTGGAAGCACCCGACGTCGACCGCGGCCCGGAAGCGACCTGCCGGGAGCTCGCTCCGCAAGATGTCATCCACCCGGAAGTCGGCGAGTCGACTCTCAGAGGTTCGCCGTGACTTGGCCGCCTCCACCGCGGTGGGGGCGAGGTCTATGCCGGTCGCTCTAAAGCCTCGCGAAGCGAGCCACAGCGCGTTCGTTCCGAGACCGCAGCCGATATCGAGGATGGGGCCGGGCGGCTTCAATCGACCCGACTCGACTGCTCGGACTAGCGGGGGATACGGCTCCTGGGCGAACCATGGCAGGTCCCGTAGGGGACTGCCCGAATAGAGTCGGTTCCACATCGCCCGATCAGCCTTCGACGTGCCGGAGGGGCGTCGGACCTCGGTGTTCAACTTCGACTCGGACATTCTGGAGTCCTTCGAGAGCAACCTGGTAGGATAGAAAGCAGCGACCTCCTCCTTCGACGCGAATTCGAAGTTCGGTGTGCGAAGCGTTGGTGAAGGTTTGTCTGAGCAGGCTGCGACCGTCCCGGACGGCGCCCACGGCCCAGGCGTCGCGCGGGTGTTTCCTCTCACATCGTTCTAGGACGGCCCCACGATTCACCCACCCGTGGCCGAAGAGGCTAATTAACATTTGAACGTTAATTAACAAAATGAAGCGGATGGCCGTTAACGAGCACCCGGTGCGTCCCGGGAGCCTGGGCTCGCACTATGGCTTCTCTCGAAATCCGTACGACCCGTCTCCGTTGGAGGGGGATGACGAGGACTCGGGTCTATTCGTAGGGCGAGGCCGGGAGGGAGAGCTATTTCGGACCTTCCTCGAGAGCTTCGATCGAGGGGGGATCGTCGTCGAGGGTGGGATCGGCGTCGGGAAGACCAGCTTCGTCAATGTCCAGGAGTTCCGAGCGGGGGGCTCGAAGACGCCCTCGATCCTCTCTCCCCGTCAACCGATTCAGCTGGCCACTGCGCTGCATCCTGTCGAATTCCTTCTGAGTGTCACGAGCAACGTGCTCAGCGCTCTCCGGGGTGTCGAGCGTGGAGTGACGCGTGACCCGAGCTTCCGCAAGCTCTCGTTAGCGGTCACTCAGACCATCCAACGGTCCCGCGGATGGGAGGTCTACGCCGCGGGCTTCGGAGGAGGAGTCTCCTCGGAAACGAGCGTCTCCAACCCCTTGGTGGTGCTGCTTCCCGTCGTCAGCGAGCAGCTGGACGAGGCGGCACGTCTCGCCACCCGCCACGGAGTCGAGAAGATCGTGGTCAACGTCAACAACCTCGACGTGGTCGACTCCCACGCCCTCGTGTCGTTCCTGGACGGCACCCGGGACCTGACTCTGACCCGCGCGCCGTACCTGTGGGTCTTTCTCGGTCCGGTCGGCTCGCGAGCGCTCATCGCCCAGCGGACCCGCCGGGTGAGCGAGCTGCTCCGGTCCGATCCCATTTGGATTCCTCCGCTCAGCCTCGACGAGGTGCGTCAGGCCGTGCTCGCCCGCGTGAAACGCTTCCGGACGAACGCGACGAATCGACCGCCCGTCCAGGACGAGGTGCTTCGCGTGCTCTACGAGTCGAGCTCGGGGGAGATTCGCTACATTCTGAACCGGTGTACCGATCTCCTTCTCCGGACGATGGTCGAATTCCCCACGACGACAGAGATCTCCGAAGAGCTCGCCCGGCCGATGCTGGAGCGCATGACCCTCGAGTCCATCGACCGACTGAACCTCACCAGCAAGCAACGGTCACTTCTCGAGACGATCGCCCGGTCCGGACCAGTTCAGCCCCGGGAGTTCCGCCGCTTCGGGTTCTCCAACGCTCCGGCGTTCCTTCGATACCTCACCCGGTTCTACGAACTCGGGCTCGTCGATCGGCGTCGCCGCGAAGACTTTGTGGCGTACACACCCCGAGGCGACGTCGTCCTGGCGCTGGGTAAGGGATCGGTGAAGCAGGACGTACACTCGCGGCCGACCTAGCGCGTTAACGTCCGCAGCCCGTGATTTGTTAATTAACGCCGGATCGTTAATGCCAACTTCTCGCCGACGGTGGTCACGCCACCGCCCTTCCAGCTTTGACGGCCGGGTTGCTGACGTTGTTGCAGCTACTTCGCCGGCGAGACTCGACGGGATCCCAGCCCCAGCCTCGGAGGCCCCATGCCAACCTCGGTTTCACCGAGAGGCTCGATCCCTGTCAGCCCGCGGGGCGGTCTCGCCCGGGAGCGACGCTCCCGCCGAGCTCCCGTCCGAAGAACCCGAGGACAGTTCGCCAGAGCTGGACCTGCCGTCCAACGCCCCAGATACCGTGGCGCTCACCGGGGTAGAGCATTAGGTCGAACGTCGTGCCTTGGGCCTGGAGGGCCGCCATCACCGCGGTGCTGTTGGCCAGCGGTACGTTGTCATCGGCCATAC
>JASHSX010000065.1 GCA_030040865.1 Thermoplasmata archaeon | reverse complement strand
CGAATGTTTGGCAGTCCCGCGATCTCGGGACCGGTGGCGCGAGGAGTCGGGGTCTCGCCGGACGGACGGTTCGTCACGTTCCTCGCTCCGGAGCCGACGAACCAGTACAAGCTCGATTTGTGGATCGCGGCGGCGACCGGGGACGCGGCGCACGTCCTGGTTTCGGGCGAAGCGGTCGAGCCCACCAACCAGAGACTGAACGAGACCGAGAAGAGCCGTAGAGAGCGAATGCGACTTGCGGCGGTCTCCGGTGTGGTGGCCTACCAGTGGGACGAGGAGGGCAAGCGGCTCTTGATCCCAGCCGGTGGCGAGCTCTATTCGGCGGACGCTCGCACCGGCGCGGTTTCGCGATTGACGACCGGCGCCCCCGGCGTCATCGACGCCAAGATGTCACCGAACGGTCGGTACGCGAGCTACGTACGAGACCAGAATCTCTACGTTTTCGATTTCGAGGTCGGTCGCGAACGGGCCGTGACCACGGACGGTCGCGGGACGATCAGCTACGGGGTCGCCGAGTTCGTCGCCCAGGAAGAGATGGGCCGGTATACCGGCTACTGGTGGGCCCCCGGAGACGACGCGGTCGCCTTCGCCCGTGTCGATGAAAGTCCGGTCGAAGAGGCCCCCCGTTTGGATATCGGCGCGGAGGGCGCACAGGTCCGATCGCAACGATACCCTCGCGCGGGAACCCCCAACGCGCTGGTCAGCCTCTACGTGCAGCGGATGTCGGACGGCGCGCGACCCGTGGCTGTCGACCTGGGGCCCGAGACCGATGTCTACCTGGCGCGGGTCCACTGGTCTGCGGATGGACGAGATCTCTATGTACAACGCGAGAGCCGCGACCAGAAGCGGCTTGACCTGCTTCGCGTGGACCCGGCCACCGGTGGATCCGAGATCCTGATCACGGAGACCCGATCGCCGTGGGTCATGCTCCACCACGACTTTTTTCCCCTCAAGAACGGCGACTTCATTTGGGCCTCCGAGCGGTCCGGATCCAATCAGTTGTATCTGTACCGGGGCGACGGGACGTTGGTGCGGCCCGTCACGACGGGCGACGCTCCGGTCGTGCGCGGGGCGCTCGGGGCCGGTGTCGAGGCGCCGGGCGTCGTCGGCGTTGACGAGGATCTGGGGGTGCTGTACTTCATGGCGTCCCGAGAGACCCCGATCGAACGTCAACTGTACTCGGTGTCGTACCGCACGCCGGCGCAACCTATCGCGGTCACCCAAGGTCATGGGTGGTGGACCGCGGTGATGCCCAAGACGGCCAAGGTGTTCGTCGGCTACTACTCTGACTCGAACACACCGCCCCAGTCGGCGCTGTACCGCGCCGACGGGCAGAGGCTGCGCTGGATCGAGCAGAATCCGCTCGGGGACGGCCACCCGTTCGCCCCGTTCGCCGATCGATATCCTCCGCCGGAGTTCGGCACCCTGCGCGCCCCGTCGGGCCAAGACCTCCACTATGTCCTCCTCAAGCCCGTCCAGTTCGACCCCTCTCGCCGGTACCCGGCGGTGGTTCAGGTCTACGGAGGGCCATCGGCTCAGATGGTGACGCGCGCGTGGCCCGACTTGAGGGACAAGCTCTTCCTCGAGGCCGGCTACCTCGTCTTCCGGCTCGACAATCGCGGCACGCCCAATCGCGACACCGCGTTCGAGGAGGCGATCGCGGGTCACTTCGGCTCGGTGGAAATCGATGACCAGATCGTCGGCTTGGAGTGGCTACGATCGCAGCCGTTTGTGCTCGCGGACAAGATCGGGGTCTTCGGCTGGTCCTACGGGGGATTCATGGTGCTGCGCATGCTCACCGATCCGAGGTCCCACCTCGCGGCCGGTGTCGCGGGTGCGCCCGTCACGGACTGGCGACAGTACGACACCCACTACACCGAGCGCTACATGGGAAATCCCGCGGTCAATGCTGCCGCCTATGACGCCTCGGCAGTCATTCCACGTCTCGGTGCGCTCACGGGCCGGCTGCTTCTCGTCCACGGTATGGCCGATGACAACGTACCGCTGGCCAACAGCACCGCGGTGATGGCGGCCCTCCAGGCCCTAGGCACGCCGTTCGATCTAATGCTCTACCCCGGTGAGCGCCACGGTATCTGGGGCGTTGGACGGCAGGTCCAGCTCTGGCGCACTGTCCTCGAATTCTTCGGACGGGAGCTCGGAGGGAGCGTCGCTCCAGGGCGAGACCGCCCCGCGGGCTGACAGGGATCGAGCCTCTCGGTGAAACCGGGGTTGGCATGGGGCCTCCGAGGCTGGGACTGGGATCCCGTCGAGTCTTGCCGGCGAAGTAGCTGCAACAACGTTTGCAACCCGACTGTCCGAAGCGGGCCACTCTAACGGAGATGGGTCGTACGGTTTTCGAGAGAAGCCGTAGGGTGACCGTGGGCTCCCGGGACGTATCGGATGCCCGTTAACATCCGGCCGCGTCGTTTTGTTAATTAACGTTCAAATGTTAACTAGCCTGTTCGGCCACCCGACGGTGAACCGTAGGCGGGCAGCCTGCGCCGGTGCGACAGAGTGCACCCGCACAGCACGCCGGGTCGCGGGTCCCATCAGCTACGCTCGCTTTTCGCCAGCCCGAACGTCAACCGACGCGACTAACGCCGAGCTTCGAAATTACAGCGAAAGAGGAAGTCGCTGCCTTCTATCGCATCCGGTTGTCCTTGAAGGATCCTCGAATGTCCGAGTCGAAGTTGAAAACCGAGTTCCGGCCCCCCTCCGGCACGTCGAAGGCCGACCGGGCGATGTGGAACCGCCTCTATTCGGGCAGTCCACTACGGGACCTGCCATGGTTCGCCCAGGAGCCATATCCCCCGCTCGTTCGAGCCGTCGAGTCGGGTCGACTGAAGCCGCCGGGCCCAATCCTCGATATCGGCTGCGGTCTCGGAACGAACGCGCTGTGGCTCGCGTCGCGAGGCTTTCGAGCTACCGGCATAGACCTCGCGCCCGCCGCGATAGCGGCCGCCAAGTCACGGCGGACGCCTGAGAATCGACTGGCCGACTTCCGAGTGGACGACATCCTGCGGAGCGAACTCCCGGCACGCCGCTTTCGGGGCGCGGTCGACGTCGGGTGCTTTCACACGCTTCGGAAGCGGCACCGACGGGCCTACTCGCAGGGAGTTGCTCGGATCCTCCGTCCCGGTGCCACCCTCGTGGTCTTCTGGGTCGCTCGCGAGGAGACCGGGACATGGGGTCCGCCCCATCGGCTATCGGTTGGCGAGATAACGGAGTCGTTCGAGTCGGAGTTTCGCGTCGAGCGGATCGAATATCGACCCCGAACTGGACGGTTGACGCGCCAGGTCCAGCGGGAGCGCCGACCGCTGACCGTCCTCGCGGGCTACACCGCGGAACTCGTCCGCCGTGTGGGCCTTCAGCCGGCGGCCCGAGGCTAGTTTCGCCGCCCGCTAGGGTCTAGACCTACGCGGGAGAGGCTCCGGCCGAGGTACCATAATGAGCCGGACCCGGCTGGGCTCGCCGTGGTCACGCTGGCGAACCCATGACCGACCCAAGGCCGATCACCATCGGAGCGATTCGAGACGCGCGCAAACGGCTCGGTACGAGCATACTCCGAACCCCCTTGATCCCGCTCGACGGGTCCGAAGTCGGCCACCGGATTTTTCTCAAACTCGACAGCCTGCAACCGACTGGGTCGTTCAAGGTGCGTGGCGCCGGAAATTCCATTCTTTCGGCGCTGGAGCGGGGTCCGGTCCGCGGAGTGTACACAACCAGCGCGGGGAATATGGCCCAAGCCCTCGCATGGCACGCGAGACGGCTCGGGGTACCCTGCACCACAATCGTCCCCGACACCGCGCCCAAGGCAAAACTCGAGGGAATTCGCCGGTATGGCGCCGAGATCGTCCAGCTTCCGTGGGACCAGGTCTGGGATATCACGCTCAAGGGCGCCTATCCTCCCTTGCAAGATCGTCTCTACGTGCCGCCGTTCAACCACCCGGACATGCTCGCCGGTAACGGCACCTGCGGTCTCGAGATATTCGAAGATCTACCCGAGGTCGACACCGTCTTCGTCCCGATCGGTGGCGGAGGACTGATCGGGGGGGTCGCCTCCGCGCTGCGAAATCTCGCTCCGTCCGTTCGGGTGATCGCCGTGGAGCCGGAGACGGCAACGGCCTATTCCGAGTCGTTGAAGCAGGGTCGGCCCAGCCAAGTGACTCGGACCCCGAGCTTCGTCGACGGCTCCGGCGCCTCCAGCGTCTTTCCGGAGATGTGGGAGCGGTTGAACGGCCTCGTGTCGGAGTCCCGTGTAGTCTCCCTGGCGGACACCGCGAGCGCGATCCGATACCTCTTCGAACGACACCATGTCGTCGCCGAGGGTGCGGCCGGTACCGCGGTCGCGGCCGCACGACTCGAGGATCCCGTTCCGGCCACTGCGGTCGCGCTAGTCTCGGGCGGTAACATCGATCCAGCCAAACTGATGACGATCCTGTCCGGTTCCGTGCCCTGAAGGGGTCCGTAGCCTGACCCATCTCGGCGGGCGCGGCGCTACCGGTCCGGCGAGTCACCATCCTGCCGCACGCGGTTCAACCGATCCCCCGGTAACCTGGTCGGGGTGGGCTCAGCGTAAGAATTTAATGCTAAAGAAATTCTTACGTTCACCGATGAAAATGGCGCACCCGCCGGCCCACTGTTACCGGTGTGGATACTATTGGTTCCCGCGTCGCGTCCACGTGCGCATCTGCCCGCGGTGCAAGTCCCCATACTTCCAGACTCCCCGACTCCGAGTCCCGACCTACGGAGGAGGGCTCGGTATCGACGCGGTGATCGGTACCAAACGAGTCGAACTGCTGAGGTTGGCGAGGGAGTACGGGGCCGGCGAGGTCCGAGTGTTCGGCTCGGTCGCCCGTCGCGAAGCCACCCTCGCGAGCGACCTGGACCTGTTGGTAAGCCCGCTCGGTCGCCGTTTCGACCCGTTGGCGTTGCGCCGGGAGCTCCGAAAACTGATCGGGCGGGAGGTCGATGTGGTCTCGGAACAGTCGCTCCACTGGCTGGTCCAGCCTCAGGTGATCGCCGAGGCGATTCCGCTGTGACCGTCGACCGCACCCGGGAACGTCTATCGCTGGCGATCGAGCATTTCCAGAACTCCGTCCAGTACGCTCGGCGCGGCCGAGCTGCATTTTTCGACGAGCAGAATCCCGACACTCGGAGGCTCATCGAAGGAGAGGTCCGGAAAGCCTTCGAGTCGATCAATCGTCAAGGGGACAGCTTCTACGCTGCCAATCCGCCTCTGGATCGGTCTCGAATCGGCGAGGTCCGGCAGCTCCTGACGCACGACTACGCGGAGATCGATCCTGAACTACTCTGGCGACTCGTTTCGGACGAGGTTCCGCGGCTGCTTCGACGGCTCTCCCGGGCGAAGCTACCGAAGTGACACGGCGAGAAATGGTTCGAGGGTGACTCGCGGTGCCCAGGCTCCGACCCCACGACCAACCGATGGGTGCAACATCCAGTTCACCCACCCGCGGCCCGCGCGCTCTCAAGAGCCGAACGAGATTGGATATCGGGGGACATTCTGGCCCTCGCCACCGGGGAACGAACGCTTCGAATGAAGGGTAGCACCGAGTATTGGGGAACGGCGCACCGCGGGACCGCGCGGCGCCATATGCTCGGGGCAATTTTGCTCATGCTCACGCTCCTCGCGGTGGATATGGCAACGGGGGCGACCGCTCAATCCGGGGCGGGAATTGAGACACCATTGACCACTGCCGTCGCTGCTTCGTGCACCTCCACTTGTCCGTTCCCGGCAGGATGGACGGAGCTCACCACGACGATCGATTGGAAGAATTACACGCTCCCGTTCTTCCCGGGAACGCGC
>JASHSX010000064.1 GCA_030040865.1 Thermoplasmata archaeon | reverse complement strand
GGGAAGCACTAGCCCCATGGAGGAGCCGGGCACCGTCTACTTCACCGGCACCGCCGGCGCCGGGAAGACCACGCTCGTCCGGGCGTTCGCGGAGTGGATGCGGACCGCCGGCTACGACGCGACGGTGGTCAACCTCGATCCCGGGAACGAGTCGACGGAGTGGGAGCCCGACGTCGACATCCGGGAGTGGGTGCGGCTCGCCGAGATGCAGGACGAGTACGGTCTCGGCCCCAACGGCGCCCAGGTCGCCGCGGCCGACATGATCGCGCTCAAGATCTTCGAGGTGAAGCAGGCGATCCAGGAGCTGAAGTCCGACTACGTCCTCGTCGACACGCCCGGTCAGATCGAGCTGTTCGCGTTCCGGGAGGCGTCGCGCGCCGTTGTCGACGCGTTGAGCGGCGACCGGTCCCTGATCGCGTTCCTGTTCGATCCCGCCCTCGCCCGAACCCCGTCGGGGTTCGTCTCCTTGCTGATGCTGAGCGCCACCGTCGAGTTCCGCTTCCGGCTCCCGATGGCGAACGTCCTCGCGAAGGCGGACGTCCTCCCCGCGGAGCGCCTTGCCGAGATCGCCGCGTGGTCCGACGACCCGAGCCAGCTCTACGAGGCCGTCACGCGCGACGCCCCGACCCCCGACACGCAGCTCTCGACCGAGCTGTTCCGCGCGATCGAGGCGATGGGGCCGCTCACCGGACTCCTCCCCGTCTCCGCGAAGGACGGGAGCGGTCTCGAGGCGTTCTACCACGCCTGCCAGGGAGCGTTCGCCGGCGGCGAGGATCTCGAACCGTCGCACGCGCCGACCAACGAGTGACGGTCGCTAGCCCTCGGTGAAGAAGAGCCCCATCCCGGCGGACGCGGCCTCCTCTTCGTCCTTGAACTTCCGGTAGAGCGCCTCGGCGTCGGGAGTGGGCGGTCGTTCGCCGACCTTCGCGAGGAGCTCCCCTGCGTACCGGACCGCGTCGTCCGATCCTTCGATCAGCACGTAGAGCCGATCGGCCGGTCCGCCGAGCGCCGACGCCTCCCGCACCTTCTGGCTCTGGCGGGAGACGCGGTCGTCCTTCAGCACCCCATCGAGGTCGGCGCGCTTCGACGCCGGGACGGTGAAGATCGTCCACGCCATGCGGCGGGCGGACCGCGCCTCGGTATTTGGGGGTTGTGCGACCCGGGGGCCAAGGGAGATGAGCGGACCGTCGCTCCCGGGGGCGATGTACTCCCGCTCCACGGAGGCCCCGGTCCTGCTGCTCGGGGCGGCCCATGTCGTCGACCTCGCCGAGCCGATCCGGCGCGTCCTCGCCGGACGGGTCCTGGACGGCGTGGCGATCGAGCTCGACGCCGAGCGCGCCCAGGCGCTCCTTGCCGAGCCCGCGGAGCCGAGGCGCCGGTCCGGGGCGCCGGTGCTGGCCCGCCTCTGGGGGATGATCCAACGTCGCCTGGGCGCGGACCTGGGCGGTGGGCCGCCCGGCGCCGAGATGAAGGTCGCCGCGAGCGTCGCGAAGGACCGTTCGCTGCCGATCTTCCTGATCGACGATCCGATCCGAGTCACGCTTGTGACCCTGATGCGGTCCCTGCCGGTCAAAGAGCGGGTCGTCCTCCTCTCGAGCGCGATCGTGGGCCTCTTCGTCCCGGCGAGGGTCGTCGAGAAGCAGATGGACCGCTACGCCGACGCGCCGGACGAGTTCACGGCCGAACTCCGGCGGGCGAGCCCGACGCTCGCCCGCGTGCTGGTCGACGATCGGAACGAGCACATGGCGGAGCGGCTCGCCGCGCTGAGGCAGCGGGGATTCGGCCGGATGGCGGTGGTCGTGGGCGACGCCCACCTGGCCGGACTCTCCGACGCGCTGCGTCGGCGGGGCGTGCCGGTGGAGTCGATCCCGTTCCGCGAGCTCCGCGCGACTACAGCGTCGCCGGCGTCCCCTTCGTAGCGTCGTCGACCGCCCGCACGAACGCCTCGGCGAGCCGTCCGACCTCGGGATCCCGGATCTCCTCGAGCCGGCCGTCGTCCGAGAGCTCCGAGACCGGCGGCGAGACCGGGAGCCGGGCCAGGACCGGGATCCCGTACTCCTCGGCCACCGCGCCGACGCGGCTTCGGCCGAACAGCTCGATCCGGTGCTGGCAGTGAGGGCACGTCACGAACGCCATGTTCTCGACGACGCCGAGCAGCGGGACGTGGAGGTCCCGAGCCATGTTCATCGCCTTCTTCACGATCAGCGCGGAAAGGTCCTGGGGCGTCAGGACGAACACCATCCCGTCGATCGGGATCGTCTGGAAGACGGTGAGCGGAACGTCGCTGGTGCCCGGTGGCATGTCGAGCAGGAGGTAGTCGAGCGACCCCCAGTTGACGCCGCCGAAGAACTGTGTGATGAGGCGGGTCACGAGCGGACCGCGCCAGATCACCGGCGTCTGCTCGTCCTCGACCATGAACTGCGACGAGACGACCGGGATCCCGGAGGGCGTCGCCGCGGGCTCGATCCCCTCGCCCCGGTCGACGAGCGGCCCGTGGAGCCCGAACAGCTTCGGGATCGAGGGACCGGTGATGTCCGCGTCGAGGACTCCGACCGCGAGACCGCGTCGGCGCAGTTCGGCCGCGAGGAGCGCGGTCACCGACGACTTTCCGACCCCGCCCTTGCCGCTCCCGACCGCGACCACGTGGCGGATCCGACCCTTGTCCATCCGCTGGAGAACGCCCCGGGGCCCGGGCCGCGGGGCGGACGACGCCCCGCTCGGGGGAGTGTGCGAAGCCGCGGGCGACCCTTCGGCGACCAACGTCGAGCAAGACGCGGTGCGCGCTATATAACGGAGGAGCGACCCGAGCGGCGGGCGGTCACGCGCGTCGCCCCGACCCTCGGCGCCGCTCGGTCTTCCAGATCGGGACCGTCGCCTTCAGCTCCTCGATGAGGTACCGGGCGGCGGCGAACGCCGAGGCCCGGTGCGGGCACGCCGCGCCCGCGATCACGGAGATCTCGCCGACGCGGAGTCGGCCCACCCGGTGCCACAGGACGACGCGCCGGGCGTCGAACCGGCGTCGGGCCGTTCGTTCGATCGCGCGCAGCCGACGGAGCGCCGGGGCCCGGTGGGCGTCATAGTGGAGGGCGCTGACCGGACCGCCGGGACCCGGGTCGGGCCGCACCCGACCGGCGAAGACCGCGACGCCGCCCAGCCCCCGGCCCTCGAGCGCTCGCATCGCGTCGGCGACGGAGAGGGGCCGGTCGGTGAGACGGACCGTCACGGTCACCCGCCCCCGTACGGGGGATGGACGGCGAACTCGTCGCCGGGCCGCAGCCGCGTCGTCAGGGTCGAGAGATACCGTCCGTTCCGCACGTAGCGACTCGAGTCGAGGGTGGGCCCGAGTCGAGGGTAGCGCGCGCGCAGCCCGGCGACGACCTCCTCCGCGCGGAGCCCTCCGGCCGGGACCTCCCAGACGACGGAGGTTCGTCCGGCGGCCTCCCGCGCGGGTCCGAACAGCAGCACGGTCACGCGGCCTTCCGGCATCGGGCGGACGAGGGGGATGCCGTGCTTAGGGTTGCCGTCGGCCGCCGCGCTCCCGAAACGGCTTATAGCGTCGTTCGATGGAATGCCATCATGGGCGAGTTGGCGGTCCGCGCGGGCGGACAGGCCGGCGACGGGATCGCATCGATCGGCGAGTCGATCGCGCGGTGCTACTCCCGCATGGGGCGGCACGTCTTCGGTCTCAACGCCTACCAGTCCGTGATCCGCGGCGGCCACGTGTGGTACCAGGCGCGCACGGGCGACGGACGACCGCGCTCGCAGGGCGACGGGGCCGACATCCTGTATGCGCTCGACAAGCAGACGGTCGACATCCACGCCCCGACGCTCCGGCCGGGCGGCGTCGTCGTTCACGACCCGGAGAAGTTCGCCGTCGGCGATCTCCCGGTCGGCGTGAAGGCGCTCCCGGTACCGACGCTCGAGATCGCGCGGAAGTTCACGAGCCAGTCGATCCTCCAGAACGCCGCCGGCATGGGCGCGACGGCCTACCTGGGCGGGGTGCCGCTCGATCTCCTGCACCAGGTGCTCGCGGACTCCTTCGGGAAGAAGGCCGGGGACGTCGTCACCTGGAACCTGGGCGCGAGCAGCGCCGGCTACGAGTTCGCGCAGCAGCACGCGAGCGTCCACCCGAACGCGCCCACGAAGGGCGGTGCCCCCAAGCTCCTCATGACCGGCAACCAGGCGATCGCCCTCGGCGCCGCCGCCGGAGGTTGCAAGTTCCTTGCGCAGTACCCCATGACCCCGGCGTCGTCGATCATGCATTGGATGGCCGCGCACGCCCAGGAGCTCGGGGTCGTCGTGAAGCAGGCGGAGGACGAACTGGCCGCGATCAACATGGCGATCGGCGCGTCGTTCGGCGGCGTCCGGGCCATGACCGCGACGAGCGGCGGCGGCTTCGCCCTCATGGTCGAGGCGCTCGGGATGGCCGGGATGACCGAGACGCCGCTCGTCGTCGTGGAGTCGCAGCGATCGGGCCCGTCGACCGGCCTTCCGACCAAGACCGAGCAGGGGGACCTCAACCTGATGCTCGGCGCCGGTCAGAGCGAGTTCCCGCGGGCCGTCCTCGCCCCGTCGAACCCGGCCGAGGCGTACCGCGCGACGATCCGGGCGTTCGAGCTCGCCGAGGCGTGGCAGACCCCGGTCCTCGTCGCGAGCGACCTCCACCTGTCCGAGAACCACATGACCGTCGACCGGGACGAGATCGACCTGAACGTCGAGGTGCCGTCCCTGTTCACGGTCGCGCCCAACGGCCACGACTACAAGCGCTACCAGTACACCGACTCCGGCGTCTCTCCCCGCGCCCTCCCGGGCCAGCCCGGCCTCAACTTCGTCGCCGGGTCCGACGAGCACGACGAGAAGGGTCACCTGGTCTCGGACGTGAAGTCCGGCATCCCGGTCTGGGTCGCGGAGCGTCAACGGATGATGGAGAAGCGGATGCGGAAGCTCCGGGGGCTCGCCGCCCAGGCCGAGCCCCCTGTCCTCGAGGGCCCGGCCGGCGCCCCGCTCACCTTCGTCGCGTGGGGGTCGACGATCGGCGCGGTACGCGACGCGATGCCGATGCTCGCCGATCGCGGACGGACGACGAACCTCCTCGCCTTCCCGACCGTCTACCCGCTCGACGCCGAGCGCGTCGCGGCCGCGTTCGCGAAGACCCGGTCGACGCTGCTCGTCGAGGAGAATTTTTCCGGACAGTTCGGGCGGCTCCTGCGCGCCGAGACCGGGATCCACCTCTCCGAGCGACTGCTCAAGTACGACGGCGAACCGTTCTATCCGTACGAGATCGTTGCCCGTGCGATGGAGGTGATGGACCACGGCGGACAGTAGCGCGGCGGCGACCCCGACGGTCGTCGGGACCCCCCTCCCGCTCGTCGGGAAGTCCGAGATCAAGCCGACCTGGTGCCCGGGGTGCGGCGACTTCGGCGTCGTCGCGGCCGTCGAGACCGCCGTGAAGCGGCTCAAGATCCCGAGCCACAACGTCGTGATCGTCTCGGGGATCGGCTGCTCCTCGAACCTCCCCCACTTCCTCTCCGCGTACGGCTTCCACGCGATCCACGGGCGGGCGCTCCCGGTCGCCGAGGGGATCCGGTGGGCGAACCACGGTCTCACCGTCATCGGCACGGGCGGCGACGGGGACGGGTTCGGGATCGGCGTGGGCCACTTCGTCCACGCGATGCGCCGGAACGTCGACCTCACGTACGTGACGATGGACAACCAGATCTACGGACTCACCACCGGCCAGGCGAGCCCGACCTCGACCATGGGGCAGAAGACGAAGTCGACGCCGCACGGGGTCATCGAGAACCCGATCGACCCGATCGCCCTCGCCCTCGCGGCGGGGGCGACGTACGTCGCGCGCGGCTTCTCGGGCGACGTGAAGCAGCTCACCGACTTGGTCGCGGGAGGCATCCAGCACAAGGGGTTCGCCCTCGTGGACGTCTTCAGCCCGTGCGTCACCTACAACAAGATCAACACGTTCGATTTCTTCCGCCAGCGTTGCTACAAGCTCGAGAGCGCCGGCCACGATCCCGCGAATATCGTGGCGGCGTGGCAGCGCGCCCTCGAGTGGGGGGACAAGATCCCGATCGGCCTGTTCTACCGGACCGAACGTCCGACCTACGAGGAGCTCGACGAGGTCCTCACTGCCGGGCCGCTCGCCCTGCAGCCGGCGGGGACGCGCGGCAAAACGGCGCTGCTCGACGAGTTCGTCTAGGGTGGTTCGCGGGTCGAGGGCCGAAGCCACCCGCTACCCGCAAATCGCTACGTATTTACCGTCCCTCGGCAGCCTCAGAGCGGGCGACGCGTGGTGAGCACCTCCGGCGACGAGGTCCGGGAGGGCCTGTCCAGCGTGACCCGCGGGACGCTGTTCCTCCTCGTCGCGGCGCTCGCGTACGTCGGGATCAGCTTCGTCTCCCGGGTGATCGTCGTCGACGGGATCTCCCAGGGCGAGTGGAACGCCTTCTCGCTGGCGCTCACGTTCTCCGCGGTCCTCTCGGCGATCGGCACGCTCGGTCTTCCCAACGCGATCGCGCGGAGCCTCCCGTTCACGAGCTCCGACGCCGACCGGCGCACGATGGTCCGCGGGACGCTCGCGGTCGGGGCGGCGAGCGGGATCGCCGGGGCGGTGGTGCTCTACGTCTTCGCCGGACCGATCGGCGTCGCCCTGAGCTCGTCGAACCTCTCGGCCGCCGACCTCACCCTCTCCCTGCAGTTCTTCGCGATCACGATCGCGACCTCGGTCGTCTCGACGCTCATCGCGTCGATCTTCCAGGGATACGAGGACGTCGTTCCCAACGCGGTGTTCGTCCAGGTGATCACCCCCGCCCTGTTCGTCGCCGCGCTCGCCATCGTCATCGCCCTCCCGCCGCACGCGGTAAGCTACGTGGGGGCGCTCGCGGCCTACGCGGCCGCGAACGTGGCCGGTCTCGCGTGCCTCACGGTCTACACGCTGCGGCAGCTCCCACGCCGGCTCCCGGCCGGTCCCACCGCGCCGGGCGCGCTGCGCAAGCTGCTGCTCTTCGCGCTCCCGCTGTTCGTCGTCGGGTTCATGAGCACCCTGACCGGCTACGGCGACACCCTCGTGCTGGGGCTCTACCACTCGAGCGAGGTCGGGACGTACACCGCGTCGCTCACGCTCGCGCGGCTGATCCAGGTCGGCGTGAGCGCCGCGGCGTACATCTTCCTCCCCGTCGCGACGAAGTTCCTTCGGCGCAACGATCTCCCGTCCGTCGGGCTCACGTTCACGACGGTCACGAAGTGGATGATCGCCTTCTCGCTCCCGCTGTTCCTCGTCTTCTTCTTCCTCCCGTCCGAGTCCCTGCTGTTCGTCTACAAGGCCCCGTACGGGACCATCACCCTCCCGCTCGACATCCTCGTGGTCGGCGCGTTCGCGACCACGTTCCTGGGTCCCGGGCCGACGGTCCAGGTGGCGAACGGCCGGACCCGCCTCCTCGCCTACAACGCCGTCGCCGCCGGGCTCATCGATGTGGGCGTCGCGTTCGCGCTTGTCCCCGAGTACGGGTACGTCGGCGCGGCGATCGCGTGGTCGTGCGCCAACGCGGCCTACTCGGCGCTCTCGATCCTCGAGCTGGGACTCCTCGACGGGATCCACCCGTTCCGCCGCCATCTCTGGCTCCCTCTCCTCGCGACGGCGGTGCCGGTCGCCCTCGTCCTCGCGATCGTCCGGGAGCCGCTCTCCCGGTTCCTGCTGCCGCCCCTCGCGGTCGGGATCGCGGGGCTGTTCGTGCTGGTGGTGCTGTTCACCCGCAGCGTGGACGTCGGAGACGCCCTGCTCCTCGAGGCCGTGGAGCGGATGCTCGGGCGGCCGCTGCCCCGGCTGCGACGGCTGGGGCGACTCGGGCTACGTCGTCGGCTCCTCTGAGCCCGGCGGAACGCTGCGCGCGCGCCGCGGGCGGAGAGCGCTCCTTAAGAGGTCGCGCCCGGTCGTTCGTCCGATGAGCGCCCCTTCCCGGGTCCCGACCGACGACCCGCTGTTGGACGAGCTCCACCGGGCGGTCGCCCGGGCCGCCGAGCGGCCTTCGGAGATCGAAGTCGGGATCGCGCTGTCGATCACGCTCGGCCGTCTCCGGCCCGCCGTCGCCTGCGGCGGCTGCTCGACGCCGCTCGAGTTCGAGGGGATCCCGACGCGGACGAACGCCCAGCTCGACGTGCCGTTCCGTCTCCACTTCCCGACCGCGGGCGGTTCGTAGCCCCGATCGCCCGGGGGTCGTGGAGTCCGGCGCGGATGACCTTCTCCCTCGTCGCGACCCTGGTGGACGTCCTCACCTCGATCCTGCGGACGATCGGGCTACCGGGGCTGTTCGCCCTCATGGTCGTCGAGAGCTTCGGGGTCCCACCGCTCCCGAGCGAGGTGATCCTGCCGTTCTCCGGGTTCCTCGTCGCGGAGGGGGTCTACGGCTTCGTCCCGGCGGTCGTCGTCGCCGTCGCGGGCGGGCTCGTGGGGGCGTACATCGCCTACGCCGTGGGCCGATGGGGCCGGCACCGCATCACCGGACTCGGGCTGGGCCAGCTGCGCCTCGACCCGGCGCAGCTCGACCGGATGGACCGCTTCTTCCGGCGCCGCGGGGAGATCACCGTCGCGATCGCGCGCCTTCTCCCGATCGTCCGGGCGTACGTGAGCTACCCGGCGGGGACGGCGCGCATGGAACCGGTGCGCTTCGGGGTCTTCACGGCGGCCGGATCGCTGCCGTTCGCGGTCGTCCTCATCTACGCGGGGGTCGTCCTGCGCTCCAACTGGGACCTGGTCTCGCAGGAGTTCGGGATCCTCGACGTCGTCCTGATCGCGGCGATCGTCGTGGGGGCGGCGTATCTCATCGCCGTGGCGTTGGGATGGATCCGGCCGAAGTTCCTGGCCCGACCGCCGGCCGAGGCTCCGCCCGACGGCCCGTCCGGCGTCCGCTAGCTCGGCCCCGGCGCCGGGGCGAACTCCGGGCGGACGACTCGTCCGTCGGGCCGGCCCACGTACTCGCCGTCCTGGACCACGATCTCCCCGTCGCGGTAGTGCTCGCGGGGGAAGATCGCCTCCCAACCTTCGAACGCCGTCCACCCGCTCGGCGAGCGAAGGCGCTCGCCCCGGAGCCGAGCGCGGACCCGGAAATCGACGACGAGGAGGTTCGCCCGGTGGCCCGGCGCGAGGCGCCCCAGCGGCTGCCCCAGCCAGCGCGCGGGCCGGTCGCAGGCGGCGGCGATCAGCACGGGGAGCGAGAGGTCCCCGTCGCGGACCTTCGCCAGAAGGAGCGGCACCATCGTCTCGACGCCCGGCATCCCGCTCGGGGCTCGGTCGAAATCGGTCTCCTTCGACGCCGCGAGATGGGGGGCGTGGTCGCTCGCCAGCATCGGTACGCGCCCATCGGCGAAGCGGGTCCACAACGCCGCCCGGTCCGCCTCGGAGCGCAGCGGCGGATTGACCTTGAACCGGGGCCCGTCGCCCGCCCGCGCCGCGAGGAGGAGGTGGTGCGGGCTCGCCTCGAAGGAGGTGCCCCGTTCCGTCAGCCGATCGGCGCTGGCAGGCTCCGTCACGTGCGCGATGTGCAGTCGCAGCGCGCTCGGCGCGTGCTCGAGCGCGTCGAGCGCGGCCGACTCGGCCGACGGCGGGCGGGCGGCGTTCCAGCCGACCGGGTCCCGCGCCCTCTCCACCGGCCCGAAGCGCGCCGGATCCTCCGCATGGACCGCGACCGGCAGCCGGAGTCCCGCGAGCCGGTCGAGCAGGGCGGGCAGCGCCTCGAATCGGACCGTCGCGGAGAGCCCGGTGCTCGGGGCCAGGTAGATCTTGAATCCGCCCGCCCGCCGGGAGAGCTCGGGGAGCGCCCCGGCGTCCGATGGGTTCGCATACAGCAGCACGTCGACGGCCGCCCTGCCGCGGAACCGCTGCTCCTTGCTCTCCAGGATCTCGACCGTGCTCACGGCCGGCTCGGTGTTCGGCATGTCGCCGACCAGCGTGACGCCGCCGAGCGCCGCGCCCTGGGTGCCGGTCGCCACCGTCTCCGCCGGGGGGTCCGGTCCGGGGTCGCGGAAGTGCACGTGGAGGTCCGTCGCCGCCGGCAGGATCACCGCGTCCCCCACGTCGTGCCGGACCGCGCCGCGCAGGTTCCGGCCGAGCGAGGCGATGCGCCCATCCTCGCCGATGGCGATCTCGATCGGCTGGAGCTTCCCCCGGACGAACGCCCGGCCGGCCAGGACCCACGCCGACGGGATCGACGGGGCGGCCGTGTCGTCCGGCCGCCGACGTCGGGAGGCCCGGGGCATCGTCGGCCGCACGCGGTCCCTCGTAAAGAGACGGCGCCCGACCCCCGCAAGCTCTTTTCTCCGGGCCGCCGTGCGCCGGCCGAGCACCCCGTGTCGGCGAGCGCGCCCCGGACCTACGCGGAGAGCGGGGTCGACGTCGGGGCCCGGGCGACCGCGCTCCGGGCGCTCCTCGAGTCCTCCCGCTACCGTGCCCCGCCGAGCCACGGGCGTCCCGTGGCGCTCCCGGGTCACTTCGCGGGTCTCGTCCGGATCGGGGGCGAGACGCTCGCCCTCACTACGGACACGGTCGGCACGAAGGTACTGCTCGCCGACCGGATGGACCGGTGGGAGGAGGTCGGGGAGGACCTCGTCGGCATCAACGTGAACGACCTCGCGGCGGTTGGGGCGCGGGCGGCCGGTCTCGTGGACACGATCGTCTGCGCCCGCCCCGACGACGACCGCTTCCGGGCGATCGGGCGCGGGATACGCCGCGGGCTCGAGGCGGCGGAGTGCGCCCTCCTGGGCGGCGAGACCGCGGTCGTCCCGGACCTGGTGCACGGCATCGACCTGGGGGGCACCGCGCTCGGGTTCTTCCCGAAGGGACGGCGTCCGATCACGGGCGATCGGATCCGTCCGGGAGACCTCGTCGTCGGGATCCCCTCGAACGGGCTCCACGCGAACGGATTCACGCTCGTCCGCCGGCTCCTCTCGGCCGCGGCCGTCGACCTCGAGCGTCCCCGGCCCGGCGGCCGCGAGCCGGTGGGGGTCGAACTCCTCCGGGCGCAGCGGATGTACGCGAAGCTCGCGGACGCGGTCGCCGACCGGGCGGGGGTCCACGGCCTCGCGCACCTCTCGGGCGGCGGGGTGCGGAACATGGTCCGCCTGAAGGCCGACGTCGCTTTCTCGCTCGACCGTTGGCCGGATCCGCCGCCCCTCTTCCGCTGGGTCCAGGGGCTGGGTCCGATCTCGGACCACGAGATGTTCCAGACGTTCAACATGGGGATCGGGTTCGTGGTCGTGGTGGCTCGGGACCGGGCGACGGAGATCCTCGCCCGTCTCCGCCGCTCCGGCGCCCCGGACGCGGTCGAGATCGGCCGGGTCGAACGCGGCCGGGGGGTCCGCCTGCCCGCGCGGTCGCTCTCGTACGACGGCTACGCCTGACCGCACTGCCGCCGCGCTCAACGGTTAAGGCGTCGAGCCCTTCCCGGTCCAAGTGGTGCTCCCGTCCCGTATCCGTGCGGTCGCGATCGTCCTCGCGCTGCTCTCGGCCCTCCTCTGGTCGACGTACTACCTGTTCGTCCTCTGGGCGACGCCGGGGGCACGCCCGTCGGCCGTCCTCTTCTATCCGTTCCTCTTCGGAGGGGTCGCCTACGTGGCGTGGGCCGCCGCGCTCGGCCACGGCCGGACGGTCGCCGCGCTGTGGGCCCAGCCGGCCGCGTACCTCCGGGCGGGGCTGCTCGTCGGGATGCAGGTAGCGGTCCTCGCGTCCACCTACCTCATCGGTCCGGTCGACACCTCGCTGCTCGCGCTGATCGGCGACGTCGTGCTCACGCCGATCGTCGTCGCCTACCTGCTCGGTATCGGCCGCGCGCACGTCCAGACGTCGCTCTTCGCCGCCGGGCTCGTCCTCAGCCTGGCCGGGGGGACGATGACGATCGTCGCCGGCCAGCGGCTCACCGCGATCTCGACGTGGGGCTGGCTCGTCGTCCCGGCCGTACCGATCTGCGTCGCGTTCTACTTCCTGCTCACGGCCCGGGAGAACCTCCGTCTCCCGCCGTCCGCCGTGGTCGGCCAGACGGCGATCGCGGCCGCGCTCGGCACGGCGCTCCTCGCCCCCCTGCTGCCCGGGGGATGGGCCGCGCTCGGCACCGTCCGACCGGTGCCGCTGTTCCTGCTCGCCCTCACCGGCGTCACCAGCTTCTTCCTCGCCCAGGTCTGCTACTTCGCCGCCGTCGAGCGGGCCGGACTGATCATCCCGCCGATGCTCATGACCGGGATCCCCGTGTTCACGCTCCTGCTCTCCTCGGGGTTCCTCGGCCTCGCGCTCCCGTGGCTCGGGGTGCTCGGGATCCCGGTCGCCGTGACCGGCGCGATCCTCGCCCTGCGCGAGGAGTCGGCCCCCGATCCCCCGACGCCCTCGGTCGGCGACGCCGGGGTCCGTTGACGACCTACTGGAACTCCGCGAGGGATCGGGTGGTCCCGCGCCGCTTCGCCGGCTTCGCGAGCGCCTCGACGGGGGCGTCGAGCGTCGCGGCCGGTCCGGAGTCGCCCCGGCCGGGCGGTTCGTCCGCCCCCAGCCGCTGCTGGTGGCTGCCCCGCAGGAGCGCCGCGGCGTCCCAGTCGAACACCTCGGTCACGCGCGCCAGGGTCTGGGCGACCCGGTCGGCGTAGTATTCCCAGTCCGGCTCACCCGAGAACGCCCGGCCCTCGATCCACGGCTCGATCGCCTGGGGGGACTCCCGGGAGTTCGTGACGATCCACGCGACCTTCATGCCCGGGATCACGTCGTACCCCTCGGACTGCAGCTGCTTGAAGACCCGGAGGAACGGCAGCGCCTCGCGCGTCGATTCGTTGTACTCGCTCTCGGGCCGGACCGCCCGGGCGATCACGAGCCGCTCGGGGGGGACCTGCTTCGCCCGCACCGACTGGACGAGCTCCCGGGACCGTCGGACCGCCCCGTCCGTGTCGCCCTTCAGGACGAGGTCGAACACCTCGAGCAACGACTCCGACTGGAAGTCGAACGCGTCGGTCCGGCGCGTCTCGTAGCCACGGACGACGACCTCCTCCTGCGGCCAGACCGTCCGTCCCACGTACCGCTTCTTCGCCCCGTGGGAGAAGAACGACTCGTAGACCGACTGGAACTCGAACGTCGCCCCTGCTTGCGTGAACCGCTTGGCGACCTGCTCGCCGAACGCCCGGGCGCCCTCGAGCGTCGGCACGGGCGAGCGCACGAACACCGAGTCCGTGTCCGAGTAGACGACCTCGTGGCCGTCCTTCTCCAGGTCCCGGATGATCGAGGTGATCGCCTCGCGGGCGAAGGCGGTGATCGCGGAGCCGATCTCCTTGTTCGTGAACCGGTAGAAGCTCGACGCGAGGACCCCGTAGAACGAGTTCATCAGGATCTTGACCGCGTTCTGGAGCCCGTCGTAATACTCCCGCAGTTCCCGGGAGGGGGCGTTGCGTCCCTCGGTCCGGAACCGGGCGCGGTCGGCCATCAGCTCGGAGAGGATGCCGGGGATGATCCCGCGGCGAACGTCGGCCGAGAGGAACCGGGCGCCCGAGGGCGCCACGGTCGTGCCCTCGGGTGAGAGCGTCGTGAAGCAGAGGTTCTTCGCGATGATGATCGA
>JASHSX010000063.1 GCA_030040865.1 Thermoplasmata archaeon | reverse complement strand
GCCTCACCCCACTCTTTCGACCGGGCTCGAGTCGCGGTGCTGCCGTTCGACAATATCAGCCCGAATCCGGACGACGAGTACTTCGCGGACGGTCTCACCGAGGAGCTGATCTCGAATCTCTCGCTCGTTCCCGGGCTGAAGGTGATCGCACGGACCTCCGTGCTCGGGTACAAGAAGGGAGAGAAGACGATCGCCGCGATCGGCAAGGAACTCGGCGTCGGAACCGTTGTCGAGGGAAGCGTCCGTCGCGCCTCGAACAAGATCCGGGTAACGGTCCAGGTCATCGACGTCGGCACCGAGGAGCACCTCTGGACCGCGAAGTACGACGACGACCTCGACGACATCTTCGCGGTGCAGAGCGACATCGCGACCAAGGTCGCGACTTCGCTGCCGGGCAGCCTCATCCATCCAAAAGCACCGGTCTCGGAGGTCGAGCGTCCTAAGGAGAACCAAGCGTACTTGCTGTACCTCCAAGGCCAGGCGTTGATCTGGAACCGAGACGAGGCGTCCCTACGGAGGTCGCTCGAACACTTTCAGAGAGCGACCGAGAGCGATCCTACCTTCGCCCGCGCTTACGCCGGGATGGCGCGAGTTTACATCAACCTCGGAGTCGAGGGCTACCTGAGCTGGACCGGCGCGATCGAGATGGGGCGAGCGTCCGCTGAGCGCGCCGCACGGTTGGATCCGGACCTTGCCGAGGCACATGCCTCCCTGGGCGAGATCGCCTTCATGGCGGACGATCCCGCCGAGATCCTCGACCGTGAACTCCGGCGTGCACTCGAGCTCAATCCTAACCTGACGCACGCTCACAGCATTCTCGGCGCCCTCGCGGGATCATTCGGGATCATCGAGCCCTACCTCCTCCAGTCAGAGGAGGCGTATCGGCTGGATCCGCTGTCGCCCCCGATGATCCGCCGGCAGGGTGAGGCTCTCTTCAACTCGGGGCAGTTGGAAGCTTCCGTAGCTCATTGGAAGAAGAACATGGAGTCCGACCCCATCGACTCCTGCCGCGGACTGGCCGAGTATCACATGCTCAAGCGAGAGTTCGATGCGGCCGAAGCGATGGTCCGCGAACTGGAGCGCATCGCCCCGGACACCGACGCGTCCCTGTTGTGCCGGGGCTATCTCGCAGCTCTGAGAGGGGATCGGGAGGCAGCGCTCAAGATCATCCCCAAGATCGACGAGATGTTCAAGAAGGGTTCATCTCGCCAGTCCTCGATCGGCTACATCTACTACGCGCTCGGAGATATGGATCGTTTCTTCGAGTACATGTTTGCTGCCGCGAAGAACCACACACTCCAGGCAGTGCGCGTGCGACTTTCACCACTCTACGCAGAGGCCAGAAAGGACCCGCGGTTCGTGATGATGATCATTCAGGCCGGACGTCCGATGCAAGCGTATAAGCCGTCGAATTAGTCAGCTCCGGCCCGGGGCGAGAACTCCCTCGTCAGTTACCGTCCCGCCACCCTTGTACTCCGCCGCGCAGCCGTAACGAGCGTTGCAGGTAGACGCCACTGACCGCGAGTTCACTGATATATTCCGGCGCTCCGTCCTCCGACTCGTCTCCCGGAAGAACCGCTGATGGCTGCGTCCTCACGCGTCGGGCTAGCGCCCGGTCAGTACTATGGGAAACGGTGGATCTACTACTCTGCCCTCGGTGAGCCCGACATCCGAGCTGAAGACTGGCGACTTCGAATAGGCGGACTCGTCGAGCGACCGACGGTGATGACGCTGGAGGAGTTGCAGAAATTACCTCAAACCCGATTCAAACGGGACTTCCAGTGCGTGACCAAGTGGAGCATCCGTGATGTCGAGTGGGAAGGCGTGCGATTGGGGGAGATCGGCCGGCTCGTGGGGGTGAAACCGGAGGCTCGGTGGACCGTCTTTCGATGCGCCGATGGCTACGCGACGCCGGTTCCTGTGGAGGACGCACTGTCGGACGACGCGATCGTCGCACTGAAGATGAACGGTGCCCCGCTGCCGCGCCCCCAGGGATTCCCGGCACGTCCCTTCATCCCGCAACTCTACGGATGGAAGAGTGCGAAATGGCTCACGGAGATTGAGTTCACTCCCGCCTACTCCGATGGGTACTGGGAGCAATTCGGCTACCACGAGCGTGGGAACATCTGGGAAGAGGAGAGATTCAAGACTCCCGAAGGCACACATCATGCCCACCGGAGCACGGGAAGCTCACCGGTCTGAGTCCGCCCACGGACTGCGGTAGCGAGCCCGCGTGGACTCTGACAATCCGTTCGTCGTTTTGGCCGTACTACGATTCAGCTCTCACCGCGGACGAGGCAGCGGCGGCGTCGCGTGCTGAAGTCGGTCTACCGATTGGTATATTCCTGAAGCGGCGTCGGGTGGACTGAGGCGCGACGAATGTCGCAGGTGCTATCCGAAGCTGCCCGACGAGCCCAGCATTACGTCGAGAACGTGAAGGATCGAAACGTGGCGCCCGACGCCAACGCACTCCGCGCGTTGGACCAGCTGTCGGGGCCTCTCCTCGACTCCGGGGTGGACGCCAACCAGGTCATTGCCGATCTCGATCGGTTCGGCTCTCCGGCCACGGTGGCCACGTCCGGCGGTCGATACTTTGGATTTGTCATCGGCGGTGGACTTCCGGTCGCCCTTGCGGCAAATTGGCTGGCCGGCAGCTGGAATCAGAACGGAGCGCTGGAGGTGATGT
>JASHSX010000062.1 GCA_030040865.1 Thermoplasmata archaeon | reverse complement strand
GTCTACTCCGACCTCGCCGAAACCGACCTCTTCGGCCCCAGCACCGAGCCCAACGGCATCCACTTGGACGCCGGCGCCACCGGCGCCACCGCCTCCGACTACCTCCTCGACAACCTCACCGCCACCAACAACACCCTCCCCTTCGAGAACTACCCCGGCTTCAACGGAGGCCCCAACTTCCTCAACATCGGCAACCTGACCGACTGCGACCTCGAGAACGTCTCCGGCATCGGCCAGGCCGCCTTCGAGGTCGCCCCCACCCGCGACTGCCTGATCGCCAACTGGAACGTCCGCGGCCACATCACCATCGACCCGAGCACCGGAGGCACCTGGGGCGGCACCCTCTTCCAAAACGTCACCACCAACAGCACCGGCACCCCCTCCTCCTACACCCTCACCACCCAGGTCTCCGGCGCCTCCTCCGGCAAGCAGAACAACTTCACCGATCTCCGCTGGAACGACGATACCTTCGTCGGCGATGTCGTCAACGGCGCCAACATGCTCGATGTCGAGAACTCCACCTTCGTCGGCGGCCTCAACGAGACCCCGGCCGTCTTCCTCTCCAACACCCTCATCTGGCCCAACCCCAACCACCCCGCCCTCCCCATCCGCATCGACGGCAGCCCCACCGGAGGCTCCTCCGCCCTACTCGCCGACGATACCTTCGAGTTCCCCAACGGGACGCACAAGGTCGACCCGTTCGAGCTCACCGTGCCGTCGGAGACCTGGACCGCGGACACGTTCGAGATCGGGGGCCCCGAGTCGGGGTACGTGGTCCAGTCCCCGAACCTGACCCTCGTGCAAGGGAGCGGTTTCTCCGGTCTCGTCTACGACCCCTTGAGCAGCACGGTCCCGGCTGAGATCGAACTGTTCGACCTCAACGGGTCCCCCGGCTTTATCGATCTGGGCATCGCCGTCTGGAACCTGACCCGGATCGACGACGATCTGCCCCAGTACGTTCCGTCGCCGCCGAGCGATCTCATCGCGACGGCGGTCACGTCCAGTTCGGTCGCCCTGTCCTGGCAGGCGTCCATCGGACCGTTGACCAGCTACACGTTACTGATCGGAAGCGGGCCCTCGAACGTCGGTGCCGAGTACTCGGTAGGTACGGCCACCCACTACCTCGTCCCGGATCTAGACGCGAACGCGAGTTACTACTTCGCCGTGGAGGCCTGGAACGGCTCGCGCGTTTCGCCGCGCAGCGCTCCCCTGTGGATCACGACGAGTCCCGCCACAGAGGGCGGGGGAGGCTCCTTCTCATCCGCGGTGGATGTCGTGATCGTCGGGGGTGCGATCGGTGCGGGCCTCGCGGTCGTGATCGGGCTCCGGAGCAGCGGTCGACTTCCACTCCGCAAGCTTCGGTTCCCCCGCCGTCGATCTCGACAGTAGAGCGTCGTCCGGGCCTCGGGGATCTCGCGTTCGCTCGATCCGCGCCAGCGAAGCGACTAGCCGTATCCCCAAGAGCGCAGCCGCTCGTCGACGAGTTCATCGACCGGCGCCACGGGCGATTTCATGAGCAGCTCCGCGGCGTCCTGAGCGTCCCGGACCATTCCGTCGATGACTCGGTCTCCCGTGCGGGGTCGGGGGAGCTCGGTCGGCGACCCGGCGCTCAGATCGTACTCCCGGACGGCCCCGGAGATCGCGTCGACCACGATCTTGTGGTCGCCCGAATAGGCGGCGATCGAGAACTGATTGAGCTCCGTGCGGCGCCGTGGACTCAGGTGCTCGAAGAATGCGGCGTTCCACTCCGTACCGTCGCCCGCCGCAAGCAGCGCGCCCGGGCGTGGCGACCGGGCCAGGGTCCTCAGCGAGACCCCCGAGACCCGTTCGCTCGACCAGAGCCCGGTGGCCTCCAGGACCGTGGGCGCGACGTCCATCGGGGTGGCCCAGCTGTTCGAGCGCGTCCCGCCGAGCTCGTCGCCGGGCAGTCGCATGAGCAGCGGGACCCGGAGCATCTCCTCGTCCGTGCGGACCCCGTGCCAGATCATCCCGTGTTCCCCGAACGCCTGGCCGTGGTCGCTCGTCAGCACGAACAGGGTGTTCTCCCAGCGGCCGGCGTCGCGGTAAGCGGCCACGAGGCGCTCAATCCGGCGGTCGAGACCGGCGATCGCACGACGATACAGCTCGTGGAGCCGCGTGAGGTCCTCCGCTCTGGGCGGCGTCGGGTTCGCGAGGAGCGCGATGACGTCCTGAGGGATCCGCATGTACCGCCACCAGTCGGAGATCGACGCGGCGTCCGAGGGTTCGAGCAGGTACGGCTCGTGCGCATCGATCAGATTCACGAACACGAAGGTCGGCCGCTCCGCGTGCTGCTGTTGCAGCCACCGCGCGACGTCGGGCTCGATCCAGGGGTTCATGTTGCCGACCCAGCGACGGCGGGGGTCCACCGTCCGGCGGCCGATGCTCTCCCCGACCGCGAGCGTGGCGGGAAGCCGGGTCAGGGCCGTCTTGAGCGACCGCGCGGTCCGGTCTCGCGCGGAGAGCTCCTCCGGGATCGGCGGGGGACCGTCGGCGCGGGACTCCCGGGCGTGCGAGGAGCGGGCCTTCCATCGGTGGACCTGCTCCCACCACTCCCCCCACTCCGCGAGGTCGAAGCCGTCGGCGAGGCCGTAGGAAGGGCTGATGATCGGATTGGCCGAGAAGGACGCGGTCGCGTATCCAGCCTGTCGAAGGATCGCGGCCAGCCGCGGGTGCTGGGGCGGGAGTTGGAGGCTTGCCCGACCGTGGCAGCCGTGCTCCCAAGGATACAGCCCCGTGAAGACGCTGGCGTGGGAAGGCAAAGTCCACGGGGCAACGCTGACCGCGCGGGGGAAAGTGACACTGGAGCGCGCGAGCTCCTCTACGAACGGCATCCGCACCGGGCTGGCCCCGCCCGGAAAGTCGGAGGCCCGGACGCAGTCGAGAACGATCACCACGACGTTCGGGGGACGCCCCGCGGCAGCCGGCCGCTCGGCCGCCCCTTTCACCGCGTTCCTCCCCGGTGCTCTCGTATCATCGTGACCGCGTGCTCTCCGCAAGTTGCGCGCCGCCAGACCTCACCGACCCGGGGGTCTCGATCGGCCGCTGCTGCCAATGTAAGCGCGCGTTCGTGGGAAAAAGGTCGCGGAGGCCGCGGCTCGGTCGCGGACCGGGGCCTGCAAGCGACCGATCGTGCCCGGACCCCATCAGGCGCGGGTCGGCCACCCGAGCCGCTCGAGCTCGGCGAGGACGAACCGTGCCGACTCCTCCGGACCCTGTCCCGACGTGTCGACCCGGATCTCGGGATGCTCGGGGGGTTCGTACGGGTCATCGACCCCCGTCATCTCGTGGACGAGCCCCTGTCGGGCCTTCTTGTAGAGTCCCTTCACGTCCCTTCGCTCGCACTCCGCGAGCGGCGTCGCGA
>JASHSX010000061.1 GCA_030040865.1 Thermoplasmata archaeon | reverse complement strand
ATCCCGGTCCGGTACCTACCAGCGACCTCGAGCAGGGACCGCAGCCGACGGTCGACCGGCCGGTCCACGGCCGCGCGCGGGGGCGGACCCTCCGGGGACCGAGCGACCGACGGGCGCTGGACCCGCTCCCACAGGACGTGGTCCCGGCCGCGGACGGTGAGATCCCAGCGCGCTGCGATCGTCGCCGTCACCTCGGCCGCGGAGACCAGGACGAGATCCCGGACCGGATGCTCGCCGGTACGGAGCCCTCGTCGGATCACGGCCCAACCGCGGGCCGGCTGCTCGAGCGAGAGGGTCGTGACGGTCGAAGGGGTGACGCCGAGGATCGAGGTGACCTGATGGTCCCCGACGCGGATGCGGCGCCGCTGGCGGAGGTGGTCCCGGAAACTCCGCGGGGCTTCGATGCGGACCCGCGCCTCGGGCGCGTAGCGCCGGGTCCCGCGGTGAAGCGAGAGCCACGCACCCAGGAACGAACCGTCGTTGATGATCCCCTGCCGGAGCGCCGGCGGAGCGGGAAGGCTCACCAGCAGGAGCTCGTCGGAGAGGTGGGTTCCCCCGGCGTCGGCCCGCATCTCGAGGTGGAACTCGTGGTGGAGCGTCCACAGGAGCGAGACCATCCCGTCGACCGCCGGGCGGCCGACGACGTTGGGAACGGGGCGGCCCATGATCCCGAACGGAGGTTCCGCCCCCTCGCTGGCGGCGAGGAGAGCGCCCACCGAGCCCGGCTCCGCCACCGCGTCCGAGTTGAGCAGCACGACCGCCTCTCCGCGGGCCCGCTCGAGCACCTCCACGATCGCCCGCGACTTGCCCCGTCGCGCCGGTTCGTTGACGAGGTGGACCCGGGGCTCGGTCGCGCGGACCTCTTCGACGATCTCCACGGTCCGATCGGTGCAGCCGCTCGCCACGACCCAGAAGGTGCCCCACACGACGTTCGACGGGAGCGTCTGGTCCAGCAGGGAGCGCAGGGAGTCCCGGACGGTCGCCTCCTCGTTGTGGGCGACGATGCCCGCGTCGATCCGATGCAGGGCCGACGGAGATGGGACGTGAGGGCGTTCCGCCGACACTCCTGGTACCGCCATGTCGTCTACTCCACGAAGACGAGGTCCGAAGGTCGACGACGGATCCGTCGACCCCCCAGGCCCACGACGGCGACGATCACGGCGGCGGCACCGCCCACGAGAACGTAGTCGGCCACCGGAAGGCCGGCGACGGTCGACGGGACATTGATCTCTACGTGGCTCGCGTAGTCGAGGGTTCGGTACTCCCCGCTCGCCGAGAAGCTGCTCGTGACCGTCGCTCGCGTACCGTTGGGGGTCGCGGAGGAGAGGGCGGCGATCGAGGACGGCGGCGAACCGGGAACGCTGACCGTGCCGGCGGCACCGGGAAGGAAGGCTCCGATCGTCGCACCGGACGCGTTGGCCACGCTCGAGACGTTACCGCCCGTCGCGTCGGCGTAGGCGAGGTGCTCGTCCGACGACGCCGGTGCGAGCGTCACCGAGAGGACGAGGAGGTCAAGGCCGGATTGCCACGGCCAGCCGGCGAGGTACATTCCCATCACGACGACGTTCGCCGGGGCCGGGTCGGCGCCCGAGTAGGCCGGGAGCACGAAGTCGATCCCGACGGTGACCGCGCCGACGCCCCCCGTCGCGTTCACGACCGGGACCGAGGCATTGTACTCCAGGTCGAACGTGTCCTCGTCGCTCGCGTTGGTGACCGTCCAGTCGCTCGCGGAGAAGTCGGCCCACGCAACGATCCTCACGCCGTCACGTTCCTGCAGGGAGAGGCCCTGCACCGAGAGCCCGGTTCCGATCGCCGAGGCCGGAGAGGCGGTGAGTCCGGGAAGGTCGCTCTCGAAGGCGCAGAAGACGACCCCGTTGCCCCAGCTCGGGGGGTCGGCCCAGGCGGGAGCGGCCGCTTGGGCGAGCGAGGGAAGAAGCAGAACGACCAGCACGATCGCAACGGCCGCGACTATCGTCCGGCGCGCACCCCACCGTCGAGCGGCCGGTTGCTCGGAGCCCGTCCGGCCCGGCCTCATCGACGCGTACCATCCGGTCCGGGTTGACTCGATTTTTGGTCCAAGTGCGGATACCGTTGGTCCAAAGCCGAGCGACTCATGGACGGAACAGTTCGGACCAGGTCGTCACGAGCCGGTCGATGAGCGGATCCGCGAATCCGTCCCGGTAGGCGACGAGCAGTCGAACCGCCCTCTCGGGGTCCACCACCGCGAACGTTCGGAAGCGACCGTCGCGGCCCGTCTGGACGAGCCCCGCCGAGAGGAACCGTCGCAGGTGGATCGAGATGCGTCCCTGGCTGAGCCCCGTGCGCTCGACGAGCGAGGGCACCGTGCCCTCCGGCCGTTCGAGGAGCTCGACGAGGATCCGTCGAGCCGCCGGAGACCGGGCGAGACCGAGGAGCCGTCGGTCCCCGAGGGGTACTTCGGCCACGAAGTACCGATCCTGGTGCGCTCCCCGTTCCCGGTGCACGAGCCCCGCGTCGGTGAGTCGGTCGAGGTGATAGACCGTCTCGCCCCAACCGGTAGACGCGCCCCGCTGGGCCTCGCGAGCGCCGATCCCGGGATTCGACCGGACAACCTGGTAGATCCGTCGCCGGGTCTCCAGGGCGAGCGGGTCCTCCACCATCGATCAGGGGCGTCGGGGCCAGAGCGAGCCCGCCAGGAGGAGCACCACGACCGCGAGCGCGAGGAGCAGCACCGGGAGACTCACCGCGGTAAAGCCGGGCGACGTCCCGGGAAGCTCCCCCCAGATCCACACCGCCCCAAGGGCGGCGAAGAGGGCGTTGGCGCCGGCCAGGAGCAGGAATCGAGCGTCGCGCAGACGCCCCCAGGCGGCGGCCGGCACGGCCGTATTGACGAGGGAGACTCCGGCGATCAGCACCGCCACGAACAGCTCGACGAGCCCCACGGGGGCCGCACGGGGCGCCGACGGTTTAAGGAATCGGTCGCCCCACCGCTCGCCGGCCACGACGGATGCCGGGCGGGCGAAAGAGTGACGATAGGACGGTCCTTCGCCGTAGAGGAGCACGTTCGATGGACCTCCCTCCGACCCTCCGCGATTGGCTGCTGCACGAGGCGGATGCGAGCATCGTCCACCGGTTCCTGACCGAGGTCCTCGGTCGCAGCGCCGATGATCCCGAGGTCCGGAGCTCCCGGGAAACGCTCGTTCGCGAGGGCTGGGCACACCGGATCCTGTCGGAACAGCTCCCGTCGGGCGCCTGGGCGTCGCCGAACGTCGACTCGCGCGGACTCTACGTGCCGAAGTACATCGCCACGAACTGGCGGCTTCTGGTCCTCTCCGACATGGGACTCACCCGGGAGCGGCCCGAGATCGATCGGGCCGTCCGGCTCGTCTTCGCCGCGCACGACCGGCCCGACGGCGACCTGGGAGGATCGGGGAGCGAACTCTGCTTCACGGGGAACGCCGTGCGCTACATGCTCCGACTCGGGTACGGCGATGAGGCTCCGGTGCGACGGTCGATCGACTGGCTCGTGCAGACCCAGAAGCCCGACGGCGGCTGGCATTGCTGGGAGTCCGCGGTGGGGACCCTCGACTGCTGGGAGGCGCTCGCGGCGTTCTCGGTGCTGCCCGCGTCGCGGCGCACGCCCGAGGTCGAGTCCGCGATCCGACGCGGGGCGGAGTTCTACCTAGAGCGTGGGCTCCTGCACGAGGGCGCGGATCCGTACCCCCCCTGGTCGCGGCTTCACTATCCGAACCACTACTACTACGATTTCCTGGTCGGACTCGACGTGCTTACCCGACTCGGGTACGGGCGCGACCCTCGTCTGGATCCGGCGCTCGACCTCCTCGAGAGCAAACGCGATGTCGAGGGACGCTGGAGCCTCGAGTCGAACCACCCCGACCTGGGGCCGGACGCGGAGTACGACGTACGGACCCCGTACTACCCGTTCGTCCTCGAACCTCCGGGTCGCCCCAGTCGCTGGATCACGGTCACCGCCCTCGCGGTTCTCCAGCGCGCGGGCCGACTCGCGCTACCGGCCGTGACCGAGCGGACCGCAGGGGCCCCGGCGAGCACTTAGCTCCCTTCGGCGTCCGGCCGGGGGCGATGCCCGGCGAGCCGACGGTCGCGGTCTGCCCAGCGTGCGGCGAGCGGGTCCCGGTACCGGCCGACTGGCGGGTCGTGGAGTGCCCCGCGTGCCACGGGATCGTCACCCGGATGGCCGACGACGCGAGCTACGACTGATCCTGCCTCCCCGCGTCGGTACCGAATACCTATACCCGCCCCGAGGCTTGTGGGAAGACGATGCTGATCGACTCCACCGGGCGGCCGGTCACGGACCTGCGCATCAGCGTCACGAAGCGGTGCAATTTCTCCTGCATCTACTGCCACGACGAAGGTCTCGGGCCCGTGGCGAGCCCGCGCTCCCCCCACGCCGAGGAGATGAGCCCGCTCGAGGTCGAGCGCTTGGTCGAGGTCGCTCGCGAGTTCGAGATCCGCTCGATCAAGTTCACCGGTGGCGAACCTCTCGTCCGGGCCGACCTCGAGGAGATCGTCGCGCGGACGGTCCGTCACGTGGCCGACGTCTCCCTCACGACGAACGGCTCGATGCTCGCGAAGCGCGCCGAGGGGCTCCGGAACGCCGGGCTGAAGCGGGTGAACGTCTCGATCGACGCCCTCGACCCCGCCGCCTTCCACGAGATCCGGGGCGGGTCCCTCACTCCCGTGCTCCGGGGGATCGAGGAGGCGCTGCGCGTCGGTCTCACACCGGTGAAGCTCAACATGGTCGTCTTCCGGAAGACCGTGGACCACATCCCCGAGCTGATCCGGTTCGTCGCGCGCAACGACCGGCTCCGCCTCCAGCTCATCCAGTTCATGCCCGAGCTCGTCGGCCCGAAGACCGACTGGGCGGTCGACATCGACGCGGTGAAGGCGTGGCTGGAGCGACGCGCCGACCGGGTACTCGTCCGCGAGATGCACCACCGACGGATCTACCGGTTCGGCCGGGCCGAGGTGGAGGTCGTCGATCCCGTGTACAACGCGGAGTTCTGCCGGAACTGCCACCGGATCCGGGTGACGCACCAGGGAGAGCTCAAGGGCTGTCTCAACCGGAACGACGACCTCGTCCCCACGCGGGGGCTCTCCGACTCGGCGCTGCGCGCTGCGTTCCGCAAGGTCGTCGCCGAGCGGGTACCGTACTACGGCGGTTATGTGACGAACTACCCGGCCCGGAGCGCGGCAACAAGCCCGCTGATCCAGCTCGCCCGCACCGATCCGCCCGAGGAGTAGACGGAGACGTCGGCGCACATTGGTTCAAGAGGCGGAGGCCCTTCCGTCTCGCGGTCGGTGCTCCGGCGCGATGTTCGCCAAGATCCTGGTCGGATTCGACGGGTCCCCGCACGCCCAGCGCGCGGTCGACTCGGCCCTCGAGGTGGCCGGGCGGTTCCGATCGGCCGTGATGATCGCGGTCGTCCGCGCCGCGGACTCGGAGGAGGCACCGGCCGATCTCGAGAAGCTCCTCCCGCTGGGGGACGACGGACGGCCGCTCGGAGTCGTGCTCGACCTCCTCCGGGACCGTGGGCTGGCCGCCGGGGCGAGCCGCGTGGAGTGGACCGTCCTCCGGGGGGAGGTCGTCGACCGGCTGGTGGAGCTGATCGCGCGGGACCACTACGACCTGGTCGTGGTCGGATCGAGAGGCCTCACGGCGGGGCGGCGACTGTTCTTGGGCAGCGTCTCGGCCGCGCTCGTGAACCGCGCACCGTGCCCGGTGCTGGTCGTGCGCGGTGCAAAGCGGTCCTCTGCCCCGGCCGGCACGACCCCCGCACGCGCGTCCCGGACCCGCGCCGCCCTAGAGGACGACGGTCACGAACAGAACTAGTCGGTCCGTGGGCCCCGCAGAGGCGAGCGCCAGACCACGGGGCCCCTCCGGGCCAATACTACCATCCGGTCGCGGTGTCCGCGCGATAGTCACTGGGCCCGCCGACGGCGTCGTGGGTGATACCTACGAGCCGGCAGCCCGCAGGGGACAGGTTCCGCTGCGGTGGGGACCGTACCGCTCTCGCGGTGTGCGGCGCCGCGAGCCTAGGCGAGGATCTCGATCCGGCCGGACCGGCCCATCGAGACCTGGAGCTTCCCGCGGAAGTCCTTGACCCAGCCGTCGGTGATCCGGACCTTCTGCCCGACCGAGTACTTCTCGATGTCCCCGCCCCAGAGCGTCAGGGTCACCGTACCGGTCTCGTCCTGAAGTGTCGCGTCCGCGACCCGGGACGGTCCCCGGGAGGTAGTTACGTCCCGGGCCGGCGATATCGCCGTGATCGTCGCGTCGATCGTCGCATTCGAGTTCGCGCGCAGGGTCGCGATGCCGGCCATCGGCCCCGGGGAACCGATTCGGGGCATAAGGCTGCCTCTCCCTGCCGAGGGGCCGCCGGGCCGAGTCGGCCGTTCCACCGGGGCCCTGCGAGGCCCGCGCCGGGCGAAGACACGCCTAGAGGACGAGCCGTGGGTCGTCGAGCTCGTACCGCCGGCCGCAGGCCACGCACTCCACGTAGCAATGGACGTCCCCGCTGACCGGCTCGCCGAGCGGGCCCCCGCAGTCGGGGCACGAGCGGCGGCCCGCCGTCGGGGAGCTCTCAGCCATCCTCCCGAAGGAACGTCTGGGAGTTCTTGCCGATTGGGGGCCCGCCGCTGGTGGAGGAGGGGCGTCCGTCTGGGGGCACGGCGCGGGACCGTCGAAGCCTCCCGATGATCTCACCGGGGTGCCACGCCGACGTTCCGCAGCAACAGGCGGTGTTCCTTCGGGGTCA
>JASHSX010000060.1 GCA_030040865.1 Thermoplasmata archaeon | reverse complement strand
GCCGTGGGTCATGACGTGGATCCGGGCATCGTCCCAGGGGACCAACGTACCGTCCATCCAGATGTGCGACGTGGCCGAGAGAGCGGGCATCGAGGGTTCGGGACCCGGTACCGCACGTTAAGGGTGCAGTCAACCGCGGTTCACCTCGCGAATATAGACGATACGAGCCCGTCCTCCTCCGTCATGATGGAGATCCGATTCTGGGGACGCGGCGGGCAGGGGGCCGTCCTGGCGGCGGAGCTGCTCGCGCAGGCCGCCTTCCTGGACGGGAAGGTCCCCCAGAGCTTCCCGTTCTTCGGCGTCGAGCGACGCGGTGCTCCGGTGACGGCCTACGCCCGGGTCAGCGATCGTCCGATCGAAGTACGCACGTCGATCGCGACCCCCGACGTCGTGGTCGTGCTCGAGCACGGGTTGCTCGCCACGATGCCGACCACGGACGGTCTCCGGGAGGGCGGCACCGTGCTGGTGAACGCCCGAGCCGATGACCCGGGGCTGGTCGCTCCTCCCTCCGCGCGACTCGCCACGGTGGACGCCGACCGGATCGCCCTCGAGCTCGGGCTCGGCACGGCCGCGACGCCGATCGTGAACACCGCCGTCCTGGGCGCCCTGGTCCGGGTCACCGGAGTCGTCTCCCCGATCGCCCTCGACCGCGCGATCGAACGGGTCGTGCCGGCGCGACCCTCCGAGAACCTCGCCGCGTGCCACGCCGGGTACGCCGGTGTCCTCGTCCGGACGACGGAAGTCCCCGTCCCCACTCCCCGACCGTCGCCCCGGGCTCCTCCGCTTCCCGAGGGTCCCTTGGCCACGATCCCGAGTGACGTTCTGCGTACCGCGTCGTGGCGGACCCGACGGCCCGAGATCCGCTTGGAACGGTGCACGCGCTGCAACTTCTGCTGGAAGTTCTGCCCCGACACCGCGATCGCCCTCGACGCATTGGGGTTCCCCCAGCTCATCGCCGAGCACTGCAAGGGCTGCGGGATCTGCGCCGCGGTCTGCCCCCCCAAGACGATCGCGATGGTCGCCGAGGGCTCGGAGGGTCCGTGACGCTCGAGGTTCTCTCGGGAAACCGCGCTCAGTCCGAAGCCGTGCGCCTCGCCCGGGTTCAGGTCGTGGCCGCGTACCCGATCACCCCGCAGACGACGATCGTCGAGGCGATCGCGGACCACGTCGCGCAGGGCCGGTTGGCCGCCGAGTTCGTCCGCGTCGAGTCGGAACACAGCGCGCTCCAGGTCTGCGTAAGCGCCGCCGCGCTCGGGGCGCGGACGTACACGGCGACCTCGAGCCAGGGACTCCTCCTGATGCACGAACTCCTCCACTGGGCGTCGGGGGCGCGCGCGCCGGTCGTCATGGGCGTCGTGAACCGCGCCGTCGCGCCTCCGTGGTCCGCCGGGGCCGACCACACCGACTCGCTGGCGCAGCGGGACACCGGCTGGATCCAGTTCTACGCCGAGACGAACCAGGAGGTCCTCGACACGGTGCTCGAAGCGTACCGTCTCAGCGAGGACCGGGCCGTCCGCCTGCCGGCGATGGTCTGCGAGGATGCCTTCTACCTCTCGCATACCGTGGAACCGGTGGAGGTCCCGACGGCGGAGGCGGTCGATGCGTTCCTGCCTGCCCGGGTCGGACGCGGGATCCTGGTGCCGGGCGTCCCGTCGCGCCTCGGGTCGTTCACGGGCCCCGAGGACTACGTGCGATTCCGGCGGGAGGAGGCCGCGGCGATGGCGCGCGTGGTCCCGACGCTCCGCGTCGTCGAGGAGGAGTTCTGCCGTTCGTTCGGGCGGACGCTCGGGGGGCCGGTGGTTCCGTACCGGCTCGAGGGCGCGACGACCGCTCTCGTCACGATCGGGACCGCGTCGACCACCGCCCGCGGGGTCGTCGACGAACTGCGCCGCCAGGGGCGCGCGATCGGCCTTCTCAAGATCCGCCTGCTCCGTCCGTTCCCCGAAGCGGAGGTACGTGCGGCGCTCGAGGGAGTCGATCGGATCGGCGTGCTCGACCGGGCCTGGACGTTCGGACCCACGGGGGCGGTCGCGGCGGAGGTCCGTGGCGCCCTGTACGGGGCGCCCCGACGTCCCCTCGTCACCAGCTTCTTGGCGGGGATCGGGGGCCGTGACGTCACCCCCGGGCTCGTGCGCAGGGCGGTCGAACGGCTCGACGTCGGAAGCGCCGACGACGGTCCGGTCTGGATGGACCTGGAACCACTCCCCGAGGAGGTCGTCCGTGGCTAAGCTCACCCTGCCGCCGGAGGAGTGGGTACGATCGGGACATTCGGCCTGCCCGGGATGCGCGCCGGCGCTCGCACTTCGGTTCCTCCTGAAGGGGCTGGGGCCCCGCACGATCGTCTCGATCCCCGCCTGCTGCTGGACGGTGATCGCCACTCCCTACCCCACCACCGCTCTCGGCGTGGCGATGCTGGACACTCCGATTGAGTCGACCGGGGCCTCGATCTCGGGGCTTCGAGCGGCCGCCGACGCGCTCGGCCTATCGGACCTCAACGTCGTCGGGGTCGCCGGGGATGGTGGGACCGCCGACATCGGACTCCAGTCGCTGAGTGGGATGCTGGAGCGGCGCACCAACGCGATCTACCTCATGTACGACAACGAGGCGTACATGAACACCGGCGTCCAGCGCAGCGGGGCGACTCCCTGGCACGCCTGGACGACGACCACTCCGGTCGGGCCCCGCGCCCGGGGGAAGGCCGAGCCGAAGAAGGACATCATGGGGATCGTCCTGGCGCACCGTCCCGTCTACGCGGCGACGGTCAACCCGAGCTTCCCCGAGGACTTCCTCGCGAAGGTCGAGAAGGCCCGGGATCTCGTCGGACCCCGGTTCTTCCAGGCGATCACTCCGTGCCCGCCGGGCTGGCGGTACGACTCGTCCGAGACGGTCGAGGTCGGTAGCCTCGCGACCGAGACGGGACTGTTCCCGCTGTACGAGGTCGAGGAGGGTCGGCTCCGGATCACCCGTCGATACGGTCGTCTCAAGCCCGTGCGCGAGTACCTGCAGAAGCAGGGGCGATTCGGCCACCTCACCGACCCCGAGATCGACGCGATCCAGTCGCGGGTCACGGCGCGTTGGGAGGAGCTTCTTCGCTCCGAGCGGACCTCCGCCGAAGGCCGCGCCCAGCCACCGGCGACCGACCAAGCACCGACCGCAGCTCGGTGATACGCGCCGCGGCCTCGGCGAGCGGCTCGACGGGACGGAGGACCCCGCGGGGGTCAGGCGGTCACCGGCTCGGTGTCCGGAGTCGAAAGCTCCTCAGTCCGACGGAGGAAGTCGGTCACCTTGGCGCGCGTCGCCTCGGCCGTCGCGTGGGTCTCGACCAGCGCGGTCGCCCACTGCCGTAGCGCCGGGACCGTGAGATGGTCGGGCAGGCAGGAGCGGGTGAGGTCCTCCTCGAAGTGCTCCCACGCGAGTTCGGAGCTCACACAACCGCCGAGCACGGCGGCTAGTAGCCCGGCACCGGATCTCGGGTTGGCCTCGTAGTTCACGAGGACCGATCTCACCTCCCGAATGCGGCGGTCGGCTTGCTCCGGGTCCCCCGAGAGCTGGACGAGCGGCAGCGTACACGGATCCTCGTGAGGAACCGCCGATCGGGCCGTGGTGAACTGTCCCACGTGGACGTCGTGGAGTCGCTCGACGTAGACCGTCCAGAGGTCGAGCCCCTCCCGGACGACCGACGGCGGGACCGGATCCCTCCGCTCGAGGCGCTCGGCGAACTGGGCCATCCGACGCAAGAGAGGCTCGAGCACCTCCCGTCGCTCTTCCACGAGCTCGGTGCGGAGCTCGAGCACCGCGGCCCGGGCCTCGTCCGGTGTGGCCATCTCCCCGAGCGGGCGGGTCGGGCCGACGCGTCGGTGGTGCGGCAGGTGGAGCGCGTCCTCGATCGAGCGGAGCGCTCGGCCGGAACGCTCGGCGAGGGAACTCCGCTCGCGCGCGGGGGTCTCGGGGGTCATGAGGTCGGTCTCGGACGACGTCATGGTGGGTCCACCCCTCCGGGCGCCGTTAATGCTGAAGTGAACTTGGATTGACCTCGACCCGGGCGGGACGGTAGCGGCCCGTCGCGGGGAGAACCGTCGTGTCAGTTCGACCGGGGAGCGCGACGCGACCCGACGCTCCCCCGAGGGAACGCGAGGTTGTCCGTGTCGGTCGACGGGGGTAGGAAGGCGGCGTCGCGCAGCAGGCCCACGGCCGCCTCCCCCCGGGTCGTCAGTCCGTAGACCTCTCCCTCGTGCCGAACGAGCCCGGAGTCGATGAGCTTGCGCAGGTGGAACGACATCTTCGGGGAGTCGTCGAGCCCCGCCGCCCGCATGACCTCGCTGAAGGCGGCCGTCCCGTCGGAAAGGCGCTGGAGGACCCCGCGCCGGATCGGGTTCGCGAGGGCCTCCAAGGTGGCGTGGGTCTCCTCGGGGGTCACGGAACCGGCCAGCGCGGTCGCGACGGACGCCGCGACCCGTCGGGGATTGAACGCGACCCGCAGCGGACCATGGCCCGCAAGCGTTTCGCGGAGCCGACCGAGAAGGGCCACGACGTCTTCGAGGCGATGGACAGCGACGAGTCGCTCGGCGCCGGCGATCACGACCGCGCCGTTCGGATGGTCGGCCAGGAAGCTCGCGCAGCGGTCCGCGATGCCCACGAGGTCCTCCGGCACCAGGGGGACCGGGTGCAGGTGAGGCTCCGCCTCCGGAGGCGGGTCACCGAAGAACAGGACCTCGTGGCGCCCCCGGCTCGCAAGGCCACGTGCCTCCGTGAGCGGGTCCCGGGCGGACCCGGGCGGGGCGCCGAACTCGCGCTCCTGCTCCGCCAGCCGGAGGGTCTCTCGGACCTGCTCGAGGCGGAACGGCTTGCGCACGTAGTCGAACGCGCCCGACTTCATGGCCTCCAGGGCGGTCTCGATGGTCGCGAATCCCGTGACCATCACGACGAGCGTGCGCGGCCACCGGGCGCGGACTTCCCGGAGGAGCTCCATGCCGCTCGTCCGCGGCATCTTGAGGTCGGTCAGCACCACGTCGAACTCGCCGGCCGCGAGCGCCTCGAGGGCTTTCGCGACCGAGCCCTCGGCCGTGACCGAGTGGCCGTCGTCGCGCAGCAGCTCCCCGAGCTCCTCGCGGAACACCTTGTCGTCGTCCACGACCAACAGGCGCACGGTCGGGGAGGGCCGACCGAGGAGTTACCCCTTTCTCCGTCGGCCGTGCGGGGGGCGCCCTCGGCGAGCGGACGGACGCGGCTCGGTCCGTCCGCTCCCGTTCCTCGCCGCCGATCTACGGAGGGCTCGCGAGGTGGGCCCACGCCGAGGTGAAGCCGTAGGCGACGGCCGCGATCCCGGCCAGCACGACCAGCAGGAGGAATGTGCCGATGAGCAGGCGCCACATCCACGGGTAGTCCGGACGCTCGCCGGACGGGAGAGGGGCGAGGGTGGCGTTCTTCGGTCCGACGATGAACCAGTCGATGAACAGCGTGGTCGGATACGCCCCGATCGCCACCGCGCCGAACGCGAGGTACAGCAGGAACGTCTGGAGCGGGTCGAGGGTCAGGCCGATGATGTAGCCGCGGGCGCCGTAGTAGACGATTCCGCACCCGGCGACGGCGGAGAGGATGCCGACGAAGTGGGTCGGGAACCCCCGCCAGACCGCGAGCGAGAACCCGATGAGGATGAGGGCGAGCATGAAGAGCGGATCGAAGAAGAACAGATTGTACTGGGCGATCGCCGACGAGATCGGCCAAGTCGTCTCCCCCCAGAGGGCGATGAGCCCGATCGCCCCACCGAGGATCCCGAGCATCGCGGCGCCGCCCCGGAGGTGGGTGTTCGCCCGGTCGAGATCGTGGCGACGATACTCGACCCACACGCAGAAGCCCGTGTAGAACACCAAGACCGTGACGAGGATCAGCAGGTCGAGGATGATGGTCAGGTCGTCGATGAATCCCATGGACCACTACCTCCGCCCGGTGCGCGTCGGAGTCGTTCGGCGGCCATCCCATCCGGTCGGTCGCGACGGGTCGTTCTGGGCAGACATCGTCGTTCCTCGAGCGGCGAAAGACGGGATCGGCCTATTTCATCTGTTCATGAACTCCAGTTGACGACCCGAACCCCGGTCGTTCGACCGAGGGGACGTTTCGCGGCTCCGGCCGGAGCGGAAGCGTGACCCGGAAGCCGGCGCCGGCCCCGGGGACGTTGCGCACGGTGATCGCTCCCTGATGGGACTGCACGATGCCGTGGCAGATCGCGAGCCCCAGCCCCGTTCCCTCGCCCTCGGGCTTGGTGGTGAAGAACGGCTCGAAGATCCGGGGGAGGATCTCCGACGGGATCCCGGGACCGCTGTCGACGACGTCGATCTCGGCGACGTCGTTCTGCTGCCGGACGGCGACCCGCAAGGAGCCGACACCGTGCATCGCCTCGTAGGCGTTGTTGAGGAGGTTCGTCACGACCTGGGTGAGCGCGCCCCGCTCCCCGAGGATCGGGACGGGCTCGGACGGATACTCTTCCTCGACGACCACGTCCGGGGACTGCTTGCCGCGGAGGAAGGCCACCGCCCTTCGAACGACCTCCGTGAGGTCCAGCTCCGTTCGGTGGGGCGACTCCTGCCGCGCGAAGTCGAGGAGACCCCGCACGATCCGGGCCGCCGCCTCGATCTGTTCGGTCATGGTGTCGAGCCGCGCGAGCGTCGCGGGATCCCGCGAACGTCGTCGCAGACTCTCCGCGACGAGCTGGATGTTGGCGAGCGGAGTGTTGATCTCATGCGCGACCCCGGCCGCGAGCTGGCCGATCGAGGCGAGCTTGTCCGCGTGGGCCGCGCGCCGCTCCCAGCTCCGTTGCTCGGAGAGGTCGACGGCCACTCCAAGGTAGTGCGTGATCGTCCCGTGCTCGTTCCGTATCGCCGTGATCGTGAGGAGCACCGTCCGCTCCCGTCCCCTCCGGTCGCGGTTCAGGAGCTCGCCGGACCAGTACCCCCGCTGCGGGTCCAGCAGGGCCTCCCACATCCGCTCGTACACCGCGGGTGGGGTCTGACGGCTGCGGACGAGATTCGGCCTGCGGCCGATGCACTCCACGCGAGAGTAGCCGTAGATCCGTTCGAACGCGGGATTCACGTCCACCATGATCCCTTGGGCGTCGGTGAGCTGCATCGCGTTCGTCGACGAAAGGAACGCTTGATGGAACACCTGGGTCTGCTCACGCTCCGCGAGCCGCTCGGTGACGTCCCGCACGACCAGCAGGGCGCGCGGCGGCGCCGATGGGAGTCTCGGGAGGGCGCGCACGTCGACGTCCAGGTAGACGCCCTGCCGCCGCTCGCGATAGCGCGCCCGCACCCCCGGGAACGTCGACGCGAGCCCGTCGGTCAGGGCGGCATCCACCGCCGCCCGGATCGCAGGGGACCAGGTGCCGTCCGTCTCGGGGATGGCGTGAAAGTCGCTTCCGAGCAGGTCCGGGGACCGCCCGGTCGTTTCGAAGTACGCGGCGTTGGCCCAAGAGATCGTACCTGGGGCGGTGATGACGGCGATCGCCATCGGTGCCGCCTCGAGCGCGTCCGCGGCGAGGTCCGGGTCGATCGGTCTTCGCGCCACGGCCGTACCGCTACACCGGCCCCCGGCTCATGGCGGCTTCGGCCTCCGCGGCGTTCGTTCGTCAAGTGCAACTGACGGGCGGGCTATCCGCTCCGGAACCGCAGACGCGGGCGTGAGCGGTCGCCCCACCGTGATCGTCGCCGAGACTCCCAGCCTGGGACGTTCGATCGTCGATCTCCTGGTGGACGAGCGGATCGACTGTCGGCTCGTCTCGGACCTCACAGACCGGGAGCTCGCGACCTGGGCTCCGGGACGGGAGCCCGTGGTCGTGGTGGCCTGCAACGAACCGTACTGTCGGACGGCTCGTCGCTGGTCGCGCGGCGAGCTGGGCGGCGCCCCTCTCGTGGTGGTCGGCGCGCGCGACCCGGAACTGTGGCGCCTGCCCGGGGTCCGCGTCGTACCGTTGCCGCTCCATCGGGAGCCGCTCCTGGCCCTCCTCCGCGATCTGGTCTCAGGCCGATACTCTGCCGTCTCCCCGTGAGCGGTCTCCCGCGTCGATCGGACGGCCCTCCCCGGCGACCGTCTCAAGGTATCGGCGCCAGCCGGCCGATCCGGGCAGGCGGGTACCCGTCGGACATGGGCTCGACCGCCACACCGATGTCCAGCTCGATGAACATCGTCGGTCCGTCCACGACGACGCGGTACGGGAAACCCGCGCGTAGGAAGACGTCGCGCATCACGACGTTCTCGGCCATCACGACCGCGGTGAACCACCGGATCCCGGCCGCGCGGCCGCGACGGGCCAGTTCGAGCAGGAGGAGCGAGCTCGCGCCGCGCCCCTGGAACTCGTCCGCGACGAGGAACGCGACTTCGGCGCGGTCCGGCTCCCGGCGGTACCGAACGTACTCGGCGTTCCCTACGACCCGAGGGACCTCCTCGAGCGTCTCCATAAGTAGCGAGAGCCGCTCGCCGGGATCTCCCGAGCCGAGGACCTCTCGGGTCACCGCCTCCTCCCGGACCGGTCCGGAGAACCGGAGCTCGATCGAGTCGGTCGAGAGCCGCTCTACGAACGCGACGACCTCGGCGAGATCGCGGGGCCGGGCTGGATGAACGATGACCGGGGTGTGGTCCCGGAGCTCCGTGAAGCTGTCCTCTCGGAGAATCCGATCCCCGGCCCCCACGGCATCGGGCGTCATGGTCCCGTGGGCGACCACGAGGCGGTCTCCCTTGAACCGCACGTCAATCGCGCTTGACCGCTCCCCAGGACCGGCGGGTCGCCTCGGACCCCGGCCGGGCGTCCGCGCCGTTCGCTAGGCGCGGGTACCCGGCGGTCCGGTTTAGACCGTCGTGCCCGAATCCGAGGGCGGAGCGAGCACGATCCGCGCGTCCACGGCCGTGACCCCATGTCCCGCGGGTCGCACGATGAGCGGGTTGAGGTCGAGCTCGACGACCTCGGGCCGCTCGACCGCGAGCTGCGAGATCCGTTCAATCGCCTCGCCGAGCGCGGCGAGATCGCTCGCGGGCTCCCCGCGCACGCCCCTCAGGAGCGGATACGCCCGGATCGACTCGATCATATGCTGGGCCGAGAGCGGACGCACCGGGGCGAGACGGAACGTCACGTCGCGCAGTGCCTCAACGTAGATGCCGCCCATCCCGAACACCACGATCGGTCCGAAGCTGGGATCCCGCTGGATGCCGAGGAGCACCTCCTTGCCGGCGGGGACCTGGGCTTCGACCTCGAAGCCGTCGATACGGGCGGACGGGGCCGCGGCTCGCACCGAGCGGTCCATCCGCTCCCAAGCCCCGCGAAGTTCGGCCGCGTTCCGCAGGTTCACGGCGACCCCGCCGACGTCGGTCTTGTGGGAGATATCCGGAGAGGCGACCTTGAGGACGACCGGGAAACCGATGCCGTCCCCGGCGCGTACCGCCTCCTCGACGTCGCGAGCGAGCGCGGACCGGGGGAACGGAATCCCGTACGCCTCGAGCAGACCTCGCGCGGCATACTCCGGCAACACCGTCGCCCCGACGCTCTGCGCCCGGGAGAGGACCGCGGAGGCGGCGGCCCGGTCCACGGCGAACGTGCGCACCGGGAGGTGGGGTCGGTCCAGCCACGCACGGTACCGGGCCAACCCCCCGAGCCCCTCGACCGCCTCCTCGGGGAACGTGTAGGTGGGGACCCCTTGGGACTCGAGGTACGTGGCCTCTTCGGAAAGGTCGGTGACGCCGAACAGGCAGGCGACGATCGGTTTCCGGGTGGTCGCTCGGGCGTCCGCGATCGCACGGGCGACGCTCTCGCCGGTCATCGTGCCCGTCGGCGTTGCGATCACGAGCGCCCCGTCGAGGCCCGGCGACTCGATCAGCGTCTCGAGCGTCCTCCGGTAGTCGTCGGCGCCCACATCGGCCGTCATGTCGAGGGGGTTCGCGACCGCCGCGATCGTGGGAAGTCGGGAGGTGAGGGCCGAGCGAACCGCCTCCGGGAGGAACGGGAGCTCGAGGCCCTGGCGTACCGCCGCGTCCGCGGCGACGATCCCCGGTCCACCGGAGTTCGTCAGGATGACGAGCCTCGGCCCGCCGAGGGCGAGTCCGCTCGAGAAGATCTTGGCGAGCCGGAACAGGCCGGCGAGCGAGTCGACCCGCTGGACTCCCGACTGGGCGAACACCGCGTCGTACAGCTGGTCGCGCCCGGACTGCGCGAGCGAACCGGTGTGACTCTTCGCGGCCCGCTCTCCCGCGGTGGTCCGCCCGCTCTTGATGACGAGGACCGGCTTGTGCTCGGTGACATCTCGCGCCGCCTCGAGGAACCGCCGGCCGTTGGCCAGGCTTTCGACGTAGAGCAGGATCACCCGCGTGCGGGGGTCGCGATCGAGCGCCGCGAGAAGGTCGTTCTCGTCGACCCCCGCGCGGTTCCCCACCGAGACGAACCGGGAGAAGCCGATCCGCTCGGAGGCGGCGTACTTGAGGATCCCGGCGCCGAGCGCCCCGCTCTGCGACACGAACGCGATGTTCCCCGGGGAGGGCAGCGATTCGCTGAAGGTGGCGTTGAGTCCCACCGACGGGTCGGTGTTGAACACCCCAAAGCAATTCGGCCCGACCAACGACATTCCGTGGCGGCGCGCGCGGGCGACCACCTCGTTCTCGAGGGCCGCGCCGGCATCGCCGATCTCGCGGAACCCCGCGGAGATGACGATCGCCCCCTTCGCTCCGGCCCGCCCCAGTTCGTCGATCGTGCCGGCGACTTGCGGAGCCGGCACGATGACGATGCCGAGCTCGGGCGGATCGGGGAGCGACTGCAGGTCCGGGTAGCACCGCACGCCGGAGACGCTCTTCCACGAGGGGTTCACGGGGTGGGCGACCCCCTGGAAACCGGCGGCGATCACGTTCCGAAAGAGGCTCGTCCCCACCTTCCCGGGCCGGTTCGACGCGCCGACCACGGCGACCGAGGTCGGCCGGAACAGCTCGTCGAGCTCGGGGGACCGCCCGACGACCATCGGAGAAACACCCCGCGACCCTCGGGTCGCCCGTGCTATATCAACAATCCGTGAATCCCGGATGAGCGGTTCGGGTCCGAGGGCGACGGGCCGTCCCAGGATCCCCCCAACCCGATTCTGCGCCCGAGATCTCGGAGCCGCGAGGGTCACGCGACGTGCGCAACGACGAGCCGGCCGACGGCCCCGGCCGCTCCCAGGGCGCGAAGTCGGCCGCGCACGGTTCAGCCCACCCCGGTCGGGCCCTCACCGGTATACTCTCGCTCCCTTACCGGGTTTTGACTCCGCCCGCCTTGGTACGTCCATGCGCAGGGTCATCCTGGACAGTCTGGTGTCGCTGGACGGATACTACACCGACGCAAAGAGTCAGGTCGACTGGTTCGAGATGGAGGACGAGGACATGGCGTGGTCGCACGACGCCCTCAGCACCACCGGCACGCTCGTGTTCGGGCGGAAGACCTACGAGGAGTTCGCGGGGATCTTCCCCAAGATGAAGGATCCGGCCGCGATGGGATGGGACCCGTACATCCCAGAGAGCCTCAACGCGCTCCCGAAGATCGTCTTTTCGAAGAGCCTGCGCGAGGGGAGCTGGAAACCGGTCACCATCGTCCGAACGGACCCCGTGACGGAGATCGCTCGCCTCAAACAGGGGACCGGGAAGGACATCCAGATCGTCGGGAGCGGCTCGATCGTCTCCGCGGCGGTCCGCGCCGGGCTAGTCGACGAGTACCGCCTCCGAGTGCAACCGATCCTGCTGGGCTCCGGGCGGCTGCTCTTCCCCGACGCGGCCGCACGCCATCGGATGAAGCTCGTCGAGGCGAAGCCGTTCAAGACGGGCGTGCTCGGCCTGCGCTACGAGCCGCGCGCCTAAGCGGCCCCGCCCGCGGTGGGGGCGCGGTCCGCAGTGGGCCGTAGGCAATCGACGGTCCCGATCACCCCCGATCCGCCCGACCGGTGGCCCGCGAGCGATCACGGGGTCCCCGGCGGTGGAGGACCTCCGGTCGCCGAGATCCTCGGGTGGGTTCTCGGGGTCGGTTCGGCCCTCGTCCGGTTGAACGAGCAGGGCACGGAGACCTTGGGCTGACCGCACGACTCCGCGGAATTCCTCCGCGGCACCCGGGTCGCAGAGCGCGACGGCGATCCGGTGCCGCGGGTCGCCCGAACGGGTCCCCCACAACGGTAAGATAGGGAGTCGGCGCCGGGGGGAGCGTGCCTCGCGAGCCGAGCCCGGTTTCGTCCGGAGGTCGCCGAAGCCGTCCCACTTCGCGCACGCTCGGTTTCGTCCTCTACCAGGTCCTCTACGCCCCGCTGGTTTTCGCCCGCGTGATCTATCGGCAGCTGATCGTCCTCACCGTGATGTTCATCGCGGGCGCGGCGGTGTTCTCCTACTACCAGCACCTGCCTCCGCTCCCGTCCCTCCTTGCCTCGGTCTCGACCATCACGACCATCGGACTGTACGTCCCCAATGGCGGGAACTTCGTGACGCTGAACAGCACCGAGGCGGGGCTCCTCATCGTCTTAATCATCGTCTCGGTGGGTGCGGCCGCGTCGTTGCTGCAGGGTACCGTGAGCGCGGTCGTGAGCGGAGATCTCGCCCGGGGGGAGGCCGAGCGGAGCCTCATCCGGCGCCTGAAGGGCCACGTGATCGTCGTCGGCTACACCCACCTGGGGCGCTACGTCGCCGACAAACTGGACGAGTTGGGCATGGACTGCGTCGTGGTCACGCGGGATCCGGCGCAGTACGAGGCGCTCACCAAGCGCAAGGCCCTCGCCGTGCAGGAGCACGAGAACCGCCCGGTCACCACCCTCAAGGAGGCGAACCTCGAGGCCGCCGCGACGCTGATCGCGGCGCACGAGAAGGACACGGACAACATGCTCATCGTCCTGAGCGCGCGCCGTATGCGCCCCGACGTTCGGATCATCACGGTCGTGCACGACGACCAGCTCATCGAGACGGCGAAGAACGCGGGAGCCGACGTGGTGATCCCCTCCTCGGTCTCCGTGGGCCACCTGCTCGCCCTCTCCGCGACCACCAAGGACCTGGTCGGTATCGTCTTCTCGGAGAAGGTCGGGACCAAGGAGATCGCCCAGTTCTCCGTCTTCCACGCGTCGAAGCTCATCGGGCAAGGACTGCCGAGCCTCACGAAGCTGGCGCACGTCGTCGGGATCGTCCGCCACGACGAGCTGATCCGGGACGTATTCGACCCGGCCCTTCGGATCCAGGAAGGGGACACCCTGCTGCTGTTCGGTGACCCGTCCGGCCTGCACGAACTGGAGACGGCGGCCGGCGCCACCTGAAGTTCGCGCCCGGGCCGTGGTCCGCCGGGGAACGATCCGTCCCCGACGACGAGAGGCAGCGCACTACGAACCGCCACCGCCCTATCCTACGCGACCGGGGCCGGAGTGCGCGGCGGTCCCCCGGGCGGACGGGACCCCACGACCGG
>JASHSX010000059.1 GCA_030040865.1 Thermoplasmata archaeon | reverse complement strand
AGCGAGATCCTGAAGTCGAACCCGCGCCTCAACGCGAAGACGTTGAGCGCGACGCTCAAGTTCCTCGAGGGCCAGGGCGTGGTCCAGCGGACCGTCGTCAGCACCCGACCGTTCTCCGTCGTCTACTCGCTCACCGAGATGGGGCTGGGCCTCGCCCCCGCGGCGCGCGAGCTGAGGCTCTGGGGCGAGCGGTGGCTTCTGCCCCGCCACTCGGCCGCGACCCGCGCGGCGAACGCCGCGCGCCGGCCTCCCGCGATCCAGGGCGAGCTCCCGCGCATCGTCGTCGCCGGCTCGGAACCGTCCCGCGGCCGGTAGGGCGCCGAACGCGGCCCCGGCGGGGCCGTTCCACGACCTCCCCCGTCCCGCCTCAAATACGGCGGGAACGGATCTTCCCGTGCAACCACCCCGGAAGGATCCGTCAACATCGCCAGGAGGGGACTGCACCGAGTCCCGGGCGTGCGGCGGATCCTTCTAACCGATCGAGCGCGGACTTCTCCGAACCTCCGTCGGCCGTGGCGTTCGCCGCCCCGGGGCTGGGCTAGTAGAGGTACGCATGACCCGCTTCCGAGATCCCCTCGCCCGTTTCCGTCGCGGCGCCCACGACGATCTGTCCGTCGCCGGCCGCCACGGAGATGCCGAACAGGCCCACGGCTGCGGCGTTCGGGCTCTCGAGCGTCGCGAGGACGGTCCCGTTCACCACGTCGAACACCGTGACGTTGCCGGCCTCGAGGTCGCCGTTCGCGTCGGCGGCCTCCACCGCCCCCACGACGAGGTCGGACCCGCTCACGGCGGCCGAGTACCCGAACAGCGCGTTCATCTGGGGCACCGGGTTCGCGAGCGCGTAGTCGAGCAGACCGGTCGTCGCGTTGAAGACGTAGGCGTCGCCGGATCCGGCCCCGCCGGAGTAGTTCTCCTCGGGGGCTCCGACGACGAGGTAGTTGCCGCCCACGGCGACCGACAGGCCGAAGTCTCCGCCGTAGGCCCTTCCCCCGGCCTGCGCGCGTGGGCTCGCGAGCGTGTAGGTCGTGGTGCTGCTCGAGGCGCCCGTCGCCTTCATCACGATGTAGGCGTGCCCGCCGCTCCCCTCGAACGGAGCCCCGACGAACGCGGTCGTGCCGGAGAGCGCGACCGACGTCCCGTAGTTGCCGCCCGCGATCGGATTCGGGGAGGTGAGCGAGGCGAGCCAGCTGCCCGACGCGGAGAAGAGGTAGGCGTTGCCCGCGGCGCTCAGCCCGTGCGCCGTTTCGTTGGGCGCCCCCACGATCACGTCGGAGCCGCTGATCCCGACCGAGTATCCGAACTCGCCGCCGAGCAGGAGGCTGTTCTTCCCCGCCTGCGGGCTCGGTTCGGGCAGCGTCGCTTCGAGCGTGGCCCCGCAGCTCTTCGAGACGGTGTACGTGTAGGCGTTGCCGGCCCCCACCGACCCCCGCGCGGTCTCGTTCGGAGCGCCGACGACCAGGGTCGTCGCGGTCATCGCGACCGTCCAGCCGAACTGTCCGTAGAACCTCGGGTTCGGGCTGGAGAGGGACTGCACGAACTGCCCGGTGGTCGCATTGAACAGGTAGACGTTCCCGTCCTCCGCTTCGGCGCCCGGGAGCTTCTCGAACGCCGCGCCCACCGCCACGCACGTGCCCGCGATCGCGGTGGTGATCCCGAAGATGCCGTTGACCTGCGGGTCCGCGCTGTTGAGCTCGATCGCGGCGTGGAGCTTGAACGGCGCCGCCGGCGGGCCGGAGACCGCCGGCACGATCGACCCCGCCACCGAGCTCCCCACCATCAGCACGCCGACCGCCACCGTGAGCACGAGGGCGGCCCCTATCGCCGCATGACCCTTCACCGACCCTACTTTCCGCATCGTCGCTTCCCGGGAGGTTGCTCCCGGCCGGTGCTCGGTCTCCCGCGATATCAACCCGTCCCGGTTATGCGCGGGTATTCACGGCAAGCCGGCGGCGCACGGTACTGGACCGCTCCCGGGAATCCGCCCTGAAATAGCGGAGCCGGCTCGGCGGCGTCGATGGACCGCCCGCCCACCGAGGTCCCGGCCGCGCCGGCGCCCGCCGCGTCGACCGTCGCGGCCCCCGGGTTCCGCTTCCTCCTCGGCTCCTCGACCGTCGCCGCGCTCGGCGGCTCGATCTCGAGCGTCGCGGTGAGCTGGCTGGTCTACCACGCGACCGGCAGCACGCTCGACGTCGCCGCGGTCGGGCTCACGGGGATCGTCCCCGGGATCGTCTTCGGCCTGTTCGCCGGAGTCCTCGCGGACCGCTACAACCGCCGTCGCCTCATGATGAGCGCGGATATCGTCCGCGCGTTCGCGATGGCGGGCCTCGCCGCCGCGCTGTACCTCGCCGGCTTCTCGCTGCTGCTCGTCCTCGGGGTCATGACCGTCGTCTACACGTTCACGGCGCTGTTCACGCCGGCGAGCCAGGCGATGCTCCCGCGCATCGTCGACGCCGCCCACCTGGAGGACGCGAACGGGATCCTCTCCGCGTCGAGCCAGACCGCCTCGACGATCGGCGCCGGCGTGGGCGGACTGCTGATCGTGACCGCCGGGCCCGTCCTCGGCCTCGGGATCAACGCCGCGACGTACGCGCTGTCGGCGATCCTCCTCTTCCAGATCGCGGTCGGCCTGGGGCGGCCCCGCGACGCGCCCACCGGCCGCCCGCGCTCGGTCCCCCGGGAGATGGGGGAGGGGATGCGGTACATGCGCGAGCACCGGCCGCTGCTCGAGATCACGCTCGGCTTCCTGCCGGCGAACTTCCTCGCGACGATGGTCCTCTCGTTCCTCGTCGTCTATTCGGCCGTGATCCTCGGCCCGAGCGCCCTCTACTTCGGGTACCTCGAGGCGGCGCTCTCCGGCTCGATCGCCGTCGGCGCGCTCCTGGTCGGGAGGATCCGCGCCCGCCGGTTCGCGGGGCTCCTCATGGGGGCCGCCGTCCTCGCCGACGCGGGGGGCATCGGCCTCCTCGCCCTCGGCCGGGACCTCCCGGTCGCCCTGCTCGGCGTCGCGGTCCTGGGGCTCAATATCGGCCTCATCAACACGGTCTACTACTCGACGGTCCAGGCGATCGTGCCGAACGATCTCCTGGCCCGGGTCTTAAGCATCGACTCGACCGGCACGTTCGTCGCGATCCCGGCCGGCATCGTCGTCGGCGGGGTGCTCGCGGACACGCACGGGATCGTCGTCACGTACGCGATCGCCGGGCTCGGTACGCTCGCGAACGGCGTCGCGCTGCTGGCATTGAAGGGCGTGCGCACGCTCCGCTACACCGGCTGACGCCGGGCATCGTTCACCGTTCGCTCGTCCCGGCGCCCCGACCCTTCGGCGGACCTCGCCGGGGCGACATGCCCGCCTCCGCGTCCGACCTCCCGTCCGCGTCCCGCCGCGCGATCCCGTTCGCGCCCCGGACCCCGACGGACCCCGACGCCGAGCGAGCCCCCACGACCCGGCCCACCGGACGATCCCCTCGCGGACCCTGGGTCTGCATCCGGGACAGCCCGGCGCGACCGGGCCCGACCGCCGAGTGAGCGGCGCCGACCCGAAGCGCGAGTAGCCCTTCGCGGCCCCCGCCCCCGCGGGCGGACGCCCGGCCGGATCCGCCGGACGTTCGCGCCGGGGAGCTCCCAGCCGCCCGCTCGGCGACCCCGGTCCCCGGACCGGACCCCGCACCCCGACGCTCCGCGGCGGTCCGGCCGCGGTGGCGGGCCCGCCGGGGTGCGGCGCCGTACGCCCCGACCGAGCTCCCTTCCCCGCCGGCCCGCCGGGCGGAGGGGGGAACGTGAACCACCGTGGATGCCCGAGGCATCGCCCCGGAACCGATTCCCGCCGAACCCGTTCGTCCGAACGTCGACCGCCGCCACGTCGTCGCCGCCGTGCGCCTCCCGCTGGCGGGACCGTACCGCCCCTGGGCTCGGCTCGTCCGCGACCCCGACGGCCGCCTCGCCTGGGTCGTTCGCCTCTGGGAGGGGGACCGGGCCGTCGCCCGCGTCGTCGAGACCGAGACGCTCCGCCGTTTCGCCGAGCGGAGCGGGCTCGGGGACCTCGCGCGCCGGATCGACGCGATCGTCGCGCAGGCGGAGCAGGGGGACGCTCCGTGAGGTCGACGGCGACCGCGGCGTTCCGTCTCGACGCCGCCCCCGTCGTGCGCGCGCGATTCTACCGGGCCCTCGCGCTCGCCGTCGCCGCGACGCGGTCCCCCGGCGGCGTTGTCCTCGAGTCGGACCCGCTCCAGGGAGCGGCGTGGGTGACCGTTCGCCCGGGTTCCCTCGTTGCGACGGTCCGGGCGTGCGTCGACCGGACGTTCCCGTCGATCGAGGAGCGGGCCGCCCCACCGCCGTTCGGTCCGCCGCACGACCCGCCGGGCCGGGGCGGGGTCCTCGTCCCGATCCCCGCGGGAAGCTGGGGCGAGCCGGGGCGCCCGCCGCGTCCGGACGACGCCCCCGACTGGTCCGCGCTCGTCGGCCCCGACGGGTGGCTCGGCGTGCAGACGTTCTGGGTGCGGTCGCCCTCGGCCGGGCTCTGGGTGGCGCGACGGGTGCGCTTCGCCGCCGGCACCCGGGCCGAGCTCGCGCGCCGGAGCGAGGCCCTC
>JASHSX010000058.1 GCA_030040865.1 Thermoplasmata archaeon | reverse complement strand
GACTCGACCGCCCGAGGCGGGACCAGATTTCCCCCGATGGACAGCACCAACTCCCGCACGCCCGGCAGGTCCGAAGCGATGATATCGAGACCGTGCAACCGGGCTTCTAGCAGCACGATCCCAAAGCTCTCTCCGCCGACGCTCGGCAGGGCGAGCACGTCGTTGACCAGGTACTCGGAGTGTAGGTCTGCGGAGCTAAGGCTGCCCCGGAATTCCACGCGCTCGCCGAGGCGCAGTTCTCGTGCGAGGTTCTCCCAGTTTGGGCGCTCCGGTCCGTCTCCCACTATCGTGAGCCGGGCCGGATGACCCGCTCGAACATTCCGCTCGAGAGCCCGAAGCAAACCATCTACCGCTTTGTAGGGTCGAAGCTGACCGACAAACAAGATTTGCAACTCGCGGTCCGGGTCCGACGCCGCCTCTGCGGCCGGCATCGACCCGGCCCGAAGGCACGGATCGTCGACACCGTTCGGGATGACGGTCCAAAGACCGGCATAGCTTCGGCATTGCCGGGCGAACTCCGTCGTGCTCGAGGTAGCGTGAGTAACTCCACGCAACGCGCGTCGGTAGTACGTGTTGGTGTAGAGTGAGTCGATGAGGCGGTACACAGTGCCCGAGCGGTAGGTTTGCATTCCCGCGAAGGCGTGCACGTAGTACACGACGGGTAGACCGAGCCGGTGCGCGCAGCGAGCTACCTGCTCCGTGAACGGTGGACTCGGGCCGATTACTTGGACGACGTCTGCCCCTCTTGCCAGGAGCGCACGACCCGTGGCATCGAGCCAGACAGCCCTACCACGCCGGTAGCACCCGTGGCCTTCGGTCACGAGCTCGACCTCGTGTCCGGAGTCGCGAAATCCGTCGGCCAGATGTCCGGCGACTTGCGAATATCCCGAGATCGTTGGAGGGGACTGCGCGCAGGCCAGGAGGATCTTCACGGGACCTCTACCGTTCCGGAATCCGTTTCGGGGAGGCGCGGTTCGCCTTGAAGTAGTCGACCCGCCGGCAATCGCACCGCGCCGGCTGCAAGTCCACGCGGTCCCGAGTTCTGATCGTGTCATGGCACGCGCGGACCCTCCGGCCCAGCGACGCTCGGTACGACGGCAGAACATACGCCACTAGGGACGAGAGCATAAAAGGCGGCCGACTCTCACGCTGCGCGGCTCGCCCGGGTGGGTTCCGTGAAACTACCTGACGTTCTCGTCGTGGTCCTCGACTGCGTGCGAGCGCAGGACTTTGACCCCTCCACCGCGCGCGCGGGGGGCCTCGTGACCGCCCGACGGCTCGCCGGCGACTCCCTGGTGTGTACGCGTGCTCTCTCCCCAGCGTCGTGGACGGTCCCCTCGCACGCCAGCATGTTCACCGGCCTCGATCCCTGGGAACACCGACTGATCAAAGGCGGCGAGGCTCACCTCGCCCCCAGCATACCGACGCTGGCGGAGTCCCTGGCGGCTCGAGGGTACCGTACCGGCCTGTTCTCGGCGAACCCGCTGATCGCCGGAGAGAACGGACTGGCCCGGGGTTTCGACACTCACCGACTGGGGTCGTTCGTGGATTGCTTCTTCCGATCGACGGTCTCACGGCATCCAAACTTAGCCCGCTCGACGTCCTCAGTCCCGGGGGGCCCGGCCGGCGAACCGACCCACGGCACGTCGAAGGTCCGTAAGCGGGCACTCTCGAGCTTCTTTGGTTCGCTCGAGCGGTGGCCTCTCCTGAGCGACACCACAGACCGGGCGCTCGGTCGAATCCCCGACGGTCATCCCGGGGCCGATCACGGCGGTTGGTCGGTCACCGCTCCATGGATCGAGGAATCGCTGTCCCGCTGGCTGTCTCGCATACCGAAGGATCAGCCCTCGTACACGTTCGTCAATCTTCTCGATGCGCACGAGCCGTACCTGGGCGTCACTCGCGGCCCCGAGAACCGACGGACCTTGTGGAACCGGCTTCGATTTCGCCAGGACGGGATCGGTGCCGATGGAGGCGAAGGGCTGTGGACCGACGAGCAGCGCACCGCAATGACCATGCTCTACCGACGCTGTATCGACCTGATCGACGTTCGCCTTGGGCTCCTCCTCGACCTCATCCGGCAGCATCGGGATTGGGACAATACGCTGGTCATTGTGACGGGAGACCACGGGCAGGCATTCGGAGAGGAAGGGTCGATTTACCACATGTTCGGCATTTCGAGCTCCTTGCATCGCGTGCCCCTGATCGTGAAACCGGCAGGTTCGGATCGCAGTCGATCGTCCTTTTCGGAGTGGGTCTCGACGCGCGCGCTCTACCGGCTGGTCCTCGACGCGGTGAGCGAGGGGGCGACCACGACCTCGGGCCTGGACGGAGCACTCAGCACGCTCCAGGAGTTTTCTCAGGCTCCGGCGATGTCATTCTCGGACGTGAATCTGCGCGATTCGCTTGGTTCGAATCGACTCGTGGAGAGCCGGAAGCGACCTGATCGTTACATCGTGGTGTATCGGGACGGCACGAAGCTCGCAGTGAATGTCGAGTCTGGGAAGCAGTCCCAGATCGATATGGGCCGCCAGTCGGCCGCGCCTTACGCCCCCGACACAAGCCGGCCCGACGTGGCGGCCACGATTGACTCCGCTTTGACAGTGGCCAACATCGTCCGTCGGACGAGCGGGTCAACGTCAGTCGGTCCGCTGACTATTTCCGATCGCCTTCGAACGTGGGGCTACGGTTAGGCGGCCTCGTAAGCGGGATAGCACTCCGGTGGTGCCGGCCCTCGAACGTCGTGCCGCGGGGTCCGGGGCCTCGAGCTCATGAGGATGTTCCCGCTCGCCGCGGCGTGGCACGACACTACGCGGGGCCGGCGCTTACGACCGACGCCGTCTGGATCGATCGCGGCCGGGTCCTTCTGGTCCGCCGCGGACGTCCGCCGTTTCGAGGTTCCTGGGCTCTCCCGGGAGGTTTTGTCGAGCTGACGGAGACCGTGGAACAGGCCGTCGTACGCGAGTTGCGAGAAGAGACCGGGCTCCGCGCCCGTCCCGGCCGGATTGTCGGAGTGTACTCCGGACCCGGTCGCGACCCGAGGAAGCCGACGGCAACGGTCGCCTACCTCATGTCCGGACGCCCCGGCACGCCCCGGCCGGGGGACGACGCGGGAGACTGCGCGTGGGTACCGATTCGCGACGCCTATCCGTTGGCGTTCGACCACGAGACGATCCTGCGCGATGCGCTGAGGCTGCAAGCAAGTCAGCGGCGCCGTCGGTAGAGTACCGATTCTGAGGGCGACTCATCGGTCGTTGGACGCCACGTTCGGATGGGGTGCCGTTGACTGAGTCGAGGCAGGCGCCGGAGACTTTCCCCGAGACCACGAGAGTACGCCCGCGACCGCAAGGATAACGGCCGCACCGTAGAGGGCGCCCCGGATCCCGTCCAGAAACTGGGGGGCGAGGCTGCCGAGGGAATTGTTGGTGCCGAGGAACACCTCGTAGGCGACCTGACGGGGGATGCTCGCGGAGGCGATGGTCACCGCGATCACGAAGCTCAGCAGCGTGCCCATGTTCACGACCGTAGCGCGAAGGCCGCTGATCGATCCGAACGTACGCGTGTTCGCCTGGCTCATGATCGCCGTCGTGTTCGCCGGATAGAACATACCGGATCCGACGCCCGAAACGAGGGAGATCACCGGAATCCAGCCCAGCCATGTCGTCAGCGAAAACTCGGAGTATGCGATGACGGCGAACGCCATGCAGAGGATCCCTCCGGTCGCAAGCGCGCGCGCGCCGTAGCGGTCGACCCGGCGACCCATGTACGGGCCGGCCAGAGCCCCCAAGAGATACCCCGGAACGAGCAGGAGCGACGCATCGAGCGGAGTGAGTCCACGGAGCCCTTGCAAGTACATTGTCAGCAGAAAGATGACCGCGAGGTAACCGGTCGCCTGAAGGAAGGCGGCCAAGAGGGAGAAACCGAGCAGCCGGCCTCGAAGGGCCCGGAGCTCGAGCATCGGTCGGGACTGCCGGAGCTCGATCAGCACGAAGACAGGAACGAGCAACAGCCCGAGAGCCAGGTAGGCGACGTTTGAGACGTCGACGCCGTAGACCGCGATCTCGATCGCTCCGTAGCAGATGAGCCCGAGCATCGCCGAGAACAGGGCGAACCCCGGCCAGTCGAAGGTGGTCCGTTCTGTTCTCGGGCGGGGCAGCGTGCGGATCCCGAGCAGGACGGCGACGACCCCGATCGGGACGTTGATGAAGAAGATGTACCGCC
>JASHSX010000057.1 GCA_030040865.1 Thermoplasmata archaeon | reverse complement strand
TCGGTCCACGCCTCAAGGACCGTGGCCGTCTTCAGCGTGGCGAGGAAGACCTCGAGCTCGAGGTCGAGCGGCGGCTCCTCCGGCTTCGCGAGGAGCTCCTCGGCCTCGTCCGTGTACCGGGCGAGGAGGTCCGACTCCTCCCCGCGCCGCAGGAACATCGGCGGGAGGTCCGGCGTCGCCGCGATCGCGGCGAGGAGCGGGAACGGCGCGACGCCGAGCGGCGCCTTTTCGACCACGCCGCGCAGCACGATGGCGCTGAGCGGGTCGAGGTACAGCTGGCTCGTGAGCGTCCCGAACCGGGTGGCCCGCAGCGTCGGTCCCTCCTCCAAGAGGTCGTTCGCCTCGAGGAACCGGCGGACGCGGGCGATGCGCGCGCTCAGCTGCGGCAGCGGGAGGGTGCTGCCGTAGAAGGTCGCCGCGAAGAAGCCGGCGAGCTCCGCGTCGTTCGCGACCGCCCCGCTCGCCACGAGCGCGAGCACGTGCATGCGCAGCGCCGGGTCGGCCGCGAGCCGGCTCTCGACGGGTTCGGGCCCCGCCGAGAGGTAGACGTCGAGGAGCCGGTCCTCGTCGTCCTCCGTCCGGGCGACGAGCAGCGCCTCGCCGACGGGGTCGAACCGGGGCCGGCCGGCCCGGCCGAGCATCTGGTGGATCTCGAGCGCCGGGATCGGCGCCTGGAGCCCGAGGCGATCGTCGTAGCGCGACGTGTCGCGAACGATGACTCGTCGCGCGGGAAGGTTGATCCCGGCCGCCAGGGTCGGCGTCGCGACCAGGGCCTTCAGCCCGCGATCGCGGAACGCCCGCTCCACGACCCGCCTCTCGGGATTGGTCAACGACGCGTTGTGGAACGCAACGCCGTTCGGGAGGAGCCCGCTCAGACGGCGGATCCCCTCGGTCTCCTCGTCGGAGACGCTCGCGAGCTCTTCCGTCGCCGACCGCGCCCGGGCGCGCTCCTCGGGCGACAGCAGCCCCCGGACGGTGCCGGTGAGCGCCTCGGCGAGCTGCTCCGAGGCGCGCCGACTGTTCACGAAGACCAGCGCCTGCCCCCCCTCCTGCACCACCGAGCGCACCAGCCGGGGGATCGACTCGCCGGGACCGGCGATCTCCCGCACCGAAAGGTCCGTGAACGTGATCCGGCCGCCGAAGTAAACGCCGAGCTTGAGCGGCACCGGGCGAAAGTCGCTCGCGATGTGGCGCGCGCCGAGCCACGCCGCGACCTCCTCGGAGTTGCCGACCGTCGCCGACAGGCCCACGATCTGAAGGTCCGGGTACGATCGCCGCAAGCGGGTCAGGGTCACCTCGAGGGTCGGGCCCCGGTCGGGGTCGCGCATCAGGTGGATCTCGTCCGCCACGACGACTCCGAGGCGGTCGAGCCAGGGGCTTCCGCGACGGAGGAGACCGTCGGCCTTCTCGCTCGTCGCGACGAGCACGTCGAGCTTCTCCAGGCGCTCGTTCGGAAGGTCGAAGTCACCGATCGACAGGCCCACCTGCAGCCCCAGCTCGTGGAAGCGCTCGAGCTCCTCGGCCTTCTCGTGGGCGAGGGCCCGCAGCGGCACGAGGTACAGGCTCTTGCGTCCGGCACGCCACGCGCGCAGCACGGCGAGGTAGGCGACGAGCGACTTCCCGCTCGCCGTGGGGCAGGCGAGCAGCAGGCTCTCCCCCGCGAGCGCGGGTCCCGCGGCGGCGGCCTGCGGCGGGTACAGGCTCGCGATGCCGTCCTTCTCGAGCACGGCGCGCCACTCGGGGTCGATCCCCGTCTCGGCGAGCGGCACGCTCGTCGAGGGCTCGGCGGAGGCTGTGGGGGAACGCGCGCGCGACGGCACGCCCGTGGCAGCCGGGCGCGCTACCTAAGGATTCTCGGACGGCTCCCGGCCGAGGAGCTCCCGCGCCAGGACGAGGGCCTGGATCTCCGTCGTCCCCTCGACGATCGGGAACACGCGCGCGTCCCGGTACAGCCGCTCCGCGGCGGCGCCGGCCCGCACTCCCTCCGGGCCGGCCACGTCGACGCCGCGGCCGGCGATCGACACCGCGGCTCGGGCGGCGAACAACTTCGCGACCGCCGCCTCCGATGCGTACGGGGCTCCGGCGTCCTTTCGCTCGGCCGCCCGCTCGACGAGGGCGCGGGCGGCCGCGAGCTCGACGAACGCCTCCGCCACGGCGATCCGCATCCACTCCTCCCGCGATCGCTGCGCGGCGCCCCGGAGGGCCGCGAAGGCGCTCTCCGCGACCCCGAGCGCGCAGCTCGCGATCCCGACGCGGCCGGCGGTCAGGGCGCCGAGCGCCACCTTGAGCCCGCTCCCCTCCGGACCGAGGAGGCTCTCGGACGGGAGCCGCACGCCGTCGAGGACGAGCTCGCACGTCTCGCTGCCGCGGAGGCCGAGCTTGTCGAGACGCTGGGCGACCGAGAAGCCCGGCGACCCCGGCGGCACGATGAACGCCGAAATGCCCCGGTGACCGAGCGACGGGTCCCTCGTCGCGAAGACGAGGAGCGTGCCGGCGCTGACCCCGTTCGAGGTGAACATCTTCGTCCCTCGCAGTTCGAACCCGTCCGCGGCCCGAGAGTACCGGGTCGTGAGGGCGGCCGAGTCGGACCCGGCCCCCGGCTCGGTGAGCGCGAAGGCGCCGATGCGTTCGCCACGGGCGAGGGGACGCAGGAACCGTTCCCGCTGGACCTCCGTGCCCCACTCGAGGATCGGATGGGCGCAGACGGCGAGGTGGACCGACACCAGGACCGCGACCGCCGCGCTCCCGCGGGCCAGCTCGTCGAGGACCGCAGACACCGAGCGCGCGTCGCCGGCGGAGCCGTCCCAGGACCGCGGGATGCCGAGCCCGAGGAAACCGCTCTCGGCCAGCGGGGGTAGGAGTTCGTCCGGCACGCGGTCGCGGCGGTCGATCTCGGCGGCGATCGGGGCGACCCGTTCGGCGGTGAACGCTCGGGCGCGGGCCCGCCAGCCCGCCGCGTCGGTCGGGAGGCCGAGCCCCACGTCGGCGGGCAGCGCGGCAACCTCTTAATGCGTGGCGCTCGGTCGGCGCGCCGACGCCCAGGCGGACGCGATGCCGGGAGATCCGTTACCGAAGGACCGATTCACCTCCCTCGACACGCTCGCGGTCGCCCGCGAACTCCGAGCCCTGGGCCCCGCCCGCGTCGACAAGGCGTTCGATCTCGTGGCCGGCGGCTGGTCGCTCACGCTTCGCTCCGTGCGCTCGGGGAAGCTCGAACTCGTGCTCGTCCCCGGTCGCTACGCGGTCCTGGTCGAAGAGGGGCCCCGCCGGGCCGAGGAACTCTCCCCGTTCGCGAAGGACCTGCGCCGCCTACTCTCGGGGGCCGCGCTGCGATCGGTCTCCGAGCCCCAAGGGGAGCGATTCCTCGAGCTCGGGCTCGCCCGGACCGACGAGCCCGGCGAGATCCTCGTGGCCCTCGAGATGTTCGGCTCGGGGAACCTCACGGTGGCGCGCGACGGGAAGATCCTCGCGGTCGCGACGGCGCGACGATGGGCCCACCGGGTCGTCCGGCCCGGCGCGCCCTACTCGCGGCCGCCCCAACGCGCGGACCCGTGGGCGGCCACCCTCGCGACCGTCGAGGGAGAGCTCTCCCGTTCCCGGACGGACCTCGCCAGCACGGTCGCGGCGCGGCTCGCCTTCGGAGGACCGGTCGCCGAGGAGCTCCTGGCCCGGGCGGGTCTCGCCCCGGACGCCCCCGCTTCGCCGCGTCCGCACGACGCGGCCGTGCGGTTGATGGAGGCGATCGGCGCGATCCTCTCCGAGGTCGGCGACCGTCCGGCCGGGCACCTCTACCGACGCGACGGGTCCCTCGTCGACGCCACCCCCTACCGTTCCCGACGGTGGGAGCTCCTCGAGGGGGTCGAGGCGGAACGCCGCCCGACGTTCTCCGAGTCAGCGTTCGAGTACTTCCGGGCCCTTCAGCCGGAGCTCCCGTCCGAGGAGGAGCGGGCGGCCGAGGCCGCCCGGCGGGAGCTCGACCGCCAGATCGAGCAGCAGGAGGCGGCGATCGTGGCGCTCGCGCGGGAGATCGAAGAGCGGAAGGCCGACGCGCAGGCGATCTTCGACCACTATCGCGAAGCCGAGGAGATCGTCGCGAAGGCGGGCGCGGCGGGGCGCTCGGCGGAACGGGTCGCGGCCGTCCTCGGAGAGCGGACGGTCCAACTCCGCGCCGACCGAACGCCGCGGGAGTCGGCCCAAGAGTGGTTCGAGGAGGGGAAGCGCCTCGGCGCCAAGCTCAAAGGAGCGACCGCGGCCCTGGCCGACGCCCGCGCCCGGCGGGAGCGACCGTCGACCCAGCGTCCGGCGCGCCCGCGCGCGGCCGACGGGGGACCCGCCGGGAAGCCGTTCTGGTTCGAGCGGTACCGTTGGTTCCTGACCTCGGACCGTACGATCGTGATCGCCGGCCGGGACGCCGCGTCGAACGACCTCATCGTCCGGAAGAACCTCAAGGACGGCGACCGGTATCTCCACGCCGACCTCCGGGGGGCCTCTTCCGTCATCGTGAAACGGCGCGAGGACGGTGGATCGATCTCCGACGCCGCGATCCGCGAGGCGGGTCAGTGGGCCGTGGCCTTCTCGAAGGCCTGGCGCGCCGGGCTCGCGTCCGCCTCGGCGTTCTGGGTGACGCCCGACCAGGTGTCGAAGCAAGCGGCGACCGGGGAGTTCGTGCCGAAGGGGGCGTGGGTCATCCACGGCACGAAGAACGTGCTCAAGGACCTCCCGCTCGAGCTCGCGGTCGGGCCGGTCCGTCACGACGGCGTGGAACGGTGGACCGCGGCCCCGCCGGAGTCGGTCCGGGCCCTCGGCGACGTGCGGGTCCTCCTCACTCCGGGCGACGACCGGGAACGCGCTGCTCGCGAGGTCGAGCTGTCGAAGGAGCTCGGGCTCTCCCGGTCGTTCCTCCAGTCCATCCTTCCGGCCGGCGGCCTCACGATCCGCCGACCGTAGAGCCGCTCGACCTCGCGCGCCGCGAACGCGGCCCCGGGATGGTGCCAGGTCCGCCCCCGCGCGCGCAACGCCGCTATCTCGAGGGACACGCCGTCCACCCGGACGCGTTCCCCGACCCGAAGCTCCGTCGACGGCGGGACGCGCAGCCGAGCCGCGTGGGTCCGGCGGCCCTCGACGACGGAGACCTTCACGACGGTGCCTCGGTCCCGGACCGTCCACACGGTGGCGATCTCCGGGACGGGGGCCGACGAGGACGACCGCCCGTCCCGGCGGTCGATCTTCAGGACGCGCCACGGGCTCCCCGTGCCGGGAAGGTTCTGGCCGACCTGCAGCGTCCGGTCCGACGTCAGGGCGATCCGTTCCCGCTCGGACGTCGGACCGTCGGAGCGCACGACCATCACCTCGTGGGTCCGTCCCAGCTCGGAAACGAACGGATGGGTCCACCGGCAGACGCGGCAGCGGGCGATCCCCCGGGCGGTCCGCGCAGCCGCCGCCCCCGGCGATCGCACCCTAAGCAGCCGGTGCGGGGTGATCCGAGCGCAGGTTTCGCAGTACAGTTCGGCGAATCCGACGCGACCGGCCGGGTTCGCCGCCTCCGCGGTGGCCGTCGGTTCGTCCGCCAGGTCGGTCCCCCACCCGCCCCGTGCCGAGACGGCGGAACGGGCCAGCCGCCCGGTCGTAAAAGGTTCGACCCCGCGGAACCCCCCCGGACGGCGGCTCGGGGAAACTTATACCCGGTCCACCGTTCGCGCGCTGCGTGCAGGTCGTGCTCGTCGGCAGCGGGGTCACTCCGATCCCGCCCCCCCGCTACGGGTCGATCGCTCGGGCGATCTGGGAGCTCGCCGAGGCGCTGCGGGCCGCCGGTCACTCGGTACGGATCGTGAACGTGACGTACCGAGGAGTCCAGTGGGACCAGTTCCGCTTCGCGGCCGAGCTCGATCGCCGGATCGGCTCCGGGCCGGCGGACGTCATCCACGCGCACCTGGGAGTGCCGGCGTTCCGCCTCCGCCTGCTCGGCCTCCCGTACGTGTACACGACGCACAACCCCGCCTGGTTCTTCCCGGATCGGAGCCTCTACCGCTGGGTGTTCTGGTTCGACCGGTGGGCGACCCTCCGCGCGAGCACCACGATCACCGAGACGGAGCTCGTCGCGGACGCCGTGCGCGCCTACGCCCACGGGCGGGCCGCCGGCCCCGTCCGGGTGATCCCGCACGGGATCTCCCTGGAGCGGTTCTCCGCCGCCCCCGGCCCGGGAAACGGGCGGGTCGCGATCGGCCTGGGCGCGGTCCGACGGGTGAAGCGGTGGGACCTCGCGGGACGCGCCCTCGCGGGGACCGGCATCGGTCTCCGCGTCGTCGGACCGATCCAGGACCCCGAGTACGCGGAGGAGGTCCGTCGCAGCGGGCCCGTCGAGCTGCTCGGCGAGTTGAGCTCGGAGGAGATGGTCGAGGAGATCCACCGCGCCGGGTTCATCGTCCACCCGAGCGAGTCGGAGACGTTCGGCCTCGCGGTGGGGGAAGCCGCCGCCTGCGGCCGGCCGGTCGTCGCCTCCCGTACGGTGCGCTCGATCGTCGAGGACGGTGCGACGGGGTTCGTCGCCCCGTCGGAGTCCGCGGGGATCCCGGCCCTCGAGGCGTTCTTCCGCGAGCGTTCCCAGCTGCTCGCCGAGGACGAGGCGCTCCGGCGGCGAATGGGGGCCGCGGGTCGGCGGCTCGCCGAGGAACGGTTCGCATGGCCCCGGGTCGCCGCCGCGCACGTCGCGCTGTACCGAGAACTCCTAGCGCGGTCCGGACCGGCGATTCCGGGTTAGCCGAGTCGCGACCGCTGGCGACCGGCGCGGTACAGGAGCGTTCGCCCCGCCGCGGGTGAGGCGAGGGCGATGAGCGCCGTGCCCCAGAGTCCGGCCCGGTGGCGGCCGGCACCCCGACGGAGGTACCGCGCAGCGGCCGAACGGGCGTTCGCGCCGACCTCGAGCCGCTGTTGGAACTCGAACGTCTCCGCCTGCTGGGCGAGGAAGCGGGAGAGCGGAGCGGTGGGCCCCCTTCGGTCCGCCGCGAGTCGGGCGAGCGACGAGTACGCCGCGGCGAACCGGGCGCTCGCCTCGGCGTGCCGCCGCCGGAACGAGGCGGCATCGACCTCGCGCGGGTTCGACATGTTCTCCCCGTGGAGCCGCAGGCGGGTCAAACGCTCGGGGCTCAGTTCCATCCCCCGGTCGCTCAGCAGGGCCGCGACGAGCCAGAACGCGTCCGCCGCCCACGCGGTCTCCCGGAGCGCGCCCGTCCCGGTGAGGGCCCACGCACGTCGCACGCTCGTCGAGGAGCTGTTCCCCGGCCAGATGCGGTCGAAGAGGGTCCACACCGCGTCGCGGTCCATGCCCGAAAACCGCTCCGGCGAACGCCCCGCGAACTCGGGGTGGGTCGCGGCCGCCGGTCGGCCGGACGCGTCGATCGCCGTCTGGGCGTGGTCGTGGTAGACGAGATCCGGCGACGCCGCGAAGCGCGCCCGGATCCGCTCGACCTTCGTCGGCTCCCAGAGGTCGTCGTCGTCGAGGAACGCGACGACATCTCCGGTCGCCGTCTCCACACCGAGCGCCTGCTTGCGGCCCGTAGGGAGTTCGACGCACGGGATGTCGCGAAAGCGACCGGCCCACTCGAGGACCGGCGAGGGGACGGCACGGACCACGACGATCTCGTCGGCGCCGGCCGCCACGGCAGAGCCGATCGCCGCGGAGAGGTAGCCGCGCGGCGTCTGTTCGGTGATCACCGCCGAGACCCGCGTCCCCGCGGCCGGTGCCGCCTCCGTCCCCTCGACCACCCTGGTTCAGCCCCCGGACGGGAAGTGGCCCTGCCCGCCCGTCGACGCGGGGCCGGCGGGGGTGAGATAGGCGTAGGCGGCGAGCCCCACGCCCCCGACGAACCGAGCGGCCCCCCGGCGCGTGAGCCAGAGGAACCGCGTGTACTCGAGGTACCCGTACCCGAGCCGGCGGAACAGCCGGGCGGTCCGGACGAACGGGGCGAGGCGGCGGTGGACGGGAAGGCGGAAGGCGGTCGTCGGGCCCCGGGGCTTCAGGTCGTCCCCCAGGCGCGGGACGCGGTACGCCCCCAGGCGCAGTCCGTCGTGCAGCGCATGCTGGATCACGGCCAGGTCCTCCTCGTACTGGATCGGAGGATACCCGCCCAGGCGCTCGAACGAGGTCCGCTTCCACGCGTAGCAGCGGGTGCACGACGGGTTCGGGTCGTGCTCTCCTTCCACCAGCAGGAGGTCGCGGTCGCTCGACGCGGTCGCGGTGGCCGCTGCGACGAAGCTCCCCGGGAAGTACCGATTGTCGGCGTCGACCTGCGACAGCACGATCGGCGCCCGGGACTCCCGCACGGCCCGGCTGCGTCCCTCCCCGCGGTTGAGCGGTGCCGAGACGACCGTCAGCTCCGGCCAGGCGCGGGATAACTCCGCGAGGATCTCCGCGGTACCGTCCGTCGACCCCGCGTCCACGACCACCACCTCGCCCACGCCCCGTACCTGGGGGAGGATCGATTCCAGGCACTCGCGTACCGTGGCGGCGTTGTTCCGGGTCGTCAGGGTTACGGCGAACGCAGGGGCGGACACGGAGCTACCGTCACTCCGGCCGGGTCGGATGGGGCTGCCCGAATTTGAATCGGGGTCCCGAGCTCCCAAAGCTCGAAGGATGGACCAGTAGAGCGGACCGAGGTGCGTGCCTCGCGTCCGTAGCTACCCCACAGCCCCGCATGCCGCGCTAGACGGCGTCCACGCGCTTCAACGTTCGGCCGATGCGGCACTCGGCCGTCCCCTCGTCGATCCGTTCGATGCGGAACCGTTGCCGCGCCGGGAGGGACGGGCCCGCGCAGATCGACCAGTTGGGGCAGTCGAGGCGCCGGCATGGGTAGCGGCCGACCTCGACCGAGCTACCGACCACGGCGGTCCGGGCGTCCAGCACGAGCGATCGCGCCACCGCAGCGACCTCCACCACGTGCGCATCGCTCTCCTGGAGGGCGCACGGGTGGACGATGGGTCGGACCTTCGTGACGGTGTACCGGCGGCCGGGATCGAGCGTCAAGCACGCATGCCGGTAGGGGCAGGTCCGGCAGACCGGTCCACCGCCCTGGTAGACGAACTCGAACCCCGGGCGTGCCTCGCCGACGGCGAGGAGCGTGATGTCGGGCATCTACTCGATCACCCCGGTCACGCGGGCGAGGCGCTCGGCGGCCTCGCGGGTGAGCCCGTTGTCGCCGAGGATCGTGTAGCGATCGGGCCGGATCGAGTGGGCCATCATGAGGGCACGGACGATCTCGTCGTGCGAGACTCCGAGGCCCCGGGCGTTCGTCGGGGCCCCGATCGTGAGCAGCGCCTCCTTGATCCGGCGCCAGTCGCCCCCGTGGAGGTACATCATCATGATCGCCCCGACGCCGCACTGCTCCCCGTGGAGCGCCGGCTGGCGCGCCACATGGTCGAGGGCGTGACTGAACAGGTGCTCGCTGCCCGAGCACGGCCGAGAGGAGCCCGCGATGCTCATCGAGATCCCCGCGACGAGGATCGGTCGGATCGCGATCCAGACCGACTCCTCAAGGCCCGGCTTGATCGCGGCCGCATGGTCGGTGATCTCCTGGGCGGCGTATTCGCTCAGGGTCGCGGCGGTGCTGGAATACTCCTCGTTGCGCAGCCGCACGGCGAGCTTCCAGTCGAGGATCGCCGTCACGTTCGAGATCACGTCCGCGCACCCCGAGGCGAGGAGCCGGAACGGCGCGCGGACGATCACCTCGGAGTCGGCGATGACGCCGATCGGGACCGCCGCCTCGATGCTCGTCGACGTGGCGGAGCCGTGGAGCGAGGCGCGGGGCGATGAGATCCCGTCGTGGGCGGCCGACGTGGGGAGGCTCACGAACGGGATCCCGAGCCGGGCCGCCACGACCTTCGTCACGTCGATCTTGCTGCCGCCCCCCGCCCCGATCAGGAAGCGCGCCCCGTCCGCGCGCGCCTCGTGCGCGACGCGCGCGACCTCGTCCTCGGTCGCCTCGTTCGCGATCAGCGTCCGTACGCGGAACCCGCCCTCGTTGAGCAGGGCGGCCGCGCGGTTCCCGGCGAGCTCGGCGGTGCGGACCCCGGTGATCACCGCGCCGCGCTCGGGAAAGTCGAACTG
>JASHSX010000056.1 GCA_030040865.1 Thermoplasmata archaeon | reverse complement strand
GGCTTCCTGCTCGTCGACGAGATCGGGAAGCTCCCGCTGGGCACCCAGAACGTGCTGCTCCAGGCCCTCCAGGAGGGAACGGTCACGCCGTCGAAGTCCCGGGAGAGCTTCCCGGCGGGGTTCGTCGCCGTGTGCACCTCGAACCTCTCCGACCTCGACAACATCAACGACCCGCTCTCCGACCGGCTCACCAGCCTGCACGTGCGCTACAACGACCGGCACGCCGATAATCGACAGATCGTCGCGCTCGGCCGAGAGGACGGGACCGCGTGGGTCCCCGAGATCCTGCTCGACGCCGGGGTCCGCGTCATCGAGGCGTGGCGACTTCGGATGAGCGAGGACAACCCGGACATCGGCGAGGTCGGGTCGAACCGCACGCTGCTCGATGTCGCCGAGCGGACGTCGGCGATCGCGACCCTCGCGGGCCGCGCGGTGCCGGGGAGCGCCGACTTGAAGGCGGGACTCCTGCACGCCATGCGCGGCCGGATCCGGGCCCGCAGCGGCGACTCGTTCCGCCAGAACGAGAAGCGGGTGCTCGAGTTCGTTGACCAGTACCTGACCCCGTCGCTGAAGCGCAGCGGCGGCGTCTACTGGTGCCGGTATTTCCGGGGTCCCCTCAAGGAGAACTCCGGGGAGGCCGAAGCCCTCGTGGGGGAAGGGCGACGCCTGAAGGACGACGGCGGGCTCCGGCAGGCGGCGGCGACCGACACGACGTTCCCGAAGTTCCGCGCCTTCTCGGGGTACGTGGCCGAGCGCGAGCCGGTGGGGGACCGCCTCGCGCCGATCGAGGCCGGTACCCAGGTGTTCCGCCTTCTCGAGGAGTACTCGCTCTTCGCCTGCAAGGACGAGGACAGCGACGACGCCCCCCTCTAGTCCGGAGATCTCCCTTCCGGAGTGCGACGCGTTCGTCGACGACGTCCGGTCGGACGACCTCTTGGACGCCGTCGACCGGCAGGCGCTCGTCCGCGCGCTCGCGGAGGAGGGGGTCGAAGGGGCGCGCCGGCTCCTCGCGGAGAGCGCCGCGAAGGACCGGGAGCTCAAGGAGCGGCTCGAGCGACTGCGCGAGCGGCTCCGCCGTCAGGCGTCCCGGCGCGTGGGCCGCCTCCTCGACGACTTCGACCGGCGGGCGGACGAGCTCGAGTCGGTGCAGCGCCGCTCCGATGAGGAGGTCGCGGCCCGCATCGCCGCGCTCGAGGCCCGCCTCAAGGAGGCGCGGGCGATCGACTTCTCGAAGCTGCCGTCCCTCGATCTGCTCGACGACGTGCGGAGCGCGCTCCTGCTCCCCGACGCGAGCTGGAACCGCCCCCCGCCGCCGCCGTCCATCCTGGAGCGGCTGCGCGCCGCGTTCGCGCGGTTCGTCGCCTGGTTGCGCGGGCTGTTTGGTCGGAAGAAGGCGAAGACGTCGGCCGAGCGCCGGGGGCGTCGGATCCCGATCGCGATCGCCTCCGCAAACGGCCGCACGCTCGGGGCCTCGGAGCTCGGCGACGCGCTCGCCCGCCTGTCGGGCCCTCAGCGCGACGAGCTCACGCAATCGATGACCCGCTCGCTCAAGAGCCGCGAGCGCGACCTCGAGAAGGAGGCAGAGGAGAAACGCCGCACGGCCGAGGCGCAACGTAAGCGCCTCGAGGAGGAGCGCGCGGAGGCGGAGCGGCGCGCCCGGGAGCGGACCGAGAGCGAGATCCGTGCGGGCGAGGAGCGCCGGCTGGAGCGCGAGCTCAAGGAGCGCGGGTTCGTCGCCGAGCGCGGCGGCGAGCTTGCCGTCACCTACGGGCTCGTGGAACGGTTCGCCCGGCTCCTGCTCGAGGAGGAGAGCCGGCAGCTCCCCGGCGACGTGCGCCTGTCGCTCAAGGGAGGCGGCGCCACCGGGGTCTACGAGAAGGCCCGGCTCCAGCGCGCCGAGGAGATCGCGCACCTCGACCTCCCGAGCTCGCTGCTCGCGGCCCGTCTCGCGGGCCTCCGGCACATCGACGAGAGCACGAGCTACATCTACCGCGAGGTGACGAGCGAGCGGGTCCACGTCGTCCTGGCCTTCGACCGGTCGGGCAGCATGGAGGAGTCGGGGAAGCTCGAGGCCGCCAAGAAGGCGCTACTCGCGCTCTACGTCGCCGTCCGACGACGGCACCCGGATGCGACGATCGACCTCCTCGCCTTCGACAACGACGTCCGCGTCATGGACCTCGTCGAGCTGTGGGAGTGCCCCGCCGGGGCGTTCACGAACACCGCCGAGGCCCTCCGGGCCGCCCACCTCCTCTTGCGCGCGTCCCGCGCCACGCGCCGGGAGCTGTACCTCATCACGGACGGGCTCCCCGAAGCGTACACGGGCGACGACGGACGGGTCCGTTCGGGGCAGCTCGACGTTGCCATGGAACACGCCCTCGAGCGCGCGCGCGAGCTCGCGACGATCTCGCCGTTGCGCACGACGATGATCCTGCTAAAGTCGGAGCACCCGGAGTACGAGGCCGCCGCGCGCGCGATCGCCCGGACCATCGGCGGCGACCTCGTGGTGACCGACCCCGGCCACCTCGGAGTGGAACTGCTCGTGCGGTGGGCGCACGGGACCGAGACGGAGCGCCGGCTGGTCGCGCCCGCGCCGGCCCCGGCCGTCCGTCCCTCGACGGGCGGGGCAAAGGGACGACGCCGCCGCGCCGACCGGCGGATGGGCGGCTGACCCCGGTTGCCGATAGCCCCGCATCTTTATCTCCCGTTCCGGCGGTTTGACCGCGCGAGGCACCGACGATGGGCGACCGCCGAGAGCAGGCGCAGTTCCGAGAGCACTTGGCCGAGATCCGGCGCGCGACGCGGGGACTCGGCAGCGACTTCGCCTCGGAGTTCTCGGAACTCGACCGGAAGATCGAACGGTTTGGCAGCTCGACCGGACTGGGTGCCCGACAGCTGGGCGCCGAGATCCAGCAGGACCTCTCCGACCTCGGGCGCACCGTCGACACCCAGGTGCGAGCGCTCCCGCGCCGGTTCGCCGACGCGGGGATCGCGATCGGCTCGGGCGTTTCCCGCGCGGGAGGCGCCACGCGCGACGCGATGGTCGTCGTCGGCAAGAAGGCGAAGGAAGGCACGAAGAACGCCCTCGCCAGCGCCGCGGGCGTACGCCGCACGCCGATGCGCGAGTGGGCCCCGCCGGTGACCGACCCCACCCCGTCGGCCGACGAGTAGACCCTCAGCCGCCGCGCGCGACCGGAGGGCGCCGGGAGCGCTCGGCGCGCACGCGCGCCGCCGCGACCCGAAGGTACTCCGCGTCGACGTCGAACCCCACAAACTCCCGCCCCAGCCGGGCCGCGGCGACCGCGCTCGATCCGATCCCCACGAACGGATCGACGACGAGTCGGCTCCGCGCGACGCCGTGCAGACGGACGCACCACTCGGGCAGCTCGGGCGGGAAGGTCGCGGGGTGCGGGCGGTCGCGCGCCCGCTCCCGGATCGTCGCGTACGGCAGAAACCACGCGTTCCCCCGGGAGCGCCGGCCCCCCGCCGCGGATCGCCAGCGGCCGACGTTCGAGGCGTCCTGGTACGGGACACCGATCGCGAGCGCGTCGAGGCGCACGTCCCCCCGGCGGGAAAAGTGGAAGACGTACTCGTGCGCGCCGTGCAGGTACCGGTCGGAGTGGACCGGCTTGTAGTGGCCGATCGCGAGGTCGCGGGTGAGCCCGGCGGCCCGGCCGGCCGACCCGCGGTCGATGGCGATCGACTTCACCCAGTGGATCACGTTCTGCAGGACGAACGGGCGCCCGACGGCGCGGGCGACGTCCCAGGCGAGCCACGGGTCCCGCGGCGGGCTCCCGACGTTCAGGAAGAACGACCCCGATCGCGTCAGGACGCGGGCGACCGCGGCGCCGACCGTCCCCATCCAGGCGAGGTAGTCGTCGCGCGGCCGCGCGTCGGAGTACGAGCGGTACGCCACGCCGAGGTTGTAGGGGGGGCTCGTCACGACCACGTCGACGCGGGCGCGTCCCAGCCGGCGCGGGAGCCCCGCGACGGCGTCCTCCCGCCAGAGCGTGACACGCCGGCCTCCGCCGATCGGGATCGCCGCGAACGGCCGGTCGGTGGGCATCGCCCCCGTCGGGAGCCGGCGGTCCCCTTGGCCTTGCTGCCCGACTAACGGGCCGGGGCCGGAGGCGCCGCGGCCCGCATCTTGGCGGTCTCGGTGCGGGCCTCCTGGAGGGCCTTGTTCGGCTCCTTGTAGTAGTAGGAGACGAGCTGGCCCACGTCGCGGTGGGTGTACGGCTTGAGCCGAGTCGCCTGGGCGTCCTTCAAGAG
>JASHSX010000055.1 GCA_030040865.1 Thermoplasmata archaeon | reverse complement strand
TGCACGGTCCCGAGGATCGTGCCGGGACCGACCTCGCTGCCGGCCTTCGCCGACGCGGTGAACTCCCACTTCGTGGACTCGTTGAGCGGCGGGGCGACGGTCCCGCGCGTGATGAAATCCCCGACGTCCTTCTGGATCACATCGAGGGGACGTTGGACCCCGTCGTAGATTGACTTGAGGAGCCCCGGCCCGAGCTCGACGCTCAGCGCCTGGCCGGTATTCTCGACGGGGTCACCGGGTCGAATGCCCGTCGTGTCCTCGTACACCTGCACGGTGGCCGAGCCGCCGACCAAGCGGATGATCTCCCCGACCAGGCCCAAGGTGCCCACACGCACGACGTCGTACATCTTCGCGTCCGTCAATCCCTCGGCGATCACGACCGGACCGGATACACGCCCTACGATTCCCGCCATGGTTTCTCCCGCTCAGTTGGAGGCAGCGAGCGTGACGCCGAGGACGCGCTTCGCGAGCGCGTTGATGCTCTCGACCTCGTACTCCCCGGTCGGGGTCGGGACGAAGACGACGAGCGGGTTCAGTGAGTTGTCTGCGTGCGACCGCTGCGTTTCGGAGAGCTTGAGGCGGATCGACTGGCTCGCGATCACGAGGTTGTACGTTCCCGGAACCATCACCCGCTGGAATTCCGACACGGCGTTGTCGGGCGTCACCTCGATGACGTCCTTGAGGCCGATCAGGCGGAAGCCGATCGCGAGCTCCCGCTCGCCCAACACGACGGTGCGCCCCGTCTCTTTCGGCGTATCGGGCACGGCTTTCTCGGCGGGGAAAGTGGCTATTTAAGGTCTGGTGGGCGGACGCCGAGAAACCGTCCCCGGAGCGGCTCGGTCCGTCACTTGTACGTCGAACGGTGGATGTGCCCTTCGTCGTCCGTGATGAGGATGCACTCGCCCTCGCACTCGAAGAGGCACGCCTCGCAGACGATGCACTCCGGTCCGAGCACGGCGATCGACTTCTCCCCCCGGAACTGGAACTTCGCGGCGACCTGCGGGTCGTCGACGATGTCGGGGAGCTCCGTGCGGGGGCGCAGCTCGAAGACGTTCACGGGGCAGACGTCCTTGCAGTGGGCGCAGCCCGTGCACTTCGCGATGTCGATGTCGACCTGGATCCCCATGCGGCGCGGTCGGGCGTCCACGGGCGCTTCCTAGATAGCGTTTCTCGGCGGGCGGGGCGGGGTCGGCCGTCGGCCCAGGTCGCCGCTTCTCGAGGAGAAGTTAACCGGACGGGCGCCCTACGGAAGTCAGGCGCCGTGAGCGAGATCCTCCTCGGGACGAGCGGGTGGGACTACCCCGAGTGGGTCGGCCGCGTCTATCCGCGCCGGGGCGCGTCGGACAAGCTGCGCTACTACACCCAGCTCTTCCCGATCGTCGAGGTCAACTCGACGTTCTACCGCCTCCCGCCGCCGTCGGTCGCCGCGTCGTGGGTCCGTCGGACCCCCGGGCGCTTTCGGTTCGCGGCGAAATTCCCCCAGACGATCACGCACGACCTTCGGCTCGTCGGCACCGACGAGGAGCTCCGCCGTTTCCTCGCGGTCCTGAAGCCGATCCGGGACGCCGGGAAGTTCGCGGCCGCCCTCCTGCAGCTCCCGCCGTCGCTGCCGTTCGAGCCCGGCATCGTGCGGACGTTCTACGCCTCGCTACCGCGGGACCTCCCCGTCGCGGTCGAGTTCCGGGAGCGCTCGTGGCTCGTCGACGAGTCGTACGCGCTCCTCAAAGAGTTCGGACTCGCGCACGTGATCGTCGACGGCCCGCACCTCCCGCCCGTCCTCGCGGTCACCGCCCCGTTCGCCTACGTGCGCTGGCACGGGCACGGGAACCCGCTGTGGTACGACTACACCTACTCGGCCGACGAGATCACCTCGTGGATCCCGCGCGTCCGCACCTTGGCCGAGGAGGTCGCGACGATCTACGGCTTCTTCAACAACCACTTCCGCGGCGACGCGGCCGTGAACGCCCGCTCGCTCTCGGAGGGGCTCGGCCTCCCGCCTCCGCCGGGGAGCGCCCGGCTCGACACGGGATTCTCCGCGCCGAGCGGCTGAAACGCCCCGGTCCTCGGCCTGTTTCAGCGACCCCCGAGCGGTCGCTTTAGAGCGGTTTGGGCCGTGAAACGGACCGGGTCGCGGCCGTGTCCGAGGTGGAGCACGATCGGTTCGCCACCGAGCCGGAGTTCGGGTTCGACGACGAGGCCGCGTTCGTCCCGTCGTGGTTCCCGGAGCCGCTCCCCCGGCCCGAGCCCGGGCCGCCCGCCCCGCCGGTCCGCCTCCGCCTCGCCCCGCGGACCCGGCCCGCGCGTCCGCACGCGCTCCTCCCCTCGGAGCCCGCCCTCTTCCCCTGGCTCGCGCGCCGGTTCGCCCCCGGCGAGGCGACGCTCTTCGAGGGGCCGACCGCCGCGGTCGAGCCGGTCGTCGAGCTCCTCTACGCCGGCAGCGCGCTCGCCCGGGGCCGGATCTCCCTCCTGGAAGGGGCGAACCGGTTCCACCCGTACCGCATCGGCGAGCTCGGCCGGACCCTGGGGGTCGACGCGACCGAGACGCTCCACCGGATCCGCCTCGCCCGCGCGTTCACCGCCTACCAGATGGTCGCGCTCGTGGATGGGTGGGCCGCCGAGGTGCGGCGACGGCCGCCGACCCTCCTGGTCGGGCACGACCTCCCGGCCCTCTTCGCCGTCGACGAGATCCTCGAGGACGAGCGGGCCCACCTCCTCCGACACGTCGCCCGCACGCTGGGCGACCTCCTCCGCACGGTGCCCGTTCCTCTCCTCCTCACGCTCTCCCCCGGCGGCCTCGCCCGGTTCCCCGGCCTCGCCGACGACGGGCCGCGCTGGGCCGACTGGGTGGCGGTCGCCCGGGGTCCGGGGACGCTCACGATGCGCGCCCTTCGGGACGACGCGCGGCTCACGCTCGTGCCGCGTCCGGGGAACCAGCGGGGGATCGAGGAGTTCGGCGGCGGGGGCCCCGAGGAGGTGATCGCGTGGGACGTACCTCTCCGACGTACCGCCAGGCGCTCGAGGAACGGCTGAAGCGGTGGGACGAGTTCGGCCGCCTGTTGACGACGCCCGAGGAGCGCGCCGCGTTCTCCGCGCTCTGCCGCGGCGCCCGTCGCTACGCGGCCCAGGCGACGTACGTGGGCAGCCCGGACCTCTTGGAGTCCCTCCTCCTCTCGGTCCTCCTGGACCTCGCGGCCCGGCTCCCGGCCGATGCGCCGCCCGCCCGGCCCGTGCCCCGCTGACCGTGGACGGGGCGGCGCCGACGCCGGACGGCTGGCTCCTCGACATCACCGAGAGCGACGACGGCCGCTCGGTCGTCCTCTGGGCGAAGGACCGGCGGACGAAGGTCGTCCGGCGGACCGCGGTCGAGTACCGCCCGCCGTTCCTGGTCACCGGGGCGCGTCCCCACCTGGCCGCGCTGGAGCGGCACTTGGCGCGCGACCCCGCGGTCGCGCGCGTCGAGCGCCGGGTCGCGCGTCCCTCCCTCTACGACCGGCGCGCGCGCACCGTCCTCTCGGTCACCCCCGAGCGGAACCCGGCCCGGCGCTCGCTCGCGCGGGCGGTCGACGCGTTCGGCGGCTTCGACCGCTACGCGCTCTTCGACGTCGATCTCACGCCGCCGCACCTCTACCACCTGGAGCACGACCTGTACCCGTTCGCCCCCGTGACCGGGCGCGGCGCGAACCTGACCGCGACCGAGCCGGCGGCGACGATCGACTACGCGACCCCGCCGCTCACCGTCGCCCGGCTCCGCGTCACGATCGCGGGCGAACGGCGGGGCCGGATCGCGCCGCCCGACGGGCGGATCGGGACGGTGCGGCTCGAGGGGATCACGTTCGAGGGACCCGAGGAGGAGATCCTCCGGGCGCTCGTCGACGAGCTCGCGCGCAGCGACCCGGACGTGCTGCTCACCGAGGGCGGGGACGCGTTCGACCTCCCGTGGCTCTACCGGCGGGCCGCCGCCCTGGGCCTGGGGCCCGCGGCGTTCCAGCTGGGGCGCGAGCGGGTCGCCTTCGGACCCTCCCGCCCCGCCCGGACGTTCGAGTCGTACGGCCGCCTCTACCACCGCTCGGCGGCGTACCCCGTCCCCGGCCGCTTCCACATCGACCGGGAGAACTCGTTCCTGTACGACGACGCCGAGATCGCCGGGCTCGTCGACGCGGCGCGCCTCTCGCGGCTCTCGCTCACCACCGTCGTGCGCCAGTCGCCGGGGACCTGCTTCACCGCGATGGAGATGGCGCACGCCCGCGCGCTCGACGCCCACGTCCCGTGGAAGAAGAACCGGCCCGAGCGGTTCCGCGACGGCGACCACCTGGTCGCCGCCGACCGGGGCGGCGTGATCTTCCTCCCGCCGGTCGGCGTCTTCGACCGCCTGGACGAGTTCGACTTCGCGAGCCTCTACCCCGCGATCATGGTCCGGAAGAACCTCTCCGCGGAGACGCTCGACTGCCGCTGCTGTCCCACGAGCCCGATCCGGGCGCCGGGGCTCGGGTACCGCTCGTGCACCGAGCGCGTCGGGCTCATCCCGCGGACGCTCGCTCCCCTGCTCGCGCGCCGCCTCGCCTACAAGGAGGCGATGCGCCGCCCGGGCGTCCCGCCCGCCGAGGCGGCGCAGTGGAAGCGGCGCGTGAAGATGCTCAAGTGGATCCTCGTGACCGCGTTCGGCTACCAGGGGTACCGGAACGCGCGCTTCGGCCGCATCGAGTGCCACGAGGCGATCAACGCCTACGCGCGGAAGCTCCTCGCGGACCTCATTCCGGCGGCCGAGGAGGAAGGGTACCGCGTCCTCCACGGGATCGTCGACTCGCTCTGGCTCCGCCCGATCGATCCGGACCGCCCGACCGACCCCGCGGGGTTCGCCCGGCGGATGAGCGCCCGGTTCGACCTTCCCCTCGGCTACGAGGGGCGGTACCGGTGGATCGTCTTCCTGCCCGCGACGACCCACGGGCTCGGCGTGCCGAACCGGTACTACGGGCTCTACGAGCACGGCGACTTCAAGCTCCGCGGGATCGGCGGGCGACGGCACGACACGCCGACGCTCGTCCGCCGGTTCGAGCACGAGGTCCTGGACCTCTTCCGCGGCGCGCGCGACGCGGACGGAGTGCGCGCGCTCCTCCCGCGCGCGCTCGCCCGCGCCGACCTGTTCGTGGAGCGCGTGCGTTCGGGCGGCTGGCCGGTCGACGAGCTCCTGGTCGCGCACCGGATCGGCCAGGCGCCCGAGGCGTTCGTCACGTTCACCGACTCGGTCGCCGCGCTCCGCCAGCTCGCCGAAGCGGGCGTCGCCCGGGGGGCCGGCGAGGTGGTACGGTTCGCCGTCCTCGATCGGAGGAGCCGCTCGTTCCGCGCCCGGGTCCGGGCCGCGGAGCTCCTCGCCGGTGACGAGCGGTACGACGCCGAGGCGTACGTGGAGATGCTCGCCCGCGACGCGGAGACGCTCCTCGCGCCCCTGGGGGTCGACCGGGACGCGCTCCTCGACCGGTGGGGCGCCGCCCCGCGCCCCGAGCGCGAGGAGTACCGCTCCCCCGAGCGGACCGACCAGACGGTGCTGACGGGGCCGTGAGCGCCGGAGAACCTTTAGGGCCGGGGGGCGGTGGCGCCGAACGACCGACCGGACCGCGCGCCCCGCGTGCGGAGCGGGCGCGGTCGGGCAGGTCGAACCGTGAAGGTCCGCGAACTCCGCGCCGCCGACGCGCCCCGGATCCTGGAGTTCCTCCAGAAGTACTTCCCGGAGGAGGAGGCGCTGATGGGCACCCGGCCCGAAGGGTTCCGCCGGCTGATCCACCGGGTCTTTCGGTGGGACACCCGGTTCCTGCTCGGCCTCTTCCGGCTCCTCGGCCGTCCGATCTTCAACTACTTCGTCATCGAGGAGGACGGACGGCTGGTCGCGAGCACGATGCTCACCTACGAGGGGCCGTCGGGGTACGTCAGCATGGTCGTGGTCGACCCGGCCTACCGTCGCCGGGGGTTCGCCCAGACGCTCTTGGAGCGCGCGCGGGCGACCTCCGAGCGGCGCGGGAAGAAGTTCGTCGCCCTCGACGTGCTCGCCCACAACGCTCCGGCGATCGCGCTCTACGAGCGCCTGGGGTACCGTCGGTTGCGCGCCTCGGGATTCATGGTCCTCGACTCGACCGACGCGCTCGTGGCGCGGCCCGAACCGAGCTCCCCCGCCATCCGGCCGTTTCGCCTCACCGACGCCGACGCGATCGTCGCGATCGTGCGCGAACGGAATCCCGCGGAGGTCGAGCGGGTCCTCCCGATGCGGACCGGCGAGCTGCGGGGCTCGTCCCTCATCGACCGCGTGCTCGAGGCCCAGGTCGCCGCGTGGGTCATCGACCGCGGCAAGGGGGCGGAGGGGTGGATCCGGGCGACGGTCACCCAGATGAGCGACGCCTCGAACGTCTCGCGACCGATCGTCGCGCCCACGGTCGAGCCCGAGCTCGCGGTGTCGCTCGTCCGCACCGCCGGGAGCTGGTGCGCGGCGCGACGCCCCGGTCGCATCCTTTCGATGATCACGGAAGAGAACCAGCTCGGTCGCGCGGCCCTGGAAGGAGCCGGGTTCCACGAAGCGATCGCCTCGTACACCCTCTACCGGCCGGTCGCGTAGGCGCCCGCGCTCGGCCGCCGGGGTCGACGTCTACCTGTTCCCGGCGGTCGTCGGCGGCGGCCTCGGCGACATCGAGGAGGTGCTCCGGGCCGGCCGCCGGCTCGCGGAGGCCGGCTTTCGCACCGTCCTCTACCGGCGGCCCGGTCGCCCGCTCCCTCCCTCGGTCGATGGGCCGTGGGAGTGGCCCCGGCACGAGCGCGCGGACCGGATCGACCGCCGTGGCGAGGCGGCCCTCACCGTCGCGCCGATGTGGGGTGTCAGCGCGGCGCCGGGCCGGCCCGGACGGCTCGGCCGCGGCGGCCCCTGGGAGCTCGAGGTCCGGGACATTGAGGCCGCCTACGGCGCCGAGCGCACGCTCCACGTGAGCCTCGAGGAGTTCGCCCGGACCCGGAGCAGTCTCGAGGAGACCCGGGAGCGCCTGCGGGAAGGCGGCGTGCCGTCGCGCTTGCTCGGCGAACGGCTCCGTGCCGAGCGATCGGCGGGCGAGGTCGAAGCGTTCCACGCCGCGTACCGGGAGTTCCGCGCGTTCGACCGCCCGAACGTACTCCACCTGTTCGCGACGTTCCGGCCGAACGCCCGGTTCGGGGCGGAGTTCCCGGAGGCGGTGCAGGTCGGCCCGCTCCGGCCCGGCCGGCCGGTCTCCCCCGCGCACGGTCGCCGGCGCGGAGGTACCCGGGAGTGGGTGTGGTACGCGAGCCCCGCGAGCGCCGGGGCGATCGCTCCCGAGGTGGTCCGCGCCCTCCGGGCGGCCCGGCCGCCCGTCCGGCTCGCGATCCGGAGCCCTCGTCCGCTGCCGGACCTCCCCGCCTCCGGGTCTGTCCGGATCCTGACCGACCCGATGCCCGCCCCACGTTGGCGCCGGAGATTCGGCGCGGCGGAGCTCCGCATCGTGACGGGGAGCCGCACGCTGCTCGAGGCGATCGAGCTCGGGGGGCCGTTCCTCTACTTCAACGGGGTGCTCGGATCGGGGAACCGTCGACGGGGACACCGGCCGGAGAAGATCCAGGCCCTGCTCGAGGAGGCGCGTCGGCTGGGTGTCTCCCGCGCGCTGCGACGCGACCTGGCCGACTTCGCCCGCGGGCGTCGGATCACGGACGTCGTCGCCCGGGCCGCCCGACGCGCCGACGGCTGGCGCAAGTTCCCGACGTTCCGGACCCGGGCGTTCCCGCCCCCGTACGACGAGGCCGGCGATCTGCTCGTCGCGGTCGCCCGCCGGCTGGCCCGGAGCCCCGGCGACGCCCCCGGGGTGGTCGCCCGGGTCCGCGCCGACTCACAGGCTTAACCGCCCGTTCCGGTTGCCCCTCCGATGCCGGGCGACGAGGCGAGCCCTCCCGCGGTCGCGCGGGCGATCCTCGGGCCGGCGCTGTCGCTCAAACGGGACGAGGAACTGCTCGTCGTCAGCTGGAACCATACCCTTCCCTGGGCGGCCGCGTGCGTGGCGGAGGCCCGCCGCCGCGGCGGACACCCGACCCTCCTGCTCGAGGACGAGGGGGCGTTCTGGCGGAGCCTCGACTTCGCCCCGGCGGCCGCGCGGTGGGGCGGGCTGCCCGCGTCGGTCCGGGCCGCCGTCGATCGGGCCGACGTCGTCGTCTACTTCCCCGGGCCCGAGGACCGGCCGCGTCTCCACGCCCTGCCGCCCGGCCAGTCCACTCCGTTCCTGGGCCGCGACGACGACTGGATGCGGGCGGTCGTCGGCGCGAAGGCCCGCGGCGTCCGGTGCCTGCTCGGGTACGCCTCGGACGCCCAGGCCGAGCACTGGAGGGTCCCGGGAGCGATGTGGCGGAGCCAGCTCATCCGGGGGATCACCGAGGTCGACCTCCCGGCGGTCTCCCGGGACGCAGAGAAGGCGGCCCGCCTCCTCCGGTCGGGCACCGAGATCCGGATCACGGCGGGGAACGGCACGGACGTGACGCTGCGACTGCGCGGCCGTCGGCCGTGGATCGACGACGGCATCGTCGACCAGGAGGACCGCCGGCGGGGCCGGGCCCTCTCGACCTCCCCGGCGGGGGCCGTCGTCGTCGCGATCGACGAACGCTCCGCGACCGGTTCCGCCATTGCGAACCGTCCGAGCTTCCTCTCTCCCGGCCGTGTCGAGGGCGGGCAGTGGGAGATCGAGGCGGGGCGCCTGCGCAACTATTGGTACACCGACGGCGGCGACCTCTTCGAGGCGGACTTCGCGCACGCCCCCCGCGGTCGCGACACCGTGGCGCTGTTCGCGCTCGGCCTCAATCCGGCGCTCGCCCCGGGCGTGCCGCAGGCCGAGGACCAGGAGGCCGGGACCGTGACGCTGGCGATCGGCGGGAACTCGCTCTACGGGGGCACGAACCGGTGCCGGTTCCTCTCGTGGATCACGATCGGCGAGGCGGCGGTCGCGGTCGACGGGGTGCCGCTCAGTGACCGCGGGAAGATCCTCTAGGCCACGGGGTCGACGGCTCGGTCGGTCGTTCTTCGACCGTCCGACCGTCGCGGTCGCCCGCGCCCTCCTCGGCGCCGTCCTCGAGGTCCGCGGCGGCTCCACCCCCCGCGCCGTCACGCTCGTCGAGACCGAGGCGTACCGGCGCGGGGACCCCGCCAGCCACGCGTTCCGGGGACCGACCCGGCGGAACCGGTCGATGTTCGGCCCGCCCGGCACCCTGTACGTCTACCGGATCCACCAGGTCGTCTGCGCCAACCTCGTGACCCGTCGCGGGGAAGCGGTCCTGCTGCGCGCCGGGGCGCCGCTCTCGGGCGTTCGAGCTTCGCCGTCCGGTCCGGGTCGCCTGTGCCGGGCCCTCGGGATCCGGATCGCCGACGACGGCCGGGACGTCACGCACGATCCAGGCATCCGTCTCTTCCCGCGCCGCGGACCCCCGGGGCGGATCGCGGTGGGTCCCCGCGTGGGGATCCGCGTCGCCACCGAGGCGCCCCTCCGCTTCGCGCGGTGGGGCGACCCGTGGGTCTCCTCTCCCCGGCGCTTCGCCGGGTCGGTCAGCGCTTCAGCTTCGCCCAGTCGTAGCCGCGGCGCCGGCTCTGCGCGCCGAACCCGCAGGAGGCGCAGACCTTCTTCTGGCGGTGGTAGGAGTGGCGGCCGCACCGCCGGCAGATGACGTGGACGATCTTGCCGCCGCGGCGGGACGGAGTTCCCTTGCCCATCGACCTCTCCCTACGGCGAGATGAACACGACCGAGTCGCCGCGCACGAGGGTCACGCCGGGCCGGGCCGTCACCTCGTCGTTCACGACCTCCTCGGCCGCCGAGAGCACGAGATTGAGGTGCTGGTCGAACGCGTCGAGGACGCCCCGGTACGATCGCCCGCCCTTCATCTCCACGAGCACCCGCTTGTGCAGGCTCTGCTGGAGGACGTCGAGGGGCTTCATCGGAGGGCTCGGCGACATCGGGGGCACTTCTTAACGGTTGCCGCGGCGGCGCGCCGAGGAGCGCCGGGACGCGCCGACGCCGAACGTCGCGAGGCGGGCGAGCACCCGCAGCGCCTCGGTCCGGGAGGGCGGCCGGGCCGTCGTACGGGCGGCGAGCCGGACGAGCCGGGCCGCGACGAGCTCGGGCCGACCGGTCCCCGAGATCGACCGGAACTCGCGGCCCAGCACCGGAGCGAGCGCGGAGCGCAGCCGGCGCGCCTCCCGCCGTCCGACCCGCTCGTGTCGGGCCCGCAGCGCAGCGGGGTGCCCGAGCGGGTCGCTCGCGGCGCGCCGCTGCCTCAGCCGGGCCGGCGTGCGCAGCACGACGACGACGTCGGGAAGGCCCCAAGCCCCCCGGACGGCCGACTCCGCGGCCCGCGCGATCAGTTCGTCGAGCAGCGGCCGCGGGGCGAGCCCTAGCTCCACGAGACCGGCGGTGTACGAGATCGGGCCCAGGAACCCGGTGTCGGCGAGCACGACCCGCCCCTGCCCGGCGAGGCGGCGTGCGTCGCGGAAGCGACGACCCTCCTCGTCGAGGAGCCTCCGCTCGAGCCGTCGGAGCTCCGTAAGCGATCGGAAGTCGATCGACGGCCTCGGCCGGAGCCGCTCGACGGCCTCGGGCAGCGCCACGGCGCCGAGGGTCGCCGCGGCGCGCCGGACCGCCTCCGACTTGCCCGCGCCCGACGGCCCCTCGACCGCGATCATCGGCGGTCGCCTCGGTCCGGCTCGCACGTTCCCGATCACGGTACCCGTCGCGCGTCCCCTCCGACTTTGGGAGCGGCTTTTATCGCGCGCCGGACGGTGCGCGGCCGCATGAGCTCGCCGACGGGAGCCTCCCCGCCGCCCCACCGGTACGGCGCCCGCGTCCTCGAGGCGAGCACGCTCGCCGAGATCGCGCGCGAGATCGAGGCGACCGCGAGCGACCCCGAAGGCGTCG
>JASHSX010000054.1 GCA_030040865.1 Thermoplasmata archaeon | reverse complement strand
CCGACCGGAAGGGAGCCTACCGAGACGTTGCCGACGAGGGCGTTCGTGGAGCTGGAGAAGATTTGCACGATACTCAGGTTCTCGGTCGCGACGGCGACGACACCGTGCGTGGGGTCGTAGGCGAGCCCGACCGGATTCGGATAGACCGAGAGGGACGTCACCACCTTGTCGGTGAGCGTCGAGACGACGCTGACGTTGCTGGAGTTGAAGTTGCTCACGTAGAGATCGCTGTTGGCGCTATCGTAGGCGATAGCGATCGGCTGCTCGCCGACCGACACGGCTCCCACGACGGTGTTCGTGGCGGTGGAGATCACCGAGAGGTTGGAGGTCGCGGTCGAGGCCCCGTAGTTGGCCACGTAGAGATTACCGTTCGAGGGGTCGAACGCCGCGGCCATCGGGTAGAGGCCCACGGTGATCGTGGCGATGACGGTGTTCGTCGTACCCGAGATCTCGCTCACCGTACCGGCGGTCTGCTGGGTGGCATAGACGTTGCCCGTGAGCGTGTCGCAGGCGAGGCCCACCGGAGAGTTGGGGACGGTGATGTTCGCCGTGACCTCGTTCGTGGTCGTGTTGATGACCGAGACGATGCTTCCGAAGAAGCTCCCCACGTAGATCTGCTGGTTCACGGGATCGTAGACCACGCCGGTCGGACTGTCGGCCGTCTTGATGGTCGCCACGATCGCCTGAGTGGTACCGTCGATAACGCTGACCCTGTCGGTGTGCGGCGAGGAGACATAGACGTCGCCCGTCACGGGGTCGGCTGCGATTCCCACGGGGTCCGAGATCGCGGGAAATTGGATCGTGGCGATGACTCCATACACGATCGTCGGTCCCTCTGGGCTGACGGAGGGACCCACGGCCGCAGGCACAACCGCGGGCGTCGAAGGAACCCCGACGGGTGAGCTAGGCCCGAGGGGGGAACCGGCTGCGCCCCCGAACAACGGAACGAGGAAGGTGACGGCCGCTAGAAGCGCGAGAAAGCCGACTGGACGGAAGGCCGGATGTCGAAGCCGGAGGGCCCCAGAATACATGGGACGCGGCTTACTTCCGAGGGGGTATAAACTCTGGCCTCGGGCGGTTCTGCATTCCGGCGGACCGACCGGTCGAGGTCATGGCGTGCCCGTGCCGGCCGGGGCGCCGTTCGATTCGTCGTTCGAAAGCGAGCCGGGGCGTCGCGTGCCCCATGCCGTGGACTGTGTCTCGAGAGCGAACGGACGAGCGTCCGTCTGTAGCGCCCGTTGTCGTAGTATCCGTCCCGAGATGAGACGGGGAAATGCGCCGGCAACTCCGAGAGCGCGAGCGGGCCGGCCGACCGAGCGACGTTCCAAATCGTCCCGTGACCTCGGGAAAGGACGAGGCGCGCGGATCACGGTCGACGCGGCGCGCCAGGTCGCGAGAAACCCTCGAAGTTCCCGAGTTGCAACCCCGTGACAGCCAACCTTTATGAACCGGGATGAAGTCGGTGCTTCGTCCAAACTCCGGGTTGGGCTGCACAAAGGTCGCAAAAACCATGAAGCGAACCGCGAAGCTAGGTGTCGGAATCGTCGCAGCGTTCCTCGTGGCCGGCTTTGCCCTGTTCCTGCCGGCCTCGCTTGCGGGGACGCACAGCTCGACGCCCCTGCAGTCCTCGGGCGGCGGGCTGGACGTCAACCAACCGGTGTGGAACACAGGCAACTTGTGCACCCCCACCGTGACGGGAAGCGGGCCGTACGTGTACACGTGCACGAGCTACGCGTCTGGCGAGAACGGTCTCGGCGGGTCGGCCGGTATTTCCGCTCCGCTCTGGTACAACTTCTCGGCGGGCGAGTCGACCGGGAACACCTACGTGATCACCCTGATCGGGTCGGACGACTGCCTCTACCTCAACTTCCACAGCTTCGACTCGAACATCGTCATCTACCTGGACGGGAGCTCGTACGTCTGCCCCGCGTCCGCCGCCGGTGGGCCCCTCCAGCCGGGGATCAACATCGTGGTGAACTCCGAGGGTGACGCGTTCAGCCTGATCCAGGACGGCAGCTCGTACGCCACCAACATCACGACCTACGGAACCACCGTGGTACCGGTTGTCCTTCAGGAGGGGAGCTACCTCTACACCAACGTGACCTACATCGGCACGTCGGCCAGCACCTGCCCGTCGGGCATCACTGACGGAAAGGTCGCCTGGAGCGTAACCCAGATTGGGACGAACGATGTGTTCGGGACGATCTTCGTGGACGGGACCAACGTTCATGTCGCGCCCCCGACCTACTCGTGGTCCACGGAACCGATGACCCCGCTCGACGGGACGGCGTTCGGGTACGGCCTCAGCTACGGCAACGAGACCACGAACACCCTCCCTGCCGGGGGCTGCTCGTACATCGTGGAGTAAGCGACCTCCACCCGACGAGAGGCGAACCCTTTCCCCCGATACGGGGTCTTCTCAGGATTCCTAACCTCAGTTGCGTGATCTAACACTCCACCGAGACCCGGAGTCGCCTGGGTCCGCCTGAGGAGAAGCTCGCAGAACGAGGTCCCCCTACCTCCTCCAAAGCTCTACCTCACTCTCCTCGTGCGAGGGCTGAACGGCCCACGTCTCCTTCGGAAGCCTCCGGAGTTCCCCGACCCCCCTCGAAGGTCCGGAGTCGCACCAACTCTCATATACGTGTACATCCGCATTTGAGTACGATGTCCCAACTCCGGGTTGGTTCCGAGCGGTCGACCTCCGATCGTTCGGAGGGACGAGTTCACGCATCGCTTCCGGACGCGCGTCATCGAATCGGGCTCTCGGACGACGACGTTCTCGTCCGCTCGCGGAGAGACTCCACCCGCGAAGTACCGGGATCGGGCTTTCTCCCCCAGGACCTTGCCGGACCCTCGAGAGCCCCTCGGGGGCCTCCCGAGGGAGTCCCGGGGACTCCGGGAGAGCGCACGGCCGGACCTGCCGTCCAGGGGTTCCGCCTACTGGGCATGACCGGGCGGGAAATTCGGATGTACTTCGCCCTGTTGGACGGGTTCAAGGGAACCCGCGAGGCAGCCCAGACCGCCGGGCTTCACCGCGCCACCGGGTATCGTGTGCTCCAGCGACTCCTCGACCGCGGGATGATCACTGGAGATGGTCGGAAGCCCCAGCGCTACCGATCGGTCGAGCCGGCCGTCTTGTTCCGTCGGCTCGAGCTCTTCTACCGGGACGAAACCGAGATCCCGAGCTTCCTCGCCGAGGTGTTCGTCTCCGGGAAGGATGCGTCGGCGTTCAAGCACCTTCCCATGGCCTCCCCCTACGAGCAGCCTCGGGTGCTGACTCCGGACGGAAAGCCGGTCCATCCCGCACTCCGAGAGCTCGCTCAGGCCAAGCAGTCGGTAGGTGCCATCGTCCGCCCACTCTCCACCCCGCTCGCGTTCCGCGTCGCCTTGGGCCGGACTCTGGGTCGACTGGCGCGCAACGGGATCCATGTGCGTCTTCTGACGGACGCCATGCCCGCGGACCAGAGATTTCTGAAGGTCGTCCAGCGGGAGGCGGGTATCGGCCCGACCCCTCTCGAAGTCCGGCATTACAGTCCTTTGGCCTCGAACCTCTATGCCATCGATCGGCACCGAGTGGTACGACTTCCGTCGCTCGGTGTGTCGAATCGGGCGCCGCCTCTGGCCATCGCC
>JASHSX010000053.1 GCA_030040865.1 Thermoplasmata archaeon | reverse complement strand
GATCGGCCGAGCAGGTAGAGGGGGTCGCCGGTCGACTTGAGATCGCTCGTGGTCGCGAGCCCGACGTCCTCCACGATGCCCGTCGCGAGGAGGACCGGCGTCGGAGGGATCGCGCTGCCCGGCCCGCCGTTGTAGAGGCTCACGTTGCCCGACGGGACCGCGAACCCGATCGCCCGGGCGGCGTCGGCGAGCCCCTGCGTCGTCGCCGCGAAGTCCGCGAGCACTCGTGGGTCCTCCGGGTTCCCGAAGTTGAGACAGTTCGAGAACGCGTCGGGGCGCGCCCCGACCGCGTACAGGTTGCGCGCCGCCTCTTCGACGACCAGGCGTGCCCCCAGGGCCGCGTCCTCCCGGCACGCGCCCGGCTGGGCCGCGGTCGCGACGGCCAGTCCGCGACGGCTCGTCGGCCGGGGTTGGATCACCGCCGCGTCGCCGTGGGAGGAGCTCGCGACGCCGCCGTGCAGGGGCTTGATCACGATCCGACCCTGCACCTCGTGGTCGTAGACCCTCAGGATCGGCTCGCGCGAGAGGGAGTCCGGCGCGAGGACCAGCTCCTCGAGGAGCGTCTCGATCTCGGTGTCCGGCACCTTCGGAGAGGGGGCGCTCCCCCGCGTCGACCGGGCGACCCGGCGACGCACGGGAGGGCGATCGACCCGGAACCCGACGCGGAGCCGTGCCGCCGGAGCCGAGTGCCAGTAGAGCTCCTCGTACGGGCCCCGCGTCACCGCCCCGATGTCGGTCGCGGGTACGTCGAACCGACGGAACACCGCGAGGAGCTCCCCGACGTCCGGGGCCGGGACGTCGAGCAGCATCCGCTCCTGCGACTCGGAAATCCAGACCTCCCAAGGCCGGAGGCCGGACTCCCGCAGAGGCACCCGGTCGAGGTCGATGCGCGCGCCGAAACCACCGGCGTGAACGAGCTCACCGCTCGCCGAGGCGAGTCCCCCGCCGCCCAGGTCCTTGACGCCGCCCACGAGCCGGCGATCGTAGACCTCGAGGCAGGCGTGGATCAACGGCTCCTTCATGATCGGGTTCCCCAGCTGTACGGCGCCGCGGGACTCCGACTCGCTCCGGTCGGTGAGCTCCCGCGATGCGAACGCCACCCCGCCGATCCCGTCCCGGCCGGTGAGACCCCCGACGAGGACCAGGCGATGGCCCACGCCAGTGGCGGCGTTCGGCCGCAGCCGCTCCCGAGGCAGCACGCCCACACACCCGACGTTCACGAGCGGGTTGACGGTGTACGACGGATCGAAGTAGACCCCTCCCGAGATCGTCGGCACGCCGACGCGGTTGCCGTAGTCCCGGATCCCGGCGATGACCCCCTTCGCGAGGTACCGAGGCGCTTTCACGCCCGAGGGCAACGAGCGCCGCGGCAGGTCGAGGGGGCCGAAGAACAACGGGTCGGTGAGGGCGACCGGCTTCGCCCCCACGGCGAGGACGTCGCGCAGGATCCCTCCGACGCCCGTCGCCGCGCCGCCGTACGGCTCCACCGCGGACGGATGGTTGTGCGACTCGATCCGGAGCGCGTAGGCCTGGCCGTCCTCGAACGCCATGACCCCGGCGTCGCCGGTCCCGAGGACGCGCGGGTCCGCGCGGAGCGGGGCGAAGGCGCGGCGGAGGAACGGTCGGGAGCTCTTGTAGCTGCAATGCTCGCTCCAGCTCTGCGCGATCCCGGCGAGCTCGACGTCAGTCGGGTCCCGACCCTCGGACCGGTAGTACGACCGGAGCCGGCGCACGTCGTCGTCGTCGAACCCGAGCCCCCGCTCCACCGAGTGGCGCGCGAACTCCTTCGGAGAGCCCCGTCGCAGCGGGACGACCTCGACGCCGTCGGCCCACGTCGCCATGGATCTAGCGCGTGGGGGGACGGACGGTGACCCGGTGGATGATCGGATTGGCGAGGAGGCGATCGACGGCCTCGCGCGCGAGCCGGCTCGCTTCCGTGGGCGAGACTCCCGTGAACTCGAGATCGTAGATCCGCGCCATCGCGACCCGGCTCACGGCCGAGAGGCCAAGAAGGCCCAGCGACTTCTGGACGCTCTCCGCTTCCGCGTCGAGCACGCCCGGCTTGAGTTCGACCCGGATCTCGACCCGAACCGGTCCCGAGCGGGTTCCCAACGAAGCCCCCCGTCGTCTACGGCGGAGCGCAGATAACGGTCACTCACGCCGGTGGCCCGAACCGGCCGCCAAGCCCGGGCCCCGGCCGCGCGCGCCCAAAAGCCTAAATAGAGGACCATTTTGCGAACCCCCGGCTCGGTGGGGGGCCCGGCCGCCATGGAGGAGTTCATCTGTAGTGTCGAGTTTCTCCGCGGCCCGTCGGCGCTCGTCGCCCGGGTCTCGAGCGAAGCCGGAGGCATCCGCGAGTACCGCGGCGCCACGGCGGGCTCTGTGATCGATCAGGTCATCAACGACCTCCAAGAGGAGTTCGAGTCCGCGCCGACGGCGTGACGCGCGACGGGCCCGGCATTCGCTTTCCGAGTAGAGGACACCGTACCTTTCGAAGAGGAGGAATCGAACCCATGGAAAAGTCGACGGGCGCCAAGCCTCCGGTGAGCCGCGCGGTCGAGAGCGCCTTCACGAAGGTGTGGGGCGACGAGCACGTCGTCGCGCTCATCGCCCTCAAGGTCGAGACGTCGGAGGCCGACACGGTCGCGAGCGAGGTGGCGAAATTCACCGAGGTCGACGACGTGTTCCTGGTCACCGGCGACACCGACATCTTCCTCAAGGTGCGATTCCCCCAGTACGAGGAGCTCAAGGAGTTCGTCCTGCACCGGCTGCCCGGCGTGCGCGGTATCCGCGAGACCAAGACGCTCCTCGTCGTGACGGCCTACAAGGAGGCCGGGGAGCCGCACCACGCATGACGGCGCCGGCCGCCCCCTCCTCCGACGCGGCGGTCGCGGGCCCCACGCCCGGGACCGACGCCGAAGTCCCCGAGTTCAAGCGCATCCTCGAGTCGATCTCGGAGCTCGCCGACGACCCGTCGGTGCCGCGCAACATCCGCCGCGGCGCCCAGGCGGCGAAGGAGGAGCTCTCGAAGCCGCGCGTCCCGCGCGACGTCCGCATCGCGAGCGCGGTCTACGTGCTCGACGACCTCGCGAACGATCCGAACCTGCCGACCCACGGTCGAACGGCGATCTGGTCGATCATCTCGACGCTGGAGAGCTTTCCGTGAGTCGAGCCGGGCATAGGTTGAAATACGGCGGTCCGGTCCATCGATCTCGGAGCGGAATCGGGCCCGTAGCTCAGCTAGGTCGGCCGTGCGGCCAGCCCGCCGGCCCTACAAAGAGCAGCTGGCTTTTAACCAGTTGGTCGGGGGTTCGAACGAGCCGGCCCGCCGGTGCGGCGAGGCCGCTCCGGACGTCCCCCCGGGCCCGTTCCGAGCCGCGGAGGTACCGATGAGCCCGTCGCCGGCCCGTCGCACGAAGAAGCGCGCGGACGCGAAGCCCCCGTCGACGCGTCCGTTCGTCGCCCACCACCTGGCGCCGCCCCACGAGGTCCTCTCCGAGGACGACTCGCGCAAGGTGCTCCAGGAGCTCAACACGCCGGTGGAGCGCCTTCCGAAGATCCTCGCGACCGACCCGGGGCTCCAGACGGATCCCAAGTTCTCCGCGATGCGCGACGCCCACGAGCCCCTCGCGGGCCGCATCGTCCGGATCCGGCGTCCGAGCCTGACCGCGGGCGAGGCGACGGCGTACCGGGTCATCGTCGACTCGATCGGGGGGGACTAGATCACTTTCCATGCGCGAAATCGTGGACGCCTTCTTCCGGGAGCGATCGATCGTCAACCACCACCTCGCGAGCTTCAACGACTTCCTGCCGACCAAGGACAATCCGAACTCGCGGATGCAGCGGATCGTCGACGACGCTCGGGTCAGCGAGGACTCGACCGAGCGCGGGATGATCCGGCTCGACGTCCAGAAGACGAAGAGCTCGATCTACGTCCGCGTCGGTCGCCGGCGCGACGCGCGCGGGAACGTGAACCCGTCGGCCGAGCCGACGATCTTCATCGGAGCGCCGTTCGTCAAGGAGCCGGTGGGCTCGAAGCCGACGCTCACCCCGATGGAGGCGCGCCTGAGGAACCTCACGTACCAGGCGCCGATCTACCTCAAGGTCACCGTCGTCGAGAACGGCGTCGAGCGGGCGCCCGAGGACGTCCACATCGGCGATCTTCCGATCATGGTCAAGAGCCGGCCGTGCAACCTGAACCGCTACAAGATCTCGGAGGACGACCAGATCTGGCTCTCCGACGACGAGTACCGCGCGAAGCTCGTCGAGTACGGCGAGGACCCGCTCGACCCGGGCGGCTACGCGATCATCGGGGGCACGGAGCGGGTCATCATCAGTCTCGAGGACCTCGCGCCGAACCGGATCTTCGCCGAGTTCAACGAGCGTTACGGCACGCCGATCGAGAGCGCCAAGGTGTTCAGCCAGCGCGGCGGCTACCGGTCGCTCACCGTCGTCGAGAAGAAGAAGGACGGGGTCCTCCAGGTGTCGGTCCCGACGGCGAGCGGCCAGATCCCGCTCGTGATCCTGATGAAGGCCCTCGGGATGAAGAACGACGAGGAGATCTTCCAGGCGGTCCTGGGCGAGCTCCTCCCGCTGGACGAGCCGTTCGTCCAGACGATGAAGCACCTCCTGAACGTCAACCTGGAGGAGTGCGTCTCGAAGAAGCTGTACCCGCCCGAGGGGATCCTCTCCACGGAGGACGCCCTCGTCTTCCTCGAGAAGAAGTTCGCGACGGGTCAGGCGAAGGAGTACCGTCAGAGGAAGGTGGACGGCATCCTCGACCGGTCGCTGCTCCCCCACCTGGGCGACACGAAGCCGGACCGTCTCAAGAAGGCCCTCTATCTCGCGCGCATGGCGCGGACGGTACTCGAGCTCCACCTCAAAGTGCGCGGAGAGGACGACAAGGACCACTACGCGAACAAGCGGCTCAAGCTCGCGGGGGACCTCATGGAGGACCTCTTCCGCGTCGCGTTCTCGCTGCTCTTGAAGGACCTCAAGTACCAGCTCGAGCGGTCGTTCGCCCGGAAGAAGGACCTTCGGATCGCGAGCGCGATCCGGCCGGACCTGCTCACGCAGCGGCTCGTGCACGCCCTCGCGACGGGCAACTGGGTCGGCGGCCGCGCCGGCGTGAGCCAGGTGCTCGACCGGACGAGCCACATGTCCACGATCAGCCACCTTCGGCGGGTCACGAGTCCCCTCACCCGCAGCCAGCCGCACTTCGAGGCCCGCGACCTCCACCCCACGCAGTGGGGGCGACTCTGTCCGAACGAGACGCCCGAGGGCCAGAACTGCGGCCTCGTGAAGAACTACGCCCTCTGCGTCGACGTCTCCGAGGGCGCCGACGAGGAAGAGGTGACCCTGATCCTCCGCGACCTCAACACGCGCGAGATCGGGCCCGAGGTGTTCCAGGAGTCGTCGGCCCCGAAGGGGAAGCGCGCGGCCCGGGTCTACGTCAACGGGAACCTGATCGGTCTCCACTCCCAGCCGCTCGACCTCGTGAAGGAGATCCGGGAGCGGCGCCGGACCGGCACGCTCTCCCCGACGCTCGCGGACCACACCTACGAGATCAACGTCCGCTACGACGACGAGATGAACGAGGTGATCGTCCATTGCGACCCGGGCCGCCTCCGGCGGCCCCTCGTGGTCGTCAAGAACGGGGTCCCCCGGGTCTCCCGCTCCGACCTGGATGAGCTCGCCCGCGGCACGCTCTCCTTCAGCGACTTGGTCCGGCAGGGGAAGATCGAGTGGGTCGACGCCGAGGAGGAGGAGGACTCGCTCATCGCCGTCGACCCGTTCGTCCCGCCCGACCGTTGCCCGAAGTGCGCGAAGGCGCTGTCGCGCGGCGACCTGCGCTGGATCTCGATGGGCGACAAGCGGGACCAGGCGACGATCGAGTGCGGGTTCTGCCACAACGAGTTCCCGACGTCGAACCTGATCACCGACCGCCACTCCCACCTCGAGATCGACCCGAACCTGATCCTCGGGGTCTGCACGGGGCTCATCCCGTATCCCGAGCACAACGCCGCCCCGCGCAACACGATGGGCTCGGGGATGGCGAAGCAGGCGCTCGGCGTCGAGTCGGTCAACTACCGTCGCCGCCCCGACACGCGGGGCCACCTGCTCCACTACCCGCAGGGCCCCCTGCTGCAGACGCAGACGATGCGCTACGTCCACTTCACCGAGCGCCCCGCCGGCCAGAACTTCGTCGTGGCGGTGCTCTCCTACGAGGGGTACAACATGCAGGACGCCCTCGTCTTCTCGAAGGGCTCGATCGACCGCGGGCTCGGACGTTCGTCCTTCTTTAGGACGTACCGCGGCGAGGAGCGGAAGTACCCGGGCGGCCAGGAGGACCGCTTCGAGATCCC
>JASHSX010000052.1 GCA_030040865.1 Thermoplasmata archaeon | reverse complement strand
ATCCCCCAGAGGTCGCGCGCGAGACTGGTCTTACCGGCGCCCGAAGGCCCGAAGAACAGGACGTGGGCGCCGGAGACGAGCGCCGTGATCAGGTCCTCGTACGTTTCCTCCGGGAGGATCGTGCGCGGGAACAGCGCCCGGTACGACGCGCGCTGGTCGAGGCCCTTCGACCGAAGGGCCTCCAGCATCCGGAGGATCTCGGAGCGGAACCGATCGGCCGGCGACTCCACCGTCACCCGGCTCTGGACGAGTTGCGCGGCCGTGGCGCGCGTGCCGAGGGCCGGAGCGGCGGTCGGTAGGGCCACGGCGCGCGGAGCTGGGTTTCGGTTATGTAGTTTGCCGCGGCCGGCGCTCCCGCTCCGCGCGCACCGACTCGAGCCAGTCCGGGAGCGGCCGTCCGTCCAGGAGCGCGCTCAGCCGGTCGAGGAAGCCCGGGATGCCGTGGCGGAAGTTCTCCGCCGTCGGCGGGGTCAGCCCCCGGTGGACGAGCACGACGCGCGTCCCGCCGGGGACCGGGGTGAGCTCCCACCGCACGACCGACCGTTCCTCCCGCGGGAAGCCGCTGGTCGGATCGAGGTTCCACTCGTACTCGTACAGGCGCGGGGGGTGCCAGGCGAGGATCCGCCCCGTCGCGTGCACCCGGGTGGGTCCGGTCGTGAAGTCGACCGCTCCCCCGGAGCGACCCTCGATCCGCGCCTCGGTAAGGAACCACTGTCGGATCTGTTCCGGATCCGTGAGCGCCTTCCAGACGACCTCCGGCGGGTGGGCGAAGAACCGTTCGAAGACAAGGGCCGTCGTCCCGGCCGGTTCCGCTCCGCGCGCCGCCGGGATCGGCGCGGACTCAGCGGTCACGGGTCCCCCTCCGGGTCGGGCGCCGCGCGCCGGCCCGGCCCTGGGCGTCCAGGAACGACTCGAGCGCGTCGAGCTCGGTCTCCCAGAACCCTCGGTACTTCGAGATCCAGAAGTCGACGGGGGCCAGGCCCTCCGAGCGTAGGGAGTAGATCCGGTGGCGGCTCTGGCGGCGGGCCCGGACCAGACCCGCTTCGCGGAGCACGCGAAGGTGCCGCGAGAGGCCCGGCTGGCTCACCGAGGGAAACACGCTCCCGAGTTCCCCAGCGGTCCGTTCTCCGCGGGACAACAGGTCCAACAGTTCTCGACGAGTCGGGTCCGCGAGGGCGCCGAACGCATCCATGGGGGGTCCCCCAGAACCTATAACTCTAGGGCTAATAATCGTTCGATTCTCTCCGAGTCCGGCGCCCTCGACCATCGTCCGTGAGGCCCGAGTTCCGGAGGGAACGCCATAATCGCATAGTTATATGATACGGGAGCGTTCCCGTCTAGCGCGTCGCGGGAGGACGGTACCATGGACGGGAAGATCGTCAACGTGACCTTGGTCGTGGCCGACAAGGCGAAGGCGCTCGAATTCTACACCGAACGCGTGGGGTTCGAGAAGAAGACCGACGTCACGGGCCCCAACGGGTATCGCTGGGTGACCGTCGGTCCCCGGGGACAGGAGCTCGAGCTCGCGCTCTTCGAGATCGGTTCCGCCGTCGATCCGGAACAGGCGGAGTGGGCAAAGCGGTGGGTACCCGGGACATCCCCTCCGATCCAGATCCGGGTCGCCGACTGCAAGGGGACCTACGCCGAGCTGAGCGCGAAGGGCGTCGAGTTCCCGCATCCTCCGTCCGAGCATCCGTGGGGGGTCGCGGCGACGTTCCGGGACCCCGACGGCAATCTGTTCACGATCAGCCAGCTGGCGGGCTGGTCGAAGGGCAAATAGCCCCCGAGCGTACGCCGAGGCGTCGAGAGGCCCACGATGCCGAGGAGCGCCCCGAAACGTTCGCGGAGCCTTCCGACGCGGCGCGTGGGCGCGGCGTCGGGAGGGCCGACGTGGCAGGGCGCGGTGCTCGACCGGGTGCGCGCCCTCGTCCGGGAGGCGGATCCCGAGGCCGTCGAGGAGCGGAAGTGGAAGAAACCCTCGAATCCGGCCGGCGTGCCGGTCTGGTCGCACGATGGGATCGTCTGCACGGGAGAGACCTACAAGAACCACGTCCGGCTGACCTTCGCCGACGGGGCCGCGCTCCCGGACCCGGACGGCTTCTTCAACTCGGGCCTCGAGGGGAACGCCGTCCGCGCCCTCGTGATCCGAGAAGGGGACGCGATCGATGCCGCGGCGTTCAGGTCGATGTTCCGCGCCGCCGTGGCGCGGAACGTACGGTCGGCCCGCCGGTAGTCTCCGACGCGACGGTTAAGTAGGGTACCCCGCTCCGCGCCCCCGCGAACGATGGCGGAGAAGGAGACCGGCGCGAAGAAGCCCGCCTTGGCCCGGACGGTCAAGGACAAGTGGCGATCGAAGCACTGGTTCAAGGTGCGCGCGCCCGGGCTCTTCCAGCACGTGGAACTCGGCGAGACGGTCGCGAGCGAGCCGGAGCAGATCGTCGGGCGGACCCTCGAGGTCACGCTTCCCGAGCTCTCCGGAGGGGCGGATGCGGCCAAGGCCCACATCAAGCTCCGGTTCCGCATCGAGCGGATCGGCGGCGACGGCGTAGCCGAGGCCCGGTTCGTCGGGCACGACCTCACATCGGACTACGTCCGTAGGCTCGCTCGGCGCAAGCGGTCCAAGATCGACACGTCGTTCGTCGTGACGACGAAGGACGGGATCGAGATCGTCGTGAAGCCGGTCGCCGTCGGAGAGCAACGGCTGCAGACCCGCCTGCGCGCCGAGCTCCGCCACAAGATCGTGACGCTCCTGGTCGACGAGGCGAAGCTTCGGACCTCGGGGGAGTTCGTCCGCGAGATGCTCCAGGGCGAGCTGTCGAAGATCCTCGCCCACGGCCTGAAGACCCTCTACCCGCTCAAGAAGATCGAGATCCGTCGCTCGGAGGTCCGGGGCGTGATCTCGGACGAGATCGCGCCGGCCGAGCCCGCCCCGGCGGCCGTCGAGGGCCCGAGCGCACCCGAGCTGGCGACTCCCGTGGCCGCCGACGGGGCGCCGTCGGCGTAAGCCCCGAGGGCGGCCGATGGTCCGTCCCCTCCCTGTCGGAGTGGCTCAGCCCGGTAGAGCACGGGACTCATAGCGGGGCGCGAACGAGCGCCCCGGGAGAGATCCTGGGGTCGGGGGTTCAAATCCCCCCTCCGACACTGATCGTTCGGGGAGCGCGGGGCGGGAGCCGTGGGCCCCCTCGCCCGGGGGGCCTTACCGGGGCTGCCGCTCGTATCTCAAGAAGAGAGTGCTATCGGTCATCGGCCACGCCTCGCGGAGACGGAAGTCGAGCCGTCCCGGCGCCCCGACGGGGATCCGGTCCTCCTTGAAGTTCGGGTCGTCCACGGTCTTGAACATCGGCTTTCCCGTGCCGACGAGCGAGGGGAAGACCTCGGTCAGGATCTCGTCGACCAGGTCCGCCGCCAGGAACGACTGCGCGAGACGCGGACCCCCGCCGAGGGCGAGGTTCTTCCCTTCCTCCTTCCGGAGCTTCGCGATCTCCTCCGTCGGAGATCCGCGAACGACCCGGGTCTTCGGCCAATCCGGGTTCTCGAGCGACTTCGAGAAGACCACTTTCTCGCACTGGTCGGCGAAGCGGGAGAACTCCTTCGCCCAGGCGCCAGCGTTCGGGTTCTCCTTCTGCCGAGGCCAGTGGGCGGCCCAAGCGTGGTAGGCGTTGCGTCCCAGGAGGAGCGTGTCGATGGAGTGCATGCGCGGTCTCCACATGGGATCGTCCTCCGCCGAAGGATCTCCCCCGTCGGGGTAGACCGGGAACTGCGCGCGCCCGTCCATCGTCATGAACATGATCATCAGGACCTTCCGCATGGCTAGACTCCTC
>JASHSX010000051.1 GCA_030040865.1 Thermoplasmata archaeon | reverse complement strand
GGATGCCCGAGGAGGAGCGCCCGCGCGCGCTCGAACTCGTCCCGGTAGCGCGGATCCGCGACGAACCCGTCGGGACCCGAGGGCATCACTCGACCTGGAGCGCGGCCCCGGCGGCCGAATAGCGCCAGGACTCGGGGATCCGGTGGTGCTGCCGGTAGTAGCGGGCGAGGCGCCGGATGCGCGACTCCATGAGCACGAGCCCGCGCCGGTTCGAGAGGTCCTTGGGGTGGGTCTCCAGGTGGTGCTGCAGGTGGACGACGCGCTTCAGGAGCGCCTGGAGGTCGTCGGGGATCTCGGGCTTCTGCCCGTTCTCGGCGAGCAGCACGCCGAGCCGCTTCCCCGTGACCGCGCGGGCCGACGGGACGCCGTAGGTGTCCCTCAGCGTCTGGCCGATGCGGGCCGCGAGCACGCCGGTCTTCGAGAGCTGCACGGCCTGGCTCACGACCTCCTCGGTCGTGGCCGTCACCCACTCCGGTTTCGTGAGGGGATAGGGACGGTGCGAGCCCGCCCGGCCCTTATGCCCGGAGTGGATGCGCGACATGGGGTTGCGCCGACATCGGTACGGTACTTAATGATTGGCGCCCGCCGGACGACGCCGATCCTCGGTAGCGGCCGGACTAGGCGATCCGGTCGGACTTCTGTTGCGCGTCGACCAGGAACTGCTTCCCGTTCGCGGTGATGCGGTACCGAGCCTTCTGCGCCGGGGGCTTCTTCGCCCCCCAGGCGCCGGGCGCCGCGTCGGCCTCGACGAAGCCGTTGCGCACCAGAAGGCCGAGCGCTAGGGCGACCTTGACCTGACCGTCCTCGACGGGCGGGTGCTTCCGCAGCACGCGCTCGAGGTCGGGGAGCGTCAGGCTCTGGTCCCGCTCCCGTCCCTCGTAGACCGACTCGGCGCGGTTGAGCTGCTGGAGGATCGCGACGAGCGTCGTTCGGACGGGATCCGGAGGGGCCTCGCCGGTCGGCATGGGCCCCCCCTCCTACGCGGGGTCCCTCTACTTAATTCCCCCGCGGGCGCCCCTGCGGCGAGCGGCCCGCCGGTCGGACGGACGCGAGGCCGTTGCCGTGCCGGCCGAGACGAACGCGCCCGGTGGCGGAACCGAAACCCCCGGGTCGCCGGGGAGTCGGTCGTCGCGTACTAGTGCTCGGGCGGGGTTCCGCCCGATCCCTGCGTCGGGGGAGGGCGGGCGGGAACCAGCGAGAACCAGGACGACATGGGATGTCCCGTGATCCCTGCCGCCAGGCGATCCATGCCCATGACGAGGAGGCCGAGCGCGAGCAGGAACACCACGAGCAACAGTCCCAGCCCCGGCAGGGCGAGCACGATGAAGGCGATCGAGATCGAGAAGATCCCCACGATGACGGCGAGGACGCGGTACCAGTACGGAAGCTTGGGTGAGTTCGGTGCGGGCGCGGCCATGTTCCCTCGCCGCGCTCAGCCGGCGCCCTCTCTTAGTCGTTCCGGTCGGGCATCCGCGCGCCGTACCGCCGGGTCCGGTGCGACGCGGTCGAGCGGCACCGCGGGCCGGTCGGGCGTCGGACGGCGACCGAGGATCGGTCTCCCGCCCGGCGTCGGGTCGATCAGTCGATCCGCTCGATCTTCTCGAGGCGCTTCACCAGGAACTGCTTCCCCTTCGTGGTGACGATGTAGCGGGTCCCGACGACCCGGCGGCGCTCCCACGCGAACTCGTCGTCGGTGAGCACGGCGGCGAGCCCGTTCCCGACGAGCACGCTCACGGCCCGCTCCACCTCCGTCGGGGAGATGTTGGGGTACGGTCCCTTGGAGAGGAAGTAGTGCAGTTCCTGGAGCTCGTAGCCGTTCACGTCGCGCTGTTCCTCCTCGGCCCGGTTCAGGAACTTGAGCAGCTCGACCATCTCGTCCCGAAGTTCCCGCGCGGCCTCTTCCTGGGGGGTCTCGGGCATCGTCCCCCGGAACGCGCGCCCCGCATGAGGCTTCCGCGGTGCACCCGCACCGCCCCTCCGCTCGGCCCCATCGTTCTTTAGAGGGGGTCCGACGGTACCTACGTCCGTCCATGGCGTGCACCTGCCGCAATCCCGCCCGGTGCCCGATCTGCAACACGCCCGTCCGGGTCCCCCTCACCAACCTGGAGAGCCAGGCCGGGGGCGCGATCCTCGTCGACCGGTTCGCCCGTCGGGACTCGTCGACCTCGCGCGAGGGGCTCCGCAGCCTGATCCAGGGATGGGCCAGTTGCCCGTCGTGCGGCCACACGATCCACTTCGAACACTCCCGCTCGTGCGTGGCCGAGGCGCTCTCGAGCGCCGGCGTCCCGCTGAGCGAACGCGAGTCGATCCTCGCGAAGATCACCTTCCCCGAAGGGTAGCGGCGGGCCGGAAGCGATGCCCGACGAGGAGTTCGTCGTCACACCGTACGAGGTCCGGGGGCGGGTCGACTACGACCGGCTCCGGGAGATGTTCGGCACCCAGACGCTCGGCCCCGAGCTCCTCGCGAAGCTCCACCACATCGCCGGCGCCGACCTCCCGCCGCTTTTGACGCGGGGGATCTACTACTCGCACCGCGACCTGGGCCCGCTCCTGGACGGCTTCGCGAACGGGAAGCCGTTCTTCCTCTACTCGGGACGCGGCCCGTCCGGGCCGATGCACACCTCGCACCTCGTCCACTTCGACCTCTGCGTCTGGCTCCAGCGCCGGCTCGGCGTGCGGATGTACATCCAGATCACGGACGACGAGAAGTACTGGTCGCGCGCGGGGCTCACCCGCGAGGAGACGGCGAAGTGGGGGCTCGAGAACCTCTACGACATCCTGGCGCTCGGCTTCGACCCCAAGCGGACGCACGTCTTCTTCGACTCCCGTTCGATCGCCGCGCTCTACCCTCTCGCGATCCGCGTGGCCCGGAAGATCCCGTACTCGACGGTGAAGGCCGTCTTCGGCTTGGAGCCGAGCAGCAACATCGGCTGGGTCTTCTTCACCGCCCTCCAGACGGTGCCGGCGTTCTGGCCGTCGTGGGCCGAGGGGACGAGCATCCCCTGCCTCATCCCGTGCGGGATCGACCAGGACCCGCACTTCCGGGTCACCCGGGACATCGCCGAGGGCCTGGGGTACCCGAAGCCCGCGCTCCTCCACAGCCGCATGGTCCCCGGGCTCCAGGGCGACGCCGCGATGTCGACGACCGGGGCGACCGCCGACAACGCGCTGTTCCTGAACGACCCGCCCAAGACGGTCGAGCGGAAGATCCGGGACGCCTTCACCGGCGGCCGGGCGACCGTCGAGGAGCAGCGGCGGCTCGGCGCGACCCCCGAGATCTGCTCGATCTGGGCGCTCTGGCGGACCCGGTTCGCGGAGACCGATCAAAAGTTCGACGAGATCACCCGGCAGTGCCGTTCCGGCGAGCTCCTGTGCGGCGACTGCAAGGGGCAGCTGCTCGAACGGGTGCACCGGTTCTACCGGGAGCACGAAGAGGCCCGCGAGAAGGCGAAGGCGTGGGCCGAATCGACGATCGTGACCGCGGCCCCACGCCCGCTGTAGACGAACCTAGCCGACCTCGAGACGACGGTCGGGCGGGCGCGGCGGGCTCGGACCGGGCGGGACCGCATCCTCGTGGGTGTCGAGCTCGGGGTCGGGGCCGCCCTCGACCACGGTGAGGAGCCTCAGCATCGGCTTGAACAGCGAGTGCGACGCCCGCTCGGGGTCGAGCGTGTACGCCCGCTCGTAGGCGGCGACCGCCTCCTCCTCCTCGCCGAGGCTCAGGAGCGACAGCGCGAGCTCGAGCCAGCTCTTCGCTTCCCGGCCGCCCTCCCGGGCGCCGGCCTCGTCGACGTGGTCGTCGGCCGCCGCGGGAGCGCGGTCGGGGCCGAGCGGCGTCGGCGGCACCTCGCGCGAGAGCACGAGCGCGCGTTCGAACGCCACGGCCGCGCCGGACTCGTCGCCGGACTCCGCGAGCGCGACCCCGAGTCGGTGCCACGCGACCATGTCGCCGGGCTCGAGCCCCACCGCGTGGCGGTAGGCGCTCGCGGCCTCGCGCCACTCCTCGCGCAGCGACCGGGCCACGCCGAGGTGGAACCACGCTTCGCCGTTCCCCGGCAGGAAGCCGATCGCGCGGGCGAGCGCGGCTTCCGCCTCCGCGCCCCGCCCCTGGTGGGCGAGGCAGATCCCGTAGTACGACCAGGCACGCCCCTCGGTCGGCTGGTCCCGAAGGACCGCCTCGAACGCCCGCGTCGCGTTCTCGTAGTCCTGGCGGAGGAAGTAGTGGACTCCGATGTCGAAGCTCGGATGCACGGAGGGGACCCGGGACCCCTCGACCGCGGAGGGGGGGAAAAGGCTGCCGCCGGAGACGAACGCCCGCCCCGCGTCGACCCCGCCCGGGCCCGTCCCCCACCGGTCCGAAGGGACCCCGGGCGCGTGACGGCCGGGCTCCGTCCGCGCTACGGCGCGGCACGGGCCGGAGTTATATTCTCCCTCGCCCCGTTCGGGGCAAGGAATCCGCGCGCCCAACCCGAATCGAGCGACCCGCCCGTCCTACTTTTGCGACGAGTGTCCGCACGACGAGAATCGGCCAAGGATTCCCCCGAAAACGAACGCGGAACGCGGAGCGAAAGAAGGCGACAACGATGGTGGACAAACCCCTGACGAAAGTGCGAGACCTGACGCCGAACTCGAAGCAAGTGAACGTGCTCTCCAAGGTGCTCTCGATCGGAGAGCCCAAGGAAGTGATGGGCAAGTTCGGGGACCCGAGGAAGGTGTGCGAGGCGGTCGTCGGCGACGACACCGCCACGATCACGCTCTCCCTGTGGAACGAGCAGATCGGGACGATCCAGAAGGACGAGGTCATCCTCGTCGACAACGGCTACGTCTCCCTCGTGCGCGGCCACATGCGGCTCAACGTGGGCCGGTACGGTAACCTCACGAAGTCGACGGAGACGATCGCCGAGGTCAACCAGTCCCTCGACATGAGCCAGCAGGAGTTCGAGAACGAGCGCCGGTCGTTCGGTGGCGGTGGCTACCGGGACCGCGGCGGCGGTGGCTACGGCGGCGGCGGTCGCTACTCCGGTGGCGGCGGCAGCGGCGGTGGCCAGGGCCGCGAGCGCTCGGACAACTACAAGCGCTACTGACGCGCCCCCCGGCGCGTCGCGCCCCCAACCCCTTCCCCCGCCCGCACGGGCGGGGGCCCTCGATTCCGTCAATTTCGTTTAAATAGCGCCGCCCGTCTCGGCGGACGCCATGGCCGACGACCCGCGCCAGCTCACGCTCTACGTGCAGTCGAAGCAAGCCGTCACGACGTTCTACCGGACGCCGTCCGGACCGAGCGGCCCCACCCTGACGGGCACCGCTCCGAGCCTGCGCGGAGGGGTCTCCTCGGTCGCGACGAACCCCGAGGACTCGGGCGGCGTCACCGACTCGCCGGTCCATTTCCTCTCCGACGACCAGGCGCACTGCGTCGCGAAGGTCGAGGAGATCGCGGCCGCCCGCGGCTACCGGGTGCGCGTCATCGACATCGAGAAGGTGGGACGCGTCGAGCGGCTCATCGCGGAGCACTTGAAGGGGGTCCAGCGGTTCCCGGTGCTGATCTCGCCCGGCGGCGAGCGGCTCGAGGGGGTCTCCGAGTTCTCCGGCGCCAAGCTCGCCGAGCTCATGCCGTCCGAGCTCAAAGCGGTCCGCGCGTTCACGTACATGAAGGTCCGCGGCGGCGACCTGGACCGGATCCGCCAGATCCTGGAGTCGCTCCCGACGGTCAAGGAGCTCCACTTCCTGACCGGCGACTGGGACATCCTGGTCGTCCTCGAGTTCCCGACCTCGGGGTCGAACAAGCGGACCGTCCTCGATTTCGTGACCGAGCGGATCCGCGGGATCCCCGAGGTGCTCGACACCTCGACGATCGTGCCCGAGTACACGCTCACCAAGTTCCCGCTGTTCTGAGCCGAGCGGTCGCGATCGCTCTCGCTACCGCTCCCGCGCCGCGCGTCGCTTGCGCGGCCGCCGCGGGTGGATCGGCAGCGCGCGCGGCCGCGCCTCGGGCCGGTCGGGCGGTCCGGGCTCGGGGGACCCGTAGAGCGCGTCGACGCTCACGGGATGGTCGGCGAGCCAGACGACGCCCTCCACGTACGCCGCGAACCCTTCCAGGCTCGTGAACAGGGGGATCCCGAGCTCGATCGCGCGCCGCCTCAGCACGTACTCGTCCTCGAGCATCCGCTCGAACTTCTCCTGGGTGAGCGAGAGCGGGACGTTGAGCAGCAGGTCGATCTCCCCCCGGTCGAGCCCTTCGAGGACGTTCGGGTGCCGGTCGGGTTCGGAGACCTTGTGGAGGATCCGGACGCCCCGCACCCCGCGCGCCGTGAGGAAGGCACCGGTGTCCTCGGTCGCCGCGATCTTGAGGCCGTGGGCGCGCAGGCTCCGCGCGATCGGCAGGAGCGCCTCCTTGAGCGCGGGACCTCCGACCGAGAGGAACGCGGTCCCCCGCCGGGGCACGAGCCGGACCCCGGTCGCGACCAGCGCCTTCACGAGCGCGTCCGAGAACGTCGGGCCGAAGCAGGCGACCTCGCCGGTCGACTGCATCTCCACGCCCAGGAGCGGGTCCGAGCCGGTGAGCTGGAGGAACGAGAACTGCGGCACCTTCACGCCCCAGCGGCCCCGCGGGAGCGGCGCGACCCCGTCGCGCGAGATCGGACGGCCGAGCATCGCGCGCGCCGCCTCGCGCAGGAGCGGGACGCCCGTCGCCTTCGCGAGGAACGGCAGCGACCGGCTCGCGCGCAGGTTGAGCTCGATGATCTGGTAGGCGAGGTCCTTCACCAGGAACTGGACGTTGAACGGCCCGCGGATCTCGAGGGTCCGCGCGAGCCGGCGGGCGGCGTCCAGGAGCTGCGCCTGCACCTCGGCCGGGGTGTGGCGCGGCGGCAGGCAGAAGATCGCGTCGCCCGAGTGGACGCCGGCCTGCTCGACGTGCTCTAAGATCCCGGCGACCAGGACCCGCTCCCCGTCCGAGATCCCGTCGAGCTCGACCTCGTCGGCCCCCTCGATGAACTTCGTGATCACCACCGGGTGCTCGGGTGAGACCCGGGCGGCCTCGGAGAGGAACCGGGCCAGGTCCGCGCGCCCCGCGATCACCCGCATCGCCTGGCCCGAGAGGACGTAGGACGGGCGCACGAGCACCGGATACCCCACGTCGTCCGCGAACTCGGAGGCCTCCTCGACGGTCGTGAACGCCCGCCACGCCGGCTGCGGGATCTCGAGCCGCTC
>JASHSX010000007.1 GCA_030040865.1 Thermoplasmata archaeon | reverse complement strand
ACGGCGAGGAATCGCAGGGTGTTGATGCAGGTCCGGTCGAGCTCCGGGTCGGTCATGCGGACCTGCGGAACACCGACCACCGCAAAAGGTGAGGGGCTTCCCCATCACCTCCCGGGGTTCGACACCGCCGACTGCCGAATGCGGCGACGATCGTTCCGTCCTAGGCCCGGCCGGCGGCCTCGCTGACTGCCTTTGGCTTGCTCACTCAGGAGAACGTGCGGACGTTCGCCGGGACCCGGAGCCTGACGCTCCACCTTCCGCAAGCAAGTCGGATTCAATTGGGGTTATGGCGATGGCCCCGTCGCTACTCCAGGGAGGAAGTGCGACGCGACCTCGTCCGGACCTATTCCGGAGCCGGGGAGGCCGACGAGCAACGGACGACAGAGAGAGGCTATCTTCGCCGGGGACGGTGAGCCGATCATGTCGACGACCCCTTCGCAGCTGCACCGGGACGCCGCACGGAACATCGTGACCCGGTGCCTCAAGGTCCGACCCGGAGAGAACGCCGTCATCGAGTCGTGGGATCACACGCTGCCGTTCGCCGTCGCGATGGTCGATGAGATCCGCCGGGCCGGAGGTCGGACGCTCCACATCGAGGAAGACGAGGACGCGTGGTGGCGTGCGATCGATCGAAGGCAGAGCAAGCTCCTCGGCTCGGCGAGCGGGCCCGAGTGGGCCGCGCTGAAGGCGGCGGATCTGTACGTCCACTTCTGGGGACCGGGCGATACCGACCGCATCGAGAAGCTTCCCGAGAGAACGTTCGACGAAGCGATCGCCTGGTTCGCGCCCTGGTACGACGCGGCGCGCAAGAACGGACTTCGCGGCGCCCGAGTCTCCTTGGGGTTCGCAACCGAGGGACGTGCCCGGCAGTGGGGTTTGAACCGAGCCCGGTGGGAGGAACGCATCCTCCGGGCGTGCCTCACCGATCCCGCCGATTCCGCGAAGCGGGGCGCACGGCTGGTCCGAAGACTGGCGCGCGGGAAGAAGGTGAGGATCACGCATCCGAACGGGACCGATCTCGAGGTCGGCCTCTCCGGGAAACCACCCCGACTCCAGGACGGAACGCCGCACCCGCGCGACAAGCGGTACGGACCGTCCGACATGCTCTCGCAGATCCCCGGCGGGCGTGTCGACGTCGCGCTCGACGCGAGAACGGCCGAGGGGACCATCCACGCCAACCGCCGCACGAACATCTGGTGGTTCTGGAGCGACGGAGGGACGCTCGAGTTCGAAGGCGGAAAACTCCGGTCGTTCTCCTTCGACCATGGGGGGAAGGATTTCGCCGCACAGTACAGAAAGGGCACCGCGGGCCGGGACCGTACCGGATCACTCACCTTCGGACTCAATCCGGCCGCCCACGACGTGCCGAACCTGGAGAGCGTCGAGCTCGGCAGCACCACGCTCGTCGTCGGGAGGAACCAGCATCTCTTCGGTTCCAACGGATCGAATTTCATGAACTGGGTCACCCTCGCGGGAGCCGAGGTAGCGATCGACGGGAGCCCGGTGCTCCGAGATGGAAGGATCGTGTAGCGGGCGGGGGCCGCGCCGACGGCCTTTCCCATAGAGCGCAGAGATCGTGCGGGTGGTCCGACATGCGACCGGCTCAGTAAAGAGGCCGGAACGAGACCTCGCCGTGGCCCGTCCGGGCCGGGCAACTCGGCGCTCCGCGGGAGGGCGGGCGGACCGACGCCACGAACTTCTCGACCGGTTGAGCTTCGGAGCGAAACCGGAGGATTTAAGCTCCGGTCGGTTGAGCGCGCTCGGTGGTACGCCGGTCCGGACTTCTAGCCCTGGTCGCGGCGACCCTAATCGCTTCGGTCGTGCTCGTTGGCGTGATTCAGCCGCTGGAGATTCCCTCCGGGTCGAGCTCGGGCCGCATCCCGGTGGGTACGTCCTCCGCCGTGTCAACGACCCTCAGCCCCGGGGGGAATTTCGCCAGCTACATGAACGGGCCGAACCGGACCGACCAAGGCGGGGGTGCCGGTACGTTCAGCCGGGCAGACATCCAAAACCTCACTCTTCTGTGGCACGTCAACTACACCGGTAGGATCGCGACTCAGCCGATCGAGGCGAATGGGGTGGTGTACTTCGGATCGTGGGACGGCTACGAGTACGCCGTCGACGCGACGAACGGGACCCTCCTCTGGAAGACTTTCCTTGGGGTGGCTACGGGTGATGCGGGTTGTGGGAACACTTCGTTCGGTCCCACTTCCACGGCCTCCTACGAGGGTTCGTATCTGCTGGTGAACGGGGGGACGCCGGACCTTTACGCGCTCGACACCGCGACCGGAGCGATCCTCTGGAACGTAAGCTTCGGTGGGACGGCGGCAGAAGGGTACTATCTCTGGTCCAGTCCGCTCCAGATCAACGGCAAAATCTACGACACCATCGCGAGCCAGTGCGATCAGCCGCTCGTGCCGGCGGGAGTCGCAGAGATCTCTCCGTCCACCCATCGGATTCTGCACTACTTCAATTCGAGCGTTCCCTATTCGATCGGGTCGAGTATCTGGTCGACGCCCTCGATCAACGTCTCGTCCAACACGATCTACGTGACTACTGGGAACGCGGTCGGCAGCCTGGTCTCCACGTACGACAACTCGGTCATCGCCCTCAATGCTTCGACACTGGCCGTGAAAGCGGCGTGGCAAATTCCGAAGTCCGAATTCATCGGCGACGGGGACTTCGGATCGACGCCGGTACTGTTCACGGGCGCTAACGGGGTTCCCTCGGTGGCGGCGGTGGACAAGAACGGATACTTGTACGCGTGGTCGCAAACCACGCTGAATCTGATCTGGTCGGACCAAATCAGCTCGTACCAAAGCACGGTGACCAGCGTTGCGTTCGGGGGAGGACGCCTCTACGCCGTTAGCCCGACGACCACCATCGGCGGGGTTACGTACAACGCCTCGATTCGCGCGATCAACCCCGAGAACGGTCACTACATCTGGCAGGTGGGATTGCCCAACTGGTACCCGGGGTACGGAGCCCCCCTCTGGTTCAACGGGATGGTCGCCGTAGCCGACGGGCCCACAGAGTACCTGCTGAACTCGACGAACGGAATGATCTTGACCACGGTTACGCCGAACAGCGCCAGCATCTTCGCGCCGGCGTCGTACTCTCGAAGTACTCTCTACGTCGCCTCGGGCGAGCGACTTTCCGCTTACGTCATCAAGCTCGGAGCGACCGCCAGTGCGACAGAACTGGTCCCGCAGGAGTACCAATTCCACTCCAACGGTTTCGGGGGCCTGCCGCCTTATCGATACAATTGGAGCTTCGGCGACGGAACCTACTCCACGTCCGAATCGCCCGTTCACGAATATGCGTCCGCCGGTTCCTTCGATGTAATGCTCACAATCACCGATCTCTCCGGCCGGTCGGTTGTGGTGAAATTCACGGTATAGACTTCCGCGTGGCCGCAAGCCTATCGAACGCCGGCCACCGGGACGAGTCGCTACCCTCCCTCGGGAACCGGCTCCGAGAGATTTCGCGTTGGCGCGTTAGGGTCCGCTCCGGCACCATTCACGGACCGGCGACCGCACGCACCGTGATCCCCGACTGGGAGTCTCCGGGCAGGCTTGAGCCGACTACACGGGATCTCCCCAGCGCGAGAAGGCCTGGCCCCCTGTTGTTAAACGATATCTACACAATAAATAAATAGTCGTTAAATTCTGTTAAACGCGTGCGGCCCGCTCGAGCCACGGCTCCCGCGACCCACTTTCTCGGCGTGCGGCTCACGTCCGAGGAAGCGTCGCTCCTCGACCGGTACCAGCACGACCACGAGCTCGCGAACCGGTCCGATACGGTCCGCGCCCTCGTGCGAGCGGCGTCCGAATCCACGGGCCCCGCGATCGAGCTCCCCGCGACGCTGCGGAGCGAGCTCGAAGAGATCGTCGAGGACGGCTATGCCCGGGATCTGGCGAGCGCGCTCGCGCTCGTCGTTCACCTCGGGTTCGGGGAGCTGGTGCGCACCCACGCCGAGCGACTGCCGTCGCTGCGCGATCGCGCGCGCGCGACGGCCGCTCGGCGCGCGGAGCGCCGGAGTGCGGACCGGGAGGGACGGGGACTCCTCCGCCGGTAGGTCCCCGGGGGTTCGTTGCACATGGAGCCAATGGGGATCGCCTGGAGCGAGAGGAGCGGATTCATCTGCCGACTGTGCCGTCAGGACGCGAAGCATAATGAGGTGCT
>JASHSX010000050.1 GCA_030040865.1 Thermoplasmata archaeon | reverse complement strand
GCCGAGGTGACGGCGACGATCGCAGCGCGCTGGGATCTCACCGTCCGCGGCCGGGACCACGTCCTGTGGGAGCGGGTCCAGCGCCCGTCGGTCGCTCGGTCCCCGGAGGGTCCGCCCCCGCGCGCGGCCGTGGACCGGCCGGTCGACCGTCGGCTGCGGTCCCTGCTCGAGGTCGCTGGTAGGTACCGGACCGGGATCCTCGTTGACCACCTCGCCGACCTGCTGCCGGAGGAAGCGCCGCCCGGCACGACGGAGCTCCGAGGCTGGCTCGCCGATCGACCCGACCTCGTGGCCGTGAAGGACGATCGCGCCTACCTCGTCGGCTCCGCTCCCGAACGGCTCCAAGAGCGGCAGGCCCGGGCGCTCCGGTACCTCGCTGCGGCCGAGCAACTGGTCGGACGGGACCTCGCCGCCGTGCGGCCGTGGATCCGATGCGCGGGGGTCACCGGCTCGACGGCCTATGGGGAGCCCGAAGCCGGAGACGACCTGGACCTGTTCGTCGTCGTGCGCGACGGGGCCCTCTGGGCGTTCCTCGCCCACGCGTACCTCGCGATCCGCGGGCGCTACCGCCCCCAGTCGGCCGCCGGTCGGCCGGCCCCCTGCCTCAACTTCGTCCTCACCGAGTCGGAGGCGGCGCGGGTGTTCGGCACTCCGCGCGGGTTCCTCTTCGCCCGCGAGGCGCTCTCGGTCCGGGTCCTGGTCGGCGACGAGTACTATCGGAGCCTACTCGGCCGGGCTTCGTGGCTCGGTGAGGAGATCCCCCGCCTCTACGCGAAACGGGCTCCGGCCCCGCCCGGCCCCTCGGCGCCGGCCGCGCCGTGGCCGGTGCGGCTTCTGAGCGCGGCCCTCTACGTGCCGCTCGCGGCCTACCTCCAGGCCGTCGGACTCCGGCGCAACGCCCGGTTCCGACGTCGGGGAACCCGCGGCGGAGAGTTCCGGACGAGGACGCGTCCCGGCGAGCTGGCGTTCGCCTCGGCCCAGTTCGACGCGCTCGCCCGGGTGCTGCGTGGCGGTGCTCCGACCGGACCGGGTCCGATCGGCCGAGACCCGTCGCACTCGCTCAACGTGGCACGGTGAGCCGGACCGTGAGCGGAGCGGAGAGCGTCGTCGATTACTCCCGCTTCGACTTCGCGGCCGCCTGGTCCGGGCGGGACCGGGTCACCGAGGTGGAACGCGCGGTCGTCCGCGAGGCGTTCTCGGGCCGCCCGCCCCGTCGGATCCTCGAAGCGGGCGCCGGTTTCGGTCGGCTCACGCCCGCGCTCACCGGCCTCGGCGCCGCGGTGATCGCGGTCGACGTCGACCGGGAGACCCTCGCGAGGACCGCGCCGCTCTCGCCGGCCCAGCAGCGAGTCGCGGCGAACCTGTACCATCTTCCGTTTCGCGCCGGGGCGTTCGACGGCGCCAGCCTGGTTCGGGTCTACCACCACCTCTCCGACCCCGCTCGGGCCCTGCGGGAGCTGGCCCGCGTCGTGGGACCCGGCGGACGGGTCGTCGTGTCGTACGCCCCCGCCCCGAGCGTGGGGACCCTGGTGCAGGACGTGCGGCGGGCGCTCCTCGACGGCCACCGGGGTCGCTCGCGCTCCATCACGTTCTCGGCGGTATCCTCGACGCCGGTGGCGGTCGACCCGTTCCCGATCTTCGTAGCTCCGCGGCGGGAAACGCGCGAGCGGTTCGCGGGCGTGGGGCTCGCGCTCGATCGGGAAGTGGTGACGGGCCTCGAGGAGTTCCCGCTCCTCGACCGGATCCCGGCGGGAGCGTTCGTCCGGCTCGGCACGGCGCTCTCGGAGGCTCCGGGGTTTCCCGTCCGATTCGCGGTCCTCTCGGTACCCGGTCGAACGGCCGACCGGCTTGTGGCGGACGACGAAGTCTGGGCGTGCCCGCGGTGCGCGGACCCGCTCCGCGTCCCGGACGACCCAGGGACGATCCGATGCGACGCGTGCGCCTACGTCGGAGAACGGACCGCGACGGTGGTCGACCTACGGTACATCCCGCCGGGGACTCCTCGGTACTCCGCCGACGGGTCGGGCGTCAGCCCGGTCCCGCCGGGTACAGCTCGGCGATGAGGTCGAGCGCCTGCGGCGCGCTGTACCCCGCCCGGGCGACGATCCGGTCCTTCGTGCGGATCTTCTTGAACCCGACGAACCGGTGGGTCACGAAGAAGAGGTACGAGTAGGTCTTCATCGTGAACGCCACGATCGCCCCGCGCGGCTCGAGAAGGACCTTCACGGTCCGTCGCTCCGAGATCCACCGGCGCGCCATCGGGCTCCCCAGGGCGTCGCGGCGGATATAATTAGACGGAGCGCGGGGACCGCCCGTCCTGCCGGCGTTCGTAGGCGAGGACGAGCCACTCGGCGGCCGGCCAGAGACCGCGTCCGACCGACAACCGTTCGTCGAGGCGTCGAGCACGCTCCCGGCCGCGAGGCCCGAGGAACCGGTTCGCCGCGGGGGACTCGAATGGGGGCGCGAGGACCGAAACCGGCGCGAGGCCGATCCGTCGGAACGACGGAGCGAGGAGCCGGTCCCACTCCGTCGGAGAACGGAGGTACAGCGCGAGCGGGTACCGCAGACCGCCCGCGGGGACCCTCGTCCGCAGGCGTAGGCCGGCGGACCTGGGTCGCCGCAGCAGCAGCTCCCAGGCCATCGGAGCCCAGCCAGGACGGTTGAGGCTCGTGAAGACCAGTCGTCCGGACGGGCGCACGAGACGGGCGAGCGACCGTACCACCGGTGCGCCCACCGGCTCCAGGTTGAACGCCCCGAACGCCGACACCGCCGCCGAGAACGCCGCGACCGGGGAATCGGGCATCGCGGCATCGAGGTCGCCGAGTCGGCCCTCCCGGACGGTAAGACGGTCGGCCACGCCGGCTCGGAGCGCGTGGTCGTGAACGACCTCGAGCATCCGTGGGGAGATGTCCACCCCCGTGACGCGGTGTCCCGCGCGAAGAAGGGGGAGGGTGTGGAACCCCGTCCCCGGGCCGATCTCGAGGAGGGGATCGAACCCATCGACCCAACGGACGATCTCTGCGAGCGCCCGGTCCTTGAGGTACCGCTCGAAGGGCTCGGAGCTCAGGGCCCGGTCGTACCGCGGAGCGGTCGCGTCGAACTCGGCACGCACGAGGTCGACCTCGGTCGCGGGAGCGCCTCGGGCGAGCGGCTCGAGCGCGATCACGTGCGAGGCGGTCGCGAAGTACCGCCGCCACGCCGGCTCGCCGTACTTCACCCGCAATCCCTGGAGCGCACGCTCGGCCTCGGCGGGCTCGCCGACGAGCGAGGCCCGGCAATCGATCGGGCGCCCGCCCGGCCACCGGACCCGACATGCTCCCGACGCGAGCGCCGCAAGGAACCAGCGCGCTCGGTCCTGGGACGGGACCACGTACGTCCGCGGACCCAGGGAGACGAACAGGAGGGGGACCGGGCGGCGTCGCCCGACCCCGATCTCGAGTACGCCCCGGTCCGTCGGTTCCGCCGAGTGCTTCTCGCGCTCGGGCCGCGCGTGTTGCGGTCCCATCGTCCGACCTCCGACGGCCTACCCGGTGGAGACCCCGAGACCCGCGACCTCGACCACCGCCGACGGGGTGTCCGTGAACCCGGTGATCGTGAAATCGAGGACGGGCGCCGAAGCGGTGACGGTGAACGCGAGGGTCGTCCAGCCGTCCCCTTGGAGCTGGGCGAACGTGTAACTTCCCGAGAACCCGAGACCGCTCGCCCAGCTCGTCGCACCGACGAAGAACGCGGTCACGTTCGAGGGCGGAGGGTCGTCGGAATACTGGGCGTACGACCGCACCGAGAAGGTGAACGTGTACTGGCCGGGGGGTAGCGAGAACGTGATCGGACCGAAGAGGGGGCCGGTGGCCCCGGGGTCGCTCTCCACGATCGGGGCGTACGGGGCCACCGTCTCGGTCGTCGCGTAACCGGCGGCGGCGGGCGATAGGGCGCTGCCGGCGTAGCTCCCGTCGGGGGAGATCGAAGCGCCGAACGTCTCGCTCGACCCGGAGTAGCCGGCTTCGAACAGAAGGACCGGTCCCACCGGAGTGCTCCAAACCGCGCCGCGAGCCCCGAACTCGGACGGTTGGTAGAGCGCGTCAGCGAGCCAACCCGGGACGGAGGTCGTCCGGTCGGCGGAGAGCAGGACGTACTCGGGAAGATGCGACGCGTTGAACGGGAGGCGGAGGAAATTGTCCTCGACCCAGGCGAGCGCGTAGGCGTTCACGTTGTTCGCGACGAACGGGAAGACGTCGTCCGAGGCGAGCACCGGCGCCCCCGCGGGGATCAGGCCCACGAGCTGCTGCACCTGGTGGTAGCCACCGGGCGGATCGTACGAGACGAGGTACGCGGAACCGAGAGGCTGGCCATCGAGCGCGGGATTCGCCGGCCCGAGCGCGACGTTGACGGCGACGAGGACGGCGATTCCGGCGACGAGCCCGGCGCGCCGAACGGCCGACCGCGAACCTGCACCCTCCGGCGCCCCCGGGTGGGAGGCCGCCGAACTCTCGTGCGCGGCATACCACCGGCTCAGGCGAGCGAGCCCGAAGGCGAACGCCACGAGGAGCGAGCTACCGGCGATGAAGCCGTACTGGAAGCCGAGCGTGACGTACCCCGTCCCAGCGCTGAGCATCGTGAACACGAACCAGGGCAGCGAGATCAGGAGCGCTCGTGGCGCGAGCAGCGGGATCAGCCCGAGCAGGGCGAGCACCAGCAGCCAGTAGCTCAGCTTGGTCGCGAAGTTCACCCCGAGGTTCGCCAGGGACAGCTGGAGCTCCGTGGGAGTGGCCCCGATGAGGTAGGGAGCGGTGGTCGACGGATACGGCGAGATCCCGAGTAGGGGAGAGAGCAGGTCGTGACGGACCAGCAGGAGGATCCCGTACGCCAGCACCGAGAGCAGCATGAGCGCGCTCGCGGCCCACACTCTTCGGTCGGCCAGGTAGCGCCTCAGGGCACCGGCCCAATCCGAACCTGCGCCGCTACCGCCGGATCGGTGGCGGAGCCGGTCGACGCAGCGGGTGACGAAGCCCGGGTCGGGGAGCGCGAAGAACGCTCCGACGAAGAACAGGAGGACGGCGGCGAACTCGAACGTGAGGAAAGCGACGGTCGCGGCGAGCAGGCCCCATCCGAACCGCTGCCGCTCGAACAGGAGGACGACCGCGAAGACCTCGAGCGGGAGGAACGCCTCCGCGTGGAAGTCGTAGAGGTTCGCCGCGAGGGTCGGGGTCCACGCGAGGTAGACGACTCCGGCCACGAGCGCCCATCGCGGCGAAGCCGTCAGGTCGCGCGCGAGCAGATAGAGCGGGAAGGCCGCGACGGCGACGACGAGCGACTGGACGACGAACAGCGTCAGCTCGCCGGGCGCCGCTGCATAGAGCGGGACGAGGAGGTACAGGACGAAGACCGTGTGGACCTGCAGAAGGCTTCCGAATCCTCCGGTTTCCGCGTCCAGCGTCTCCCAGAACGGACGGCCGTGCGCGGTCGACCAGAGGGCCTGCTGATAGATTCCGAGATCCCAGGCATCGGTCCCGAAGTTGAGCGCCCGCAGCCACGAGAGCGTGATCGCCGCGCCCGCGTAGACGGCCATCGCGACCAGCAGCACCGCTCCGGGCGAGAAGCGGAGACGCCACCGACGCACCCGGGGGAGCGAAGCGGGAGGAGGGTCCGACGACACGGAAGCCCGGTTCGAAGGCGGGCGCGGTATAAGGGGGGCGACGGGCCGCTCGCCTTAAGGCCGGCACGGCGGTGCGCCGCCGGCACTCCATGTATCGACCGGTCCCGGCCGCCGTGCTGACGATCCTCGGGGGGCTGTTCATCTTCGCGGTCGGGGCGATCATCGCGATCATCGGGGTCTTCGCCCTGTTCTTCGCGCCGCTGTTCGCGGGGTACTTCTTTATCGGGGCGGTGGTCGGGGCGCTCCTGATCCTGGATGGGATCCTCATGCTGATCGTACCCTCGCTGCGAGTGGCCTGGGGGGTGCTCGCGATCGTGCTCGGGGTCGTCAGCCTCCCGTTCGCCCTCGGCGGTCTCCTGATCGGCTTTCTGCTGGTCCTTATCGGCGGGCTCCTCGCGATCTCCCGGGGCCCACGGATTCCGGTGACGACTGCGCGCCGGATCGACCCGCCCGGTCCTACGTGACGCGCGGGGGAAGCCGTACGACAGCGATACGGACGCGCGGCGGTTTCCTCGAGCGATGCCCGCGACGGGGACCACGATCGATGTCGTGGTCGCGACCCGAGACCGGCCGAAGTACGTGGACCGGTTGCTGGGGGACCTCGAGGCACAGACGGTCGCCCCCGCGTCGGTCTCGCTGGTCGACGATTCCTCGAGCGCGGTCGATTGGGCGTCGCGCCACCCCGCGCTTCCGCTGACCATCGATCGGCCGGAACGTCGGCTGCTCATCACGGCGGCCAAAAATCGCGGTGCGGCAAAGGGAACGGCGGAATTCCTCGCGTTCATCGACGACGACAACTCTGTCCCGCCGACGCTCCTCGAAGCCCTGGTCGGGGATCTGCGGCGGGACCCGAAACGGGGGGCGGTCATGCCGGGCGTACTCTACCACCGCCGTCCGGGGGTGGTGTGGGTCTACGCCACTCCCTTCGGGGCCAGCCGCTGGACGTTCGAGTACGTGGGCAGGAACCGGCCCCGCAACCCCGCGATCGAGGGGCGGATCCTTCCGACCGACGCCCTTCCGAACCTCTCGATCGTACGTCGCGCAGCGTACCGCGACGTGGGTGGGTTCGAAGAGCGGCTCCCCGTGAACAGCTCCGCCGACTTCTGTCAGCGCCTCAAGCGGACCGGCTGGGACGTCGTGGCCGATTCCGGGGTGCTCACGCGACACGACGTGGATCCCCCCGGCGTCCCGGGCTACTGGTCCGAGCACACGGTGACCGATCCCCAACGAGCCCGTCGTGAGGTCGCGGACTGGTTCCTATTCCAACGCCGCTGGAACGCGGAGCGATCGGCGTTCGGCGCGCGAGCTTCGTTCCACGCGTTGGAGTTCGTACTGCCGCAGCTCCTGGGGCTCACCGTGCGGCCCGAGAGTCGGCGCCTGGCGCTGCTGGCCGCGATGGTGCAGGGATATCGCGACGGGCTCGGGTCGCGGTTGCCGCCCCTTGCGTGACCTCGGGGCCGGCCCACCGCAGGTTATCACCGCCGACAACCTCGTCGGCCGGAAGGCCATGGCGGAGAACGAGACGATCGTACGACTGTCGCAGGTCGAGAACTACCGGTTCGAAGCGTCCTTCGAAGGTCCCACTGTTCCGTCGCACGTCCTTGATGAGCCGCCGCCGATCGGTGGGGGCAGCGGACCGAACCCAGCCCAGTCCCTCTCAGTCGCGGTGGGCCACTGCATGTCGTCGACGCTCTTCGCGTGCTTCCAGCGCTCGCACGTTGCCGTCCGACCGATGGCGACCACCGTCCGTCCGATCTTCGGGCGCAACGCTCGCGGACGTCTCAGGGTCGTACGGCTCGAGGTCGCGATCCACGCCGAGCCGGTCGATCCCGCCGATCTTCCCAAGGTCCAGCACTGCCTCGAGATCTTCGAGGACCTCTGCCCGGTATCGGGCGCCGTCCGCGAGGGCACGGTGGTCGCGCTCACGGCGAGCACCTCCGCCGAACCGGGCGGCATGTGACGGACCTCGCTCGCAGGACCTTCGGGGCCCCGGAATCGAGCCCGCGGCTGTCGCGTCGATTCCGGTAAGCCGTACCATGGTCGCGATCGACGAGCTCGCCTTCGGTCTCGCTCTCGGCTTCTCGCTGACGATCCCTCCCGGACCGATGAACGCGCTCATCGCGTCGCAGTCGGTCCGCTCCGCGACGGCCGGCTTCATCACGGGACTGGGCGCGATGACGGCCGACCTTGTCCTGGGAGCGATCGTCTTCGGCCTCCGTTCGACCGTCGACCTCGACAC
>JASHSX010000001.1 GCA_030040865.1 Thermoplasmata archaeon | reverse complement strand
GGGGGCATCGCGTGACCCCGACGGCGGGCGTGCCGCCCGCGTTGAGCAGGATATCGATCCCGCAGCTCAGGAAGTACGTCCGCCGACCCCGTCGCAGCGTGTGTTCGGTGCGCCGGCGTGTGACCCCCACGATCGCCTCGGACATGATCCCCCTACCCGGTCCCTTACCCACGGCGGTCCAAGCGACCTCGGGCGGGATCGACGATCGCGTCCTCCTCCCGTCGTCGGAGGCTCCCCAGGAGCCGCGCGACGATCGGAGTTCGTTCGTACTCCGGGTCCCCGAGGGCATCGCCCGCTCCGAAGCGCACCCCGTGCAGGGCGCCGAGCGCGCATTCGACGTGGTACTCCGCCTGACGCTCGAGGTCCGGCCGGGCTGCGCGGCCCTCCTCGGAGGCGAGGGCCTCGCGCACGGTGGCGAAACGCGCCGACGTCGGCGACCAGGAAACGAGGCACCGCGAGGGGCCGTTCCCGACCTCGAGGCGGGCTGGGACGGGGAGCCAACCGGCCTCCCGAGATGAGCGCCCGGCGGGTCCGGTCCGAGGAGACCCGTGGAGCCGCTCCCGCCACGCTCTGACGAACGGATCGGAGCCGTCGACGGTCGAGAACTCGTACTCGGCCAGTTGCTCCGCCACTCCGCCCGGGAGAAGTCGATCGCTCGCCTCGGTGAAGCGGCGCCACAGGTCAGCGGGCCATGCGTCCCCCGCGCAGACCGTTCCGGGGCCGGAACCCACGGCATCGGCCCGCCGCACCCAGTGAAGGATCGCCTCGACGCCGTGGCCGCCCGGATCACCGTCGGACGGACGGACCACGATCTCGGGCGAGCTCAAGTTCGCGGTGAACCGGCGGTATCGCGTCGACCAAGCGCCGTAGTTCCGTTGCAGCGGCGGCCCCGTTCGGGACGTGAGGACGACGCGCTGGGAGCGTTCCGAGGAGCAGAACTCGTCGCCCGCCCGCAGCAACCCGCACCAGCTCATCCGGGCGCCGAACGCCACGACCGGCTCGAGTTCCGGACGCATCCGTTCGTCGGTCATCCGACCCGGACCGTTCGAGCGTGGGGTCCTACTTCACCCTGGCCGGCTACGCGCGCCCGTGAGGCCGACTCGGACGTCGAGGGGGCGATCTCCCCGTCCGCGCAAACCCTTTAGTCGCCGGCGCCCGAGCCCTCGCTCGTGCCGACGAGGATCTCGACCCCATCCTCATCCAGGTCACGGTCCCCCTTCCGATCTCGATGATCTTCAAGGCGTTCGTCGAGCCGGAGCAGCTCACGGGTTGGCTCGCGAAACGCGCGGTCGTCACTGCCCAGGTAGGCGGCCCCTACGAGCTCGAGTTCGACGGCGAGACGCCGTTCACGAGCCGTGGCACGGTCCGTACGATCACCCCGGACGTCGACGTCGGGTTCGACTGGCAGGCTCCTGCCGCCTTCGCCGGGCTCATGAACGATCCCACCCCGAAGACCCACGTCTACGTGCGACTCCAGGAGTCGCCCGAGGGCATCGACGTCACGTTGGAGCACGCCGGCTGGGGGTCGGGCGAGGCGTGGGAGGAGGCCCGGAGCTGGCACTTCCACTTCTGGGACGAGCACCTCGCGGCGCTCAAGGACTTCCTGATCAAGCAGGCATACGGCTGAGCGCGGACGCCGCGTCGCCGCCGGGCGCGTAGCGCCGGCACACCCCTTCGCCGCACAGCCCGCACGGACCGTTGGGGTCGAGGCGGAAGCTCGCGGTCCCCGGCACCGGGGCAACGTGCATGTGGTGCGTCGGCAGGTGACCGCACCGGCAGCGGACGGGCCGGAAGATCGCCGGGCCGGCTCCGCCCGCGCTGCGTGCCGCCATCGCCGGCCCGCGAGTCGCTCCGGAGGAAAAGCCTGCCGCCGCCGCGAGGCGTAATCCGCCCGTCGAGACTCAAGGGGCCGTGGAGATCGACGGCTGCCCGCTCCCCGAGGACCGCCGGTACGACCTCGACCAGGACGTCTGGTGGGCCGACGGGCCCGCCCCCGGCGCGGCGACGGTCGGGCTTCTGGCGACCCTGACCGCCTTCGCCGGCCCGATCCTGAGCGTCACGTTCCGGCCCGTGGAGGGCGTGGTGGCGCGGGGACGGAGCGTCGCCACGATCGAGAGCGTCCGATTCACCGGGGCCGTCCGTCTCCCCGTGGACGCGGTGGTCGCGGAGCGGAACTCGGCCTTGCTCGATCACCCGCGTCTGCTCAACGACTCGGCGTACGGGGACGGCTGGGTCGTCCGCGTGCGCCCTGTGCGTCCGGAGGACCCCGCGGAGCGGCTCGAGACCGCGTCCCAGGTGGAGGCCCGGCTGCGCGAGCGGATCCGCCGCCAGCGCATCCGCTGCTGGCCGCAGACCCCGGATCTCGAGATGTTCGAGATCGGGCTCGAGTGCTCGGCGGTCCTCACCCTGCTCAACGAGGAGCTCGCCCGACGACCCGCCGGCACCGCGGTCCGGCTCGTCACCGACGATCCGCTCAGCCCGATCGAGATGATCCGCTGGTCGGATCAGACCGGCCATGCGCTGCTGGCGCACCGGACCGAGGGGAACCTGCACGAGTTCCTGGTCCGCAAGGAGGCCCAGCCGCGGCCCCGGCGCCGGGGGGCGCCGTAGCCGACCGGCCTACGGCTTCTCGATCGGCGTGCGGACCAGGTTCCCCCATTCGGTCCACGACCCGTCGTAGTTGCGGACGTCGGGGTATCCCAGGAGGTACTTGAGCACGAACCAGGTGTGGCTCGAGCGCTCGCCGATCCGGCAGTACGTGATCACTTCCGTCCCGCCGGTCACGCCCTTGCCCTGGTAGAGCGCCTCGAGTTCCTCGCGCGACTTGAACGTCCCGTCGTCCTTCACGGCCTGGGCCCACGGGATGTTCTTCGCCCCGGGGATGTGGCCGCCCCGCTGGGCGTGCTCCGTCGGGTACTCGGGGGGCGCCGTGATCTCCCCCGAGAACTCCTTCGGGCCGCGCACGTCGACGAGCACGAGCTTCCCGGCCTTCACCGCGTCCAAGCCCTTGCGCACGTCGTCGAGGTAGACCCTCAGCTTCGCGTCGGGCGACTTCGCCTCGAACGTGCCGGC
>JASHSX010000049.1 GCA_030040865.1 Thermoplasmata archaeon | reverse complement strand
GGCGGGCTCCTGATCAGCCTGTTCGTCACGCTCGGGAACCTCCCGATCCTGGGCTACCTCGTCGGACCGGGCGGCACCGTCTCGAAGACGCTCGTCTCGGGCCATTCGGCCGCGCTGTTACCGACCTTGCCGATGGAGTTCTTCAGCCTCAACAACGTGGGCCAGGCCTACGGGAACCTGCTCGCGCCGAACTTCTCGGTCCTGTCGACCGGGGGCAGCGGCATCGGTCTCATCGCGGTCCCGCTCGCGCAGGTCGGGGCGTGGTGCCTCGCCATCTGGCTGATCTCGCGGGCGCTGCGCGACCGCGAGCACCAGACGCCGGCCGCGCTGACCTCGTCGTCGGCGGTGGGGGGTCTCTCCATCGCCGGGGCGACCGCCGCCGCGGTCTTCGCGTTCAACTATTCTCCGGGCTTCTGGATGCTGGCGATCCTCCTGTTCGTGCCCGCGGCGATCGCCGCGACCACGGGCTCGCTGATCCTCCGCGACGAGTTCGACGCGTACTTCACGTCGCGGCTCGGCGGGACCAGCGTCGGGACCCGGGTGGCCGAGATGAAGGGTCTCGAGAAGGTCACGTTCGAGATGGTCGGGGGGCTCCACGACGTCAAGACGGACATCAAGGAGTCGCTCGCGATGCCGCTCATGCGGCGCGAGGTCACGCTGCGCTACCGGCTCGAGCCGCCGAAGGGGCTGCTCCTGTTCGGCCCGCCCGGCTGCGGGAAGACGATGCTGATGAAGGCGCTCGCGACCGAGCTCGGCGTCGAGATGATCTCGATCAAGGCGTCCGACGTCATGAGCAAGTGGTACGGCGAGTCCGAGAACAAGATCGCCGACCTCCTGCGCACCGCGCGGGAGCGCGCGCCCTGCATCCTTTTCATGGACGAGATCGACGCGGTGGCCAAGCGCCGCGACATGTACACCGCGGACGACGTGACGCCGCGCCTGCTCTCGATCCTGCTCAGCGAGATGGACGGGATCGACAAGTCGAAGGGCGTCATCATCGTCGGGTCGACGAACAAGCCCGACCTGATTGACCCGGCGCTGATGCGGCCGGGCCGCCTCGACAAGATCATCTACGTGCCGCCGCCGGACTACGAGGAGCGCATGGAGATCGTCCAGGTCCACCTCAAGGGCCGGCCGGCGTCCAAGAACATCAACCTCCAGGAGATCGCGAAGAAGACCGAGCGGTTCAGCGGCGCCGACCTCGCGAACCTCGTGCGGGAGGCGGCGACGCGCGCGGTGAAGCGAGAGATGACGAGCGCGGAAAAGACGCGCGCCATCATCGCGATGGCGGATTTCACGACCGTGCTCCCGCACATCAAGCCGTCGATCTCGCTGCGGATGATCGCCGACTACGAGACGATGAAGCTCGACTACGAGCGCAAGATGCACTCGATCCAGCGCCAGGAGCGCCGGGTCGTGGTCCGCTGGGACGATGTCGGAGGTCTCGAGGACGTCAAGGCCGCGATCCGCGAGTACGTGGAGCTCCCCCTCACGCGCCCCGAGCTCATGGAGAGCTACAAGATCAAGACCGGGCGCGGCATCCTCCTCTTCGGACCGCCCGGCTGCGGGAAGACCCACGTCATGCGCGCCGCGGCCAACGAGCTCAACGTCCCGATCCAGATCGTGAGCGGGCCCGAGCTCGTGAGCGCCCTCGCCGGTCAGAGCGAGGCGGCGGTCCGGGACGTGCTGTATCGGGCCCGCGAGAACGCGCCGTCGATCGTCTTCTTCGACGAGATCGACGCGCTCGCGAGCAAGGACTCGATGAAGACCCCCGAGGTCTCCCGTGCGGTGAGCCAGTTCCTGACGGAGATGGACGGGCTGCGCCCGAAGGACAAGGTGATGATCATCGCCACCACCAACCGTCCTCAGACGCTCGACCCGGCGCTCCTTCGGCCCGGTCGGTTCGACAAGATCTTCTACGTGCCACCGCCGGACTCGACGGCGCGCGAGGACATCTTCCGCATCCACATGAAAGGGGTCCCGCTGGACGGTAGCACGATCGACTACCCGTACCTCGCCCAGCACTCCGCCGGCTTTTCGGGGGCGGACATCGCGAGCGCGGTGGATGAGTCGAAACTGATCGCGCTCCGTCAGCAGATCGTGATCGAGACGACCGCTCCGAAGCCGGTCGGGCCCGCGCCCGGCCCGGCCGTTCCGGGCGGGCCGAACGGTTCGTCGGCGACCGTCGAGAAGACGGTCGTCGGGGTCCGGATGAACGACCTCATCCAGGCCGTCAGCCGGACGAAGTCGAGTGTCACGGCCGAAACGCTGACGTGGGCCGAGGAGTTCATCCACACGTATGGGACGCGTGGCTAGAGGGGCCCGATCGGGATGGCGCCTCGAGGGGGGTCGGACGGGAACCGTTCCCGCGCGCCCCGCCGGGCGGCCCCGGAGTCTCCGGGATGGACTGGATCCGTCTTCGTGACTCCCACCCTCCCCGGACGTGGGGAGAGGTCGGAGGGGTCGGGGTGCTCGTCTTCCTCGCCGGGATCCTGGCGCCGATCTGGAAGGGTATCCCCGACGCGTTCCTCGTGCAAGATCTGGTCGCGTTCGCGGGAGCCGGTCTCGCGGTCTTCGGGTTCACGCTCGCCTGGGACGCCCGCCAGGCCCGACGGGCCGACCCGTCGCGGAGCGCGCTCGCGGGCGACGCCGAGGTCAAGTTCCGGCTGGGCCCGAGCGCGGAACTGTACTCGCCGGGCCGGGACGGCCCGAGCGAGGTAGAGGGAACCGATGAGCAACCCGACGCGTCGGTGGACGAGGGCCCCTAGGGCCCCGGGACGGCTCCGACCGGTCCTGTACCTCGTGATCCTCTCGCTGCTCGCCTCCGCCGTTCCCGCGACGCTCGGAAGCCTCGACGGGGCGATCTCGGGAGCGTCGGGCGGCTCGGGGAACGCGCCGAGGTCGCCCGGCGCCGCCTCGGGCCCGGGTCCCCACCTCGACGCCGCGATCACCTGCGGCAACTTCGAACCGGCGTTCTACGAGGTCGGCAACGTCTACCCCCTCACGCCGTACATCGAGCAGCAGGTGTGCTCGCCGCTGTCGATGGACGAGGTCCACGGCTCGCTCGCCAGCAGCGTACCGGGCTCGGGTTCCCACTGGACGATCCCGATCTACCTGCCGGATCTCGCCTCGGAGGGTACGTACCTGGCGTACAACGACGCCTACGTCGGCATGGTCGTGACCGGCGACGCGAGCTCGTTCGGCGGGACGTCGTACCTCGAGGTCGCTTTCGACCCCTCCACGACGGGGCCGACGGGTTCCTACACGGTCTCCGTGGGCGTGCTCTCGCTCCTGAGCGCACCCACCGGAACGTGCAGCGGGGTCCTGATGACGTTCTCGAACCAGAGCGCCGAGACCGAGGGGTGGTACTGCGAGATCAACGACGTCGAAGACGGCGCCGGTCTTAGCGGAACGGCACCGATCCCGGGAGACTCCTGGGTGAACGCGTCGTTCTCGGGCGTGGTCGGCGGTACGACCGGACTGAGCCTCTGGGTCAACGACTCGTCCGATCCCTCGGTGAACACGGCGATGACCCTCAACATCTCGACGACCGACACCTACGCGTTCGAGCCCGCGTACTCGGCGGCATGCCCCGACAGTTGCTACGTCGGGTGGACCTACCCCTTCGGGCTCGGGGTCGGCATCGACATGTGCCCCGACCAGGAGGTCGGTCCCTCGCAGAACGTCGGGCCGCAGCCGTGCAACTCGTACAACCAGACCCGGTGGGAGGACTACCCGCCGATCGAGTTCGGGGTGCCCCGCTTCTTCGAGGACGGGAGCTACTCCGGACAGTACCTCTACCTCTCCACGGAGTCGAGTTCCGGAGCGTGCTCGCCCGAAGAGGGCAGCTTTGCCGTAGCCAACTGCTACAACGAGTTCTTCGCCGGCGAGGGCCAGGGGTACTATCCGTTCTTCACGCTCAACGGGACCGGCCTCGACTTCGGCGGCCGGTATCCCTGGACCCTCGCGGCGTTCGGGGAGTCGGCAGGCCAATTCGAGGCGACCGGCCTCCAGCAGGATATCCTTCCGCTCGTCGTGCCGAGCATCGACAACTCGAGCCGGGCCGGTTACCTGCCACCGTCCACGCCCCTCCAGGTCAGCGCCGAGGTCGTCGCCTGGGGCAGCCTTACGTCCGTCAACCTGAGCTATTCGATCGACGGGGTGAGCGCGCCGAACCTGACGATGACCGAGGGCCCCGACGGGTCCGGAGAGTTCAACGCCACGATCCCGGCAACCGGCGGCAACGGGACGATCCGCTACGAGGTCGTGGCCCGGGACGCTGCGGGCGGGACCGACGCCTCGGCGGCGGCGACCGTCGTCCGGGGTCCGCTGCCCACGTTCCACCTGAACCTCACGGTGCGCCCCGCCGCCTGCGGGAACGTCACCGTCAACGGGACGGCCTACCCGAACGCCTCGGTCGCCTTCGCCGTGCCCGGGGACTACGCACTCTCCACGTCCGCCTGCTATCCGTATCAGTTCCGATCCTGGTCGGCTTCGGGGGGGGCGGAGATCGTGAGTCCTGCCAACCGCACCACCTCGGTCGCGCTCTCCAACAACGGGAGCGTGGCCGCCGCCTGGGCCTGGATCCGGCCGCACGTCGTGGTCACGGTCGCTACGTCCCCGACGACCTGCGGATCGGTGCTCCTCAACGGTTCGACGTATGCGGACGGCGACCGGGCGACGCTCCTGTTCGGGGTCCCGGTGGACGTGGGCCTCAGCGCGGCGTGTTCGGGCTACCAGTTCTCGGGCTGGACGCTCTCCGAGGGCGCCGGGGCCGACAACCTCTCGGTCCTCGGTTCGGCGTTCACGCCCGGAAGCAACGGCACGCTCACCGCGAACTTCATCCCTGCCGGATCCGGCAGCACGCTCACGTTCGCCACCACCCCGGCGGCGTGCGGGGGGATCGACTTCCGGGGCGCCGCGTACGTGACCGGTCAGTCGTTGTACGTCAGCGCCTCCCCGTATCCGATCGCGCCCGCGCCGTGCGTCCACTGGGGCTTCGAGAACTGGTCGACCACCGGTGGCGCGTCCGTCGCGAGCGGCAACGTCACGGTCACGTCGAGCGGTACCCTCACCGAGCAGAACCGGCTCCAGACGTGGATCCAGGTCGAAACGTATCCGACCGGCTGCGGCTCGATCTCCATCGATGGGACCGAGTACTCGAACGGCGAGATCGACGTGGTGGCCAACAACTCGGTCCACCAGGTGATCGCCTCGCCGTGTACGGGATACCATCTCGTCAACATCACCGGGACCGGAGGGCTCCGCGTCGAGGGGGACCTCGTGAACGCCACCGACGGTGGCGGCGAGCTGAACGTCGTGTTCACGCCGGGCCCGGACGTCGTGTTCCTCGGATTCTCGACCGACCCTTCCGGATGCGGGTCGATCGTCTTCGCCGGTACCTCCTACGTGGACGCCGACTTCCTCCAGGTCGCGCCCGGAACGAACGGGTCGATCCAGGCGGTTCCGTGCGCGCACTATGGGTTCGTCGGGTGGTCGATCGAGTCGGTCGAGTCCGGCGGGATCGGCATCGCCCGCGGAGCTGGGCTCGGGACGGGAACGGCGTACGTCAACGCGAGCGGCGCCATCACCGCGGTCTTCGCGCCGGAGGTCGGCGTTTTCCTGTACACCGATCCCTCCACCTGCGGCGAGATCCGCGTGGGCTCGACGGACTATCCGGGGAACACGTCGATCGTGCTCACCGCGACGGTGGCCTACCCGCTCGGGGTCGTCGCCTGCCCGGGGATGACGTTCCAGGGATGGCAGGCGAGCGCGGCGGCGAGCGTCGCGAACGGGACGCTGGTCGTCACCGAGAACTCGCTCCTGACGGCGGACTTCGCTCCCACGGTCTACGCGCTCACGGTCGTCGTCGAGCCCGCGACCTGCGACTCGATCACCGTCGCGGGGCGCGTAGCGGGCAACGACTCGGTGTTCTCGCTCCTCGCCGGCACCTACTCGCTGGCGGCCGACGCGTGTCCGGGCCAGGAGCTGGTCGGCTACAACCTGACCGGAGCGGCCGAACTCACCGCATCCGGGGTCGAGCTCCAGGGGAACGCGACCCTGGTCGCGGACTTCTCCTGGGTCCCGCCGAACCTGACGTTCACGGTGCCTCCGACCGCGGACAACGGCGCCTCGGTGGACCTGAGCGTGGTGGTCGCCGTCCTCGTACCGCCGTACGACTACGCCTACACGTGGCAGTTCGGCGACGGATCGGCGGCAGTCACGACCGGGGCCAACTTCACGACCCACACCTTCCCCGGGCCCGGGACGTACACGGTGAGCGTGCTGGTCCGCGACCCGCTCAACCGTACGGCCGAAGCGAACGCCAGCATCCAGATTCTGCCGGCGACGAACGGGTGGGACCTCGGCGTGGAGTGGCTTCCCCTCGGACTCGCGCTCGCCGGCGTGGGCGCCGCGATCGCCGTGGCCCTGTTCCTCGCCGGCCGGTCCCGTCGCGACCGTCCGCCCCGGGCGCCCGAGGCGAGGGCTGCCGAAGGGGAAGGTCCGACCGGATCGACCTCGTCGGGCACCGCGGAGCCCCCGCCGGAGCCGTCCGAGGAGGACGAGGGCCTCTGAGCCCTCGGGGCGCGGCGGGTCGGTGACCGGAACGGCTCCGAACGCGGGGCCGGTATCCCAGCACGGTACCTCCTCGGGGGGTCGCCGGCGCTATCTTGGTCGGGGGTGCAGGGAAGGGCGATGATCGGAGGTCGGGGCGCTCGGGTCTTCGGAACGGTCGTTGTCCTGTTGCTCGTCGTCGGTCTCGCGGTAGCAGGAGTACCGGTGGTCGTCCGTGGCCTCGACGGCTCGGGAACCGCGGGGAGCGCTCCGAAGGATTCCGGTACATCCCCGTCCACGACCTCGCAACGGAGCGAACCGTCGGCCGTCGGTGCGACGGGTCCGGCGTGCTCGGTCAATTGGACCGAGCTCTCGGTGATCGACGGCCCGCTCACGCCGGCACCGGTCGGTGCCGGCTGGGAGGGGGCCTGCCCCTCGGGCGCCGACACGAGCGTCCTGGCGTTCCGCTCCTCGGCCGCGGGCTCGGGCGATCAATTCACCGCCCAGGTCCTCCTCCCTTCAACCTCGGAGAACGCGCGCGACGTGCTGCGCGACTTCTGGGTCGGGGTCTGGCTGTCGCAGGTCCCGTGCTCGGCCGAGGGCCTCGGCTACTCGGAGGTCGTCCTTTCCCCGCCGTCGCTGAACGGCTCGTCCACCGGAACGGACTGGACCGTCCACGTGGTCACCTGGGCCCTGGTCGCGCCGGGAGGGTGTTCGGCGGAGTGCCAGAACGTAACGGCGTTCGTGACGGTGGCCGCGGCGCGGTTCTGCGAGGTCGCCCTTCCGGCGCCCATCTCGGCCTCCTGGGGCTCCAGCCCCCTCGCGATCGCCCCGGGCGACCAGATCGCCGTCGCATTCCGGGGCGACCCCTCGGGCGGGGCCGCGACGGCCTGGTGGGTCAACGACACCTCGAGCGAGAGCGGATTCCTCGCCGAGCCGAGCCTCGGGCCCGCGACCGGGGTCGCGATCGGCGCGCCGCTTCCGCCGATCTCGTCGAACTCCAGCGCCACCGGTTGGACCCCCTATGACGTGGCCGTCGGCGTCGACGACTGCCCATTCCCCGTATTTCCGTCCGGCCCGGCCTGCGATAGCTACTCGACCTCGGGACTCGGGGCCGGGGGACCCGCGCCGGTCGTGGAATCAGTCCGGTTCGGACCGCCGAGCACCCCCGGATACCCGAGCGCGTACGCCCAGGTGGGGACCTGGTCGAGCTCCGGAGGCTGCTCGGGGGAAGCCGAAACCGACCCGTGCACGAACTTTACGACGTCCGGTGGCGCCGGCGAGTACCCCACCTGGCAGGTGATCGAGAACGGTCCGGGCGGCTCCGCGTGGGAGCTCGTGTCGCCGTCCTCCCCGGCGTTAGCGAGCTACGGGACCCCGGCGGCCGAGTACGATCCTTCCGCCCTATCGGTGCGATGGTCGGGGACGACCCTGGCCGTCGCGCGCTCGCTCGGGACCAACAGTGCCGACGCCGACCTTTCGCTGGAGCTCGCGGACCCCGACGGGGTCGCCGTCGTCAACGTCACGTCGTACTGGTGTTCCGCTCCGGGGAGCCCGCCGGGCCCGAGCAACGAGACCGCGGCGCTCGCTTCGGGGCCGAGCAGCACCGAGTTTCTCGGGAACTGGACCGCGTCCGTCCCGCTCAACGGATCCAACGGAACGTTGGCGGTCCGCACGGTCGCGGGCGGCTCGGGCGGGGGGACGGCGGCTCCGATCTACCTCAGGACGACGGTGACCGCGGCGGGTACCGCGTGCTCCCTGGCGCCGCCCAGCGCCCCGGCGCTCTCGGCGTCCAACGTCACGTCCACGGCCGGAGGGTACCGGATCCGCTGGGCGGCTCCGGCGTCGTGGACGCAGGAGCTCACCCTGTGGGCCAACTCCACGTCGTCGTCGTTCTCCGAGAATCTCACGGCTTCGACCGGGACCGAGCTAACCCTCGGGGTGGGCGACGTGCCGTTCGATCTCGCGCTGGTCGCCACAGATGTCGATGGCCGGGTTTCCTCGCCGTCGACCCTCGCGGCGGAACCGACGCTGGGGGTCCTCTCGGCGCAGTGGGGCCGAGTGCCCACCGCGCTCACTTGGAACAGTTCCACAGCCGCGACCTTCGCGGTCACGAACGTCTCGGGCGGGGACGCGCCCTATTCGGTGAACGTCTCGTTCGGGGACGGCAACCGGTCCGAATCGTCGGTCACCGCCGGCAACGCGACGTTCGTCCACGGATTCGGTACCTTCGAGGGGGCCGTCGTCGTGCTGGCGTGGATAACGGACGCTCAAGGTTCTCGCACGACGCTGCCGCTGCTCGGCTATGACCTCGCCGCCGCGGCCCCGGCCCTCGTCAATCAATCGGTGATGGGGGGCCAGGGATTCGTGGTCCTCGCTTGGAGCCCCCCGCCAGTGCTCCCCCCGGGAACCGCCTCGTGCGGGGTACTTTCGTACGTGGCGCAGATATCGCCGGCCTACATCTCGCCGAGCCCGGTGCCTCCCAACGGAACCGGTCCCGGTGCCCCGCCGCCGCTCGCCTACTTGATCGCGAACGGGAACGGGAGCGCGCCGTGGCTGGCATGGAACCGGACGGTCCTCTTCGGGCAGGTGTTCGGTCCAGTCACGGTCGGAGTCGTGCTCACCCTGAGCGGCGACAAGCGAGTTCTGCCAGAACCGCTTGGATACTCGGTAGAGGCCCTCTCGGTCGAGCTCACGTCCTCCGACAGCTGCGACGGCAACATCTCCGTGGGGCTCCTACCGTCGAACTCTTCCGTCGGGGAGGTCGGTGTCTCCGATCCGTTCGCGCTCACCTTCCTCACCCCCGCTCCCGCCGCAGGGCCGGCGCCGCTCTCGGCCAACGTGAGCGCGGGCGCGGAGATCCCGAACGGCACCGCCGTCGACTACGCCCGATACCTCGCGTCGAGCGGCGCCTCGGGCCTTGCGGCGGTCGAGTACGCGGGGGCCCTCTACCCCGGCGTCTCGTCCTGGGCGTTCTGGTTCGACCTTCAGTTTCCGACGCCCGGCGACTACTACGTGTCGCTGACGGTCGTGGACGCGGTAGGCGACTATGCCGAGTCGAGCATCTACGTGGTGGTGACCACCGGGCCGCCCCCGCCGACTGCGGCGTCGATCACGACGTCGCCGAACTACGTGGGGACCCCCGTCGGCTTTCGAGCCTCGGCGTCGGGGACCGGCCCGTTCTCGTACGCGTGGTCGTTCGGTGACGGGACGAACGGGTCGGGCTCCTCCGTACTTCACAACTACACCTCGCCCGGCACGTACGACGCGGTCGTCGGGGTCACGAACGAGACCGGTGGTGGCATTCGCAACACGACCCTCGTCGTCGTCGTCTACGCCCTTCCGGCCGTGGCGATTTCGACGAGCGCGGGACCGAACGGATCGCTCTCGTTCTACTTCGGCGCGATCGCCTCCGGGGGATCCGGGAGCCTCAAGATCACCTGGTCGTTCGGCGACGGGACCGTAGCGAACGGGGCCAACGTCACCCACGCCTACGCCACCCCCGGGCTCTACCTCGTCAACGTATCGGCGACTGATCCGTCCGGCCGGGGCGCGATGGCGTCCGTGTACGTTCGGGCGGTCGCCCCGGCGACGTCGACGTCGGCCGCCGGTGTGCCCGAGTGGGAGGCCGGACTCCTGATCGCAGCCGCCGGGGTGGCGGCGTTCCTCGTAGGCTGGGTGCTGCCCCGTCGGGCGCGCGGGCGAGAAGAGGGCTCGCCCGCCCCGGAACCCACCCCGACAGAAGAGACGGCGGGGGAGACCGAATCCGGAACCGGGGACGGGGAACCGGAGGATGAGGCGTGACTAAGGGGGCCATGCCTCGGACCGACCGCGCGAGCCTTCCGCGCCTGATTCGATCCGGGAACGGCGGGAGGCCTTCGAGATCCCCGGGGCGCCGCCTTCCTCGCGACGGCCTCGGGCGTACGTCGCCCCGGGGAACGACCGGACGACCCGCCACAGTCCGACCGTCGGAGTAGGCATGATGTCAGACTTCGACACGGTTATAGCGCAGAATGGATTGGAGCCCGCAATGCGAATCCGCCGGGTTCGCGGTCACGCGACATCGCGGGCCCGCCGCGCGGATGCGCGCTGGTGGTCCGTTCCGCTTCTCGCCGTGGTCGTCCTCTCGCTGGTCGTCTCCGTCGAAGTGTCCGTCCCCGGGACGAACACCGGCTCGTCCTCGTCCGGAGCGCGCGGTGCGTCCAGCGGAGCCGACCGCCCCACTCCGTCCGGCGGCGGGACGCTCACGCTCAACGACCCCGGCTTGAACGTGACCGATACCGCATCCTCGTTCTCCTGGATCTCACCCGAGTACTACGCGTGCGGCTACGGCTACTGCTACAACGACTCCGCCGACCCCTCCCTCGTGCAGCTGCCGAACGGGGACGTGGGCCTCGGGTACGACATCTCGACCAACCAGACCACCAACAGTTGTACGGACGGCGGGGGGCCGGCCGGCGTTACCTGGCAGGTCGCGTGGGCCACCTCGTCGAACGGAGGCGCATCGTTCGGATCGCCGACCCTGATCGACAACCAGACCTGCCCGTTCATCGACGCCCTTCAACCGGGGTTCGCGGCGTCCGGGCCGAACGTCTACGGGGTTTTCGTGGAGGCCAACTTCACGGCCTACGACGGTTTGGCGGAGGGGTACTTCGCTCTCGAGAACTACCTCATGGATCCCACGAACGACACTCTGGGGTTCGTCACGATCACCAACGACGGGACCGTCGTCTCGCCGATCTCGACGATCGCGCAGGTCGGGAACGGCGGGATCGGCCGGCCCGTGATCGCGGCGTTCGGACAGTCCGTCTACATCGTCTACGCCCAGGTCGACAACACCACGGTACTCCCGAGCCTCGGGCTCGGGTGCGAGGGCATCTGCTATCCGATGACCCTCGAGTTCCTCAACTCGTCGAACGGGGGCGTCACCTGGACCGGCCCGAGGCCCCTCCCGTCGAGCGAGTCCAACCCGTCCTGGGACAACACGTCGCTGGGCGCGTCGATCGCGGTGAACGGCACCGGCACGGTGGCGGTCTCCTACGCGACGAATTTGACCTGCGCGGCTTGGTGCCTCAACGGGATCCCCGAGATCGCGAGCGACATCGTCACCGTTTTCTCGACGGACAACGGGAGCGCATGGTCGGAGTCGCTCATCTCACCGGCCGCCGCCCAGCGATCGTACATCTCCTACTACTACGACCTCCAGATCGCGGTCGACCTCACGCTCGATCCTCAGACGTCGATCGCGTGGAGCGCGGCCAACAATACATGGGCGGTGGGGTGGGCCGCCGGTTACAACGCGACAACGCGGTTCGGTCCGGTCGTCTGCAACGAACTCATCGTCCTCTGCTACGGGGCCGCTTCCGGGGTGTGGGTCGCCATCTCGGAGGACGCGGGCGCGTCGTGGTCGATCAGCAATCTGACGACCCCCGGATACACCGAGGCGACGGACTGCGGGCTGTGCACGTACGCGAGCAACTCCAACATCGGCGTTAACGTGACGAGCTCGGGCGTCGTCCTGAGCTCGTTCACGTTCTTCAATTTCTCCGTGTACGGGTACGGTACGGAACTGCCCTGCGTCGTGGGCCCCGCACTCCCCACCGCCCCAATCGAGGTCCAGTACGTCGCGACCACCGCAGACCAGGGAGGAGCCTGGCGTACCGACCAGGTCGCGAGCAGCGTGTATCCGCCGGAGATCCAGTACTTTGGCATCTCGAGCGCCGTCCTGGCGCTGACCTCGGGCACCTCGGTGTCGGCGTACGTCCTCGCCGGGAATTCCTACGTGGTCAATACCGCGGCCTTGGCCGTCGCGACGCTGGCCGCGCCCACCTCGACCACTGACGTGACGCTGAAGGTGGCGGGTCTCCCTGCGAGCACGACCTGGGACGCTACGGTCTCGGGGCCGGGGCTTTCCACCCTGGTGATCCAGACCGCGGACTCGACCGTGCAGCTGGACGGAGTGCCGACCGGCACTCCGGTCACGACAATTCCGTCCACGGTGGGACCGACCGGCTGGAAGGAGTACCAGGGTTCGGTCACGCCGGACCCTCTGCCCGCGGCGGGCGCGGGCCCCGTGCAGTACGTGAACTACACCGTCTATTGGGGTCTCGGGATCAACCTCGACGTACCGACGTTGCCGGCGGGCCAGGAGATCTATCTCGCGACCTCCGGGGGGTACCTGGGCGTCAACTGGTCGTACTTCTACGAGCTCGGCTTCCCCGCGAACCCTCTCGAGGACTGCCCCTACCCGTGGTTCCTGCCGGCGGGGCAATCGTTCGCGATCTCGACGGGGCCTGCGACCACGTCCTACGAGATCCAGTTGACCCCGGGATTCTTCAACGTCTCCTACTGGCAAGGGAACGGTCCGGGCAACTACACCGGCCTGGCCACCGACGCCGTGTTCTCGCTCACGGGACCGGTCAACGAGACCGGGTGGATCGGAAGCTGGGGAACGAACTTCTCGACGACCTTCGTACCGCAAGGTCTCCCGGGCGGGTCGACGTATGAGTTCGACGTCAACGGAGGGACGTACTCCGCCCTCGGTTCGCAGAACGTCACGGTCTCGCCGCTCGCGACCGGCGCCTATGCCGTGACCCACATCCAGGCCACGTCGACGACACCGGGTTGGGAGTACTTCGGAAGTTCGACGGTCGGCAACCCGATCGCCGTGCCGTACGACCCCCAGGTCGGTCTCAACTTCTCCGCCCTCGTGAACGTGTCGGCGTCGCCCTCCGCCGTCACTTTCCACGCCGAAGGATTAGGGGCGGGGACGCCGTGGCAGCTCGGCATCAACGGAACGACGTACAACGCGACCGGGCCTTCGCTCACCGTCGCCCTCAAGCCGGGGACGTACCCCATCGCGGAGTACCCGGCGATCGCGCTGAACGACTCCGAGGCGTATCTACCCCTGTCGGCGACCACCAGCCTGTCGGTCGCGGCGGGAGGGGTGTACCCGATCGACTTCGACCTCGCGGAGAAGGTGACGGCCGCAGCGTCCTTCGGGGGCACGGTCACGGACGGCGGAACCCATTGGATCGCTCCGGGCGGGAGCGCGAGCTTTGAGGCCGTGCCCGACGCCGGCTACACGTTTGCCGGCTGGGAGGGGACGGGAACGGGGTCGTACACCGGGACCGATCTTTGGGCGAACGTAACTCAGGTCGGCAGCGCTCCGATCACTGAGACCGCCACTTTCTACGGGGCTCCCGCGGATCGGTTCTTCCTCAACTTCTCGGAGACCGGGATCCCCGCCGGGATCTGGTGGACCGTCGACGTGAACGGGAGAGGCTACTCTTCGAACTCCGCCGTCCTCAGCGTCCCGAAGGTCGACTCGTGCTCGACCTCCTACGTGATCTCGGTCCCGACGGCCTATGACGGAACGAACGGAACGCGCTACGTCGCCGTCAACCCACCCCCGACGGCCTGCTCGAGTGGAACGGTCCCGCTTACGTTCCAGGCGCAGTACCACCTGGCGGTCTCCGGGTCCCCGAACGGCGCCGTATCGGTCGCCGTGAACTCGACGACCGTTCCGGACCAGACGTGGCTCGCGGCCGGCACGTTGGCCGTCCTGCGCGCCGAGACGGACTCCGGGTACTACTTCGCCGGTTGGAACGGCAGTGGCCTCGGTAGCTATACCGGACCCGACAGCCTCGCCTCGACCACGCCGGGCGGTCCGGTGACCGAGGTCGCGAACTTCCAGCCGGTGGTCCACCCCCTCCCGACCCGCTACGTGATCAGCGTCGAGGAGACCGCCGCGTTCTCCCCGGGCACGTCGTGGGGGGTCGAGCTCAACGGCAGCACCTACGCGGCGACCGGCCCGTGGCTCAACGTCTCGGGATTCCTTCCGGGGACATACCCCGTCACGGTACTGAACGCGATCGCCCCCGACGACCTGACCGAATACATCCCGGTGAGCGCGCCGACCAGCGTCACCGTGGCCACGTCGAGCCCCGCCGTTCGGATCGCCTATCAGACCGACTACTGGCTCGCGGTCTCCGCCGTGGGGCAGGGAACCGTGGGGCCGGGCTCGGCGTTCCTACCGTCCGGTTCGACCGTCTCGCTTTCCGCGATACCGACGGGGGGTCAGGTCTTCCAAGGGTGGACCGGGACCGGCCCGGGAGCCTACTCCGGCGCGAACCCGAACGGCTCGTTTGTACTGACCGGCCCCGTCACCGAAGTGGCCAGCTTTACTGCGCCGGCACCCGCCGCGAGCTCGTCGGCGGGAGCCAGTCCGTTCGCGAGCGCGGCCGCGTGGGCCGGATTTGCGGCGATCGGGCTCGTCGCGGGGATCGTCCTGGCACTCGTCTTCGTTCGGCGTCGCCGTCGCGATGAGAGCGAGCCTCCGCGGTCCGACGCGGGAGCGGGGCCTCCGTGACGCGGGCGCCGGCGTCTCCCGCTCCACCCCGGGGGGATACTCTGCCGGCGGATTTCGACCGCGCTGCGACCGGCGTGCGCGCCGACCGCGGGGTCCGCGCAGGACTTGCCGTGCTCCTCGTCGTTACCGTGGCGGCCTTGACCGTGGTATCTCCGATCGGGCTCGGGGTCACGACGTCGGGGAGTGGGCAGGTCGGGTCGGCTTCGATCGGGTTCTCGGTGCCGTCCTCGAGCGCCGTGCCTGCGGCGTCCGCTCCGCTGCACGGTGGCGGTTCGTCGGGCCCGGGCATCTTCTATAACGATACGGTCCTGCCTCTGGCGGCCGCGGCGGTCGCGGGATGCTACAACGCCACCTGCGTCAACGCCACCACGGATCCGTCCATCAATTTGACGGCGACCGGAGTGCTGGCCGTCGCGTACACGAGCTACTCGGACGTGCAAGCGTGCGGGAGCACGTTCACGGAGATCGCCGTCGTCACCTCGACCGATCTCGGGTCCACTTGGTCCGTCCCGACCTACCTCAACAATCCCGAGTGCTCCTCCGGGGCCGATTACGACTCGGACTACAACAACTCCTGGGAACCGAGCCTCACGTCGCTGCCGAACGGCACCCTGGTCCTCGCGTACGTGCAGTACAGCACGACGGGGTACCCCGCGCCCTCGCTCGAGTGGGTGCACTCCCCGTACTATCCCGTCACGGCCTACAACGTCCCGTACGATCGCCTGGTCGTTACCGACCTCTACGCGGGAAAGACGAGCTGGACCACTCCGACGGTCGTGAACGAATCGGTGAACCCGGCGCTCACGCCCGGCTACTTCGCGTCGCCGATCCGTCCCTCGATCGCCGCGTTCGGCGACACGGTGTACCTCGCCTGGACGAGCGTGGGGAATTCGCCGTTCGCGGACTATACCCTCCCGAGCTACCCGCCCGTCGGCAACATGAACGTCTCCTTCTCGACCTCGACCAAGGGAGGGCCGTGGAGCGCACCGGTCAACCTCGCCACCGAGCAGGGACCGACCGACGTCGGGACGGGATCCATCCCGGCCGCGTTCAACCCGACGATCACCGTCCTTCCGAACGGCCAGCTCACGATCGCCTACGTCGGCAACGTCACGGCGTACGGTCCGTCGAACCCGTTCTGCGAACCGAACTTCTGCCAGGATGTCGGCTACGACCCGAACGCGTGGTCGCTGCAGGGCGCCGAGATCGAAGTGGCGCGATCGACCACGAACGGCACGTCGTTCCAATACTCGACGGTACCGCTCGGCCCGACGAAGGAACCGCTCTGGATCGTTCCGTCCTCCGCCGGAGGCACGGTCGGAGTCATGTCGCAGAGGCTCGGGATCGGTCAGACCCAGGTGGACGCCTACCCGCTCCTGAACCCGGCGCCGAGCATGACCTACGACGCCGCCAGCGGACAAGTCTACATCGCCACCGAGGCGGGGAATCTGAGCGAGGCGGACCACTGGTACCAGGCTACGACCGTTTTCGTGACGAACTCGTCGGACGACGGATCGAGCTGGAGCGCGGTTCGGCAGGTCGACCCCTCCCTGCTCCAACCCGGAGCGTCGAACCAATGCGCCTACGACATGCAGGCCGGGGTCTCGGATTGCTTCAGCCAGGCCGGGGGTCAGGCCACGATCGTCGTCGAGAACGGGACGCTCGTCGTCGCCTTCAGCTACTACGACTACCAGCAGTGTGGCACGATTTCCTCGGGCGCCACGCAGTGCGGCACCGTCGAGGAGCTGTTCTACCGGAGCACCGACGGCGGCATGACGTTCACCCCCGACGGTATCGACAACAACCTCCCGACCATCGATGACGCGCTCTATGCCGGCGCTGCCGCCTCGGCCATCGGGACCGGCGACCAGCTGTGGGTCGCATGGACTCGGCCGTGGTGCCCGAACTGGGCGGCCGCCACATGCGAGTGGCCTCAGCTCGCTCCCGGCGGGCCTCAGGTCGTCGTGACCCAGCCGTTCACGGGTACGGGAGTGACCGTCACCTTCACCGAGACGGGTCTCCCATCCGGGACGGATTGGAACCTCGCGATCGCCGGCAATCTGCGTTCGGGGACCGCGCCGTCCTCGCTGTCGATCTCGGGCGTGCCGACCGGCGCGGTGGTCGCCTGGTCCTACGGTGAGGACGGTCTCCTCAACTCATCGACCCAGTACGGGACCCGGTTCGTTGCCGGCACGCCGAGCCCTGCCTCCCCGGCGGCGTTCTCCTCCGCCAGCACCGTGAGCGTGGAGTTCACGACGCAGTATCTCATCGGTGTGGCCTCGGACCCCGGGTACCCGTCGTGTGACGGAGACCAGATCTACGGGGGGTTCATCTGCTGGGACGATGAAGGCGAGTCGGAGATCAACTACAATCTCACGATCACCGGTCCCGGCTTCGCCCCCGGGACCTCGGTCGGCTTCGCCTGGGTGGACGCCGGCGCCTCGGTCACCATGGCGCTCACTAACAATCCGCTCTGGGTCCTGAATCAGAACAACGAGGACCTCAACGAGGTCAATCTCTCCTTCGAAGCGTGGGAGGGCACGGGCGCGAGCTCTGTGTCGAGTTCGGCCCTCTCGATCACGGTCCCGATCGGCTCGCCGATCAACGAGACGGCAGCCTTCGCCGTGATCGGCGAGTGCTCGCTGGTCGTGAGCACCTCGGGGACGACCGGCGGTTGCGGCCTGCTCAACTACACGGTCACCTTCTCGGAGACCGGGCTCCCCGCCGGCACCGAATGGGGCGCAACGACCACCAGCTCCGTCACCGACACGTTCTCGTCGAACGAGTCGACCGCCTCCTCCTTCACCATCAGCAATGCGTCGAACCTGGGGGCCGTGACGTACCGGGTCTGGTCGGTCCCGGCGATGGGCGGCGAGGATTGGATCCCGACGACGACCTCCCCGGCCTCGCCGATCGTGGAACCCGGGCAAAGCACGGTCGCGGTGGAGTTCGGCCTCGCGAGTCCCTCGAGCGTCGCCTTCCCGGTCGAAGTGCAGGAGACCGGCCTTCCCGCCAACGTGTCCAGCTGGTCGCTGTCGCTCGGGTCAACGGCGTACGGCGTCACCGGATCGACCGCGAATCTGACGCTGAGCGGCGGCAGCTACCTGCTCGGGGCTCCGACGGTTTACACATCGGCGGGCACCGCCTTCTATCTCAAGCTGGTGACCGAGATCCCGAACGTGGTCAATCTGAGCTGGCAAAACCTGTCGGCGTCCCCTACGGCGAGCGTGAACGTCGAGGGACCCGCGATCTTCCTGCTCGAGTTCGCGCCGGAGTACTATCTCACCGTCCTTTCCGGCGTCGGAGGCTCCGTGACCCCGGGAAGCCAGTGGATCCCCGCGGGTGGCAGCGTGACCCTCACCGCCACGCCGGATTCGAACTACTCGTTCGTCAGCTGGTCCGGAGTCGCCGGCTCGACCGATCCGACCGTCGTCGTCACCCCGTCCGGGCCGGGGCCGGAGATCGCGACCTTCGAGCACCTCCCGTCGCCCACCTACGTGGCGATCGTCGACGTGACCGGCCTCCCCGGCGGCGTGAGCGCGACGGTCACTCTCGGCAGCGGCGCCTACTCGTCGCCGAACGCGACGTTCGACGTGGGGGGGCTCAACGGCACCTACGCCCTCTCGGTCCCGGTGGTCTACGCCAACGCGAACACCCTATCGCGGTTCGCTCCCGAGTCCGTCACGACGACGTTCCCCGTCTCGAGCGGCCTTCTCGAGGTCACCGGGGGCGGCTGGATCAACATCACCTACGAGGCCCAGTACGCCGTCGCGCTGGCCGCGATCGGCAACGGTTCGGTCTCCCCGTCGCCGGGCCTCCATTGGTACAACGCCTCGCAGTCCGTGAACCTGACGGCCAGCCCCTGGCCCGGCAACGAGGTCGTCGCTTGGACCGGATGGGGCACGGGCTCGGTGAACTCGACCCGGAGCTCGATCACGATCACCGTCGACGGACCGATGGGCGAGAGCGCCGTCTTCGCCGAGTCGGTCTCGCGCGCCCCGGCCACGTTCGCGCTCACGGTCGATGAGTCCGGACTGCCGTCGGGGGCGACCTGGAGCTTCTCGCTGGGGACCCTCGGCGACTCCGGCGTGGCGAGCGGACTCGTCCTCACCGGCCTCAACGGGAGCTACGTGCTCACGGTCCCGGACGTGTACTCGGGCACCGGGACCCGCTACGTGGCGAACTTCACGGAGCGCTCGATCGGGGTGACGGACGATCGCACGGTCGCAGTGACCTTCTCGACCCAGTACTGGGTCGGCGTGGAGAGCTCGACCGGCGGGACCGCCACGTCGTCTGTCGCGGGCTGGGTGAACGCGAGCACGTCGGTGACGTTCTCGGCCGTCGCCCAGGCCGGTTGGTCGTTCGCGGGCTGGACCGGGGTCGGGAGCGGTTCGACCACCTCCACGACAGAGAACCTCACGCTCTCGATCACCGGCCCGACGACCGAAGCCGCCAGTTTCGCGCCGACGACGACCACGACCTCGCCCAGCACCTCCTCGAACCCGTGGGCGTCGAACGCCCTTCCGCTGGATCTCGCGCTCCTGGTCGGCCTCTTCGTGGTGGGATTCCTGGTCCTCTTCCTGCTCACGCGTCGGCGACGTGAGCCGCCGGCCGCCGAAGCTCCGGTGTCGTCCTACGACGAGAGCGCCAGCGAGGGGGGCGCCGAGCCGGCACAGTGGGTCGAGACCGAGTCGACGACCGAGGACGAGGTCTAGTCGCGGGGCACCGGAGCCCCAGACTCCGGGTCGTCAGGAACGGTTCCGCCCATAGGCCTCTGTCGAAACGGCTCCTCGCGGTCTTCGTCGCGCTCGGGCACGGCGAACGACCGAAAACGTCGGCGCAGCGCCCCCGGCCGACCCCGACCGGACCGGGGCGGACCGGACGCGTTTCCGGCGAGCGGAGGCGAGATTTCATCCAATTTACGGGGAGGAGGGCACCGAACCTTGATATAGTGACAGTTTTTCTCTCCACGCATTGGCGAATTTGCAGTCATCCTTTGCGATTCGACCCAGCTTGCCCGGTCCTGCCGAGAGGCTCAAGACCGTGGCCCGAGGGCACCGGAAGGAGGGCGGACCCCGCTCGCCGATCCCGGTGTGCGTTCCGTCCTACGGTGAGCGCGAGGCCGCGCTCGCGGCCCGCGCGGTGCGCGAGGGCTGGGTGACCTCGGACGGTCCGTACGTCCGGGAGTTCGAGGAACGGTTCAGCAAAGTGGTCCGGGCGGCGCACGGCGTGGCCACGAGCAGCGGCACGGCCGCGCTGCACGTGTCCCTGGCCGCGCTCGGGATCGGCCCGGGGGACGAGGTCATCGTTCCCGACTTTACGATGGTGGCGTGCCTGGACACGGTCCTCTACGTGGGAGCTACCCCGGTGTTCGTGGACGTAGACCCGCACACCTGGACCTTGGATCCGGTCGCGACCGAGGCCGCGATCACCCCCCGGACGCGCGCGATCATGCCGGTCCACATCTACGGCCATCCGGTCGATATGGACGCCCTGCGCCGGACCGCCCGCGTGCACGACCTCGCCGTGGTGGAAGACGCAGCGGAGGCGCACGGCAGCGAGTTCCGTGGGGTCCCGGTCGGGGCCCTCGGCGACCTCGGGTGTTTCAGTTTCTACGCAACCAAGGTCATCTCGACCGGCGAAGGCGGCATGGTCGTGACCCGATCGGCGCGGCTCGCCCGCCGGACCGAGCGCCTCCACGAGCTCGCCTACGCCTCAGAGTCGCGGAACTACCGACACACGGAAGTCGGGTTCAACTACCGGCTCACCGACGTGCAGGCTGCGGTCGGGCTCGCGCAGCTCGAGCGCCTGGGCGAGTTCGTACGGCACCGGCGGCGATGTGCCCGCCTCTATCGGGAGGCGTTCGAGGGAGAGCCCTCCATCACGGTCCAGGACGAGGCGTCGTGGGCCAAGAGCGCGTACTGGGTCTTCACCGTTGTCCTCCCGGGCGGCGCGTCGCTACGCACTCGGGTAGCAACGGAGCTCGCTCGTCGCGGGATCTCGACCCGCGTCGCCTTTTGGCCGCTGCACCGCCAGCCGTTCGGCCCGCGCCTCAACGGATCCCGAGGCGCGTTTCCCGTGAGCGATCGACTCGGTCAGTCGGGACTGACCTTGCCGTTCGGGAATGGGATCAGCGAGGAGACGATCCGCGCCGTGGCGGACGCGGTACGATCCGTCGTCCGTTCGGTCGCCCCCGGCTCGAACGGCCACTCCTGAGCCCGGCTCCGATATCGCGAGTTCCGGTCGCCGAGAACGACGCACCGGTCGGTCAGTCGACGCTCGCGGCTCAGGCGCCCCGACCCCGCGGATCGGGACGCGAGCAGCGTTTACTTGGTGCCGGGAGCGTTCGCCGTCCCTGCGGCGGTATCGGGGGTCGAGCTCGACGGGGAAGCGCCCCCGCGGCGCTTGCGGAGGAGCAGGACCAGCAGTCCGACCACAACAACGATTACGGCGGCCAGAGCGACCCACTCGAGCCAACCGAGCGAGCTGCTCGTCGACGCAGGGAGCGCGGCGGAGAGGCTTACCGCATTGCCCCGGACCGTGAAGTTGCCGGTCGCAGACGA
>JASHSX010000048.1 GCA_030040865.1 Thermoplasmata archaeon | reverse complement strand
TGCCTCACCGGTACGCGCGAGGAGGGCCGTTCGGGGGGAGCGCCGAGGGGGAGATTTCCCTCCGGGACGGGTCGACCGTTCCCGGCGTTTGAACTCCCGAGGCGTATTCCGCCACGAGCTTTCCAGACTCGCGCCGTACCGGACTGAGCCACCTCGGCACGCCCGCTCGGGAAGGGTCGGGTCCGGCCGATAAGGTTAGCGGCGCGCGCGCCGCTCCGTCAGTCGCGGACGGGGTACCAGCCGCAGTTCCCGCAGCCGATCGCGCGCTCGTCCCCGGGGATCTCCACGCCGCAGTCGGGGCACGGGACCGGCGCTGCGATCGAGAGCGAGAGGCAGTCGAAGCAGCTCCCCCGCCGGCGGTCCTCGGGCAGCAGCACGATCGGGCGGCCGCAGAACAGGCAGCTCGCGAGTCGGTCGTCGGCCGTCTCGAAGCTTCGCGTGTCCGAGGCCGAAAGCATCGCGCGGCAGGACCAGTGGCCGCGTACATAAGGGTGCGCGCGTCGGGTCCGCTCCCGCGGCCCGCGACGCGCGTCCGGCCGCCGCTACGGGTCCTGCCAGCGGGCCTTGAAACCGGCGATGAGGAACAGCGCCGCGGTGAACGAGCCGAGCACGACCCAGTCGACGAGGCCGTCCGAGAAGGAGAGCGGCGCCAGCCCCACGGCCCCCTGCACCAGGCCCGCCGCGTAGGTGGTCGGCGAGAACCGCGCGACGAACTGGGCCCACGCCGGGAGGGCGGAGATCGGGTAGTAGACGGGCGGCAGCACGGTGAGGACCAGCGAGATGATCGGGCTGAAGAGGAACGTCTCCCGGACGTCCTGGAAATAGGTCGCGAGCGTGAAGGCGAACGCGCTCGCGAACCCCCACACCAGGAGGAGGACGCCGGCGACCACGGCGACGGTGAACGGCGTCGCCCAGCCCTCGTAGACGAACAGGACCACGAAAACCGCGAGCGCCGGCAGCGAGTAGACGAGCTCCGAGAGCGCCATCCCCGCGACGTAGGTGGGCGCCTCGACCGGCGACGCGACGACCACGTCCTGGAACTTGAGATCGTGCCGGTAGTGGGTCAGGTCGGACTGGAGGCTCGTCCCCACCGACAGCATCGTGAGGATCATACCCCCGAGCACGCCGTAGAGGAGCAGGTGCCCGCCCGAGACGATGTAGATGAAGAACAGGAACGAGAGCGGCGAGGCGAGCAGGTTCACGACGTAGAGCGGCTGGGTGCGGATCGGGATGATCCCGTTCAGGAGGACGAGCGTGAACAGGGAGCGGAGCCGGTTACGCGTACTCATCGGCGGCCTCCTCGCTCTTGGCGCCGGAGTCGTCCTCGATCGACCGGCCGACGACCTCGAGGAAGATGTCCTCGAGGCTCACCGGCCCCATCGAGAGACGGGCGCCGCGCTCGAGTGCGAGGCGCGCCACCTCCCGGGCGTCGTCCTCGCGGGCGAAGACGAGGTAGCCGCCCTCGATCTCCGAGACGCGGCCGTACGACTTGAGCTCCTCGGCGGGGAACGCTCCCTGGATCGTGACCCGGTAGGGGTAGCGGACGCGGGCCCTCAGGTCCGACGGCGTCCCCTCGAGCATCAGGCGACCGCGCTCGATGAGCGCGAGGCGGGCCGAGAGCGCCTCGGCCTCGTCGAGATAGTGGGTCGTCAGGAGCAGGGTCCGGTGCTCCCGGCTCGTCCGGCGGATCGCTTCCCAGACCTCCCGGCGGGCGAGGGGGTCGAGGCCGGTCGTCGGCTCGTCCAGGAAGAGGAGGTCGGCGTCCGAGGCGAGGACCATCGCACAGAGAACCCGCCGCCGCAGCCCGCCCGAGAGGCGCTGGACCGATCGCTTGGCGAACTCCGTGAGGGAGAGCTCCGCGAGGACGTCCCGGGTCCGGCGACGCGCGTCGACGGGGTCGGCCCCCCGCATCTTGAGATAGAGGTAGACGACCTCCTGGACGTTGAGGAAGTAGAGCGGGCGCGACTCCTGTGGCACGCACGCGATCTGCGCCCGGAGCGCCCGGGCCTGCCGGGCCACGTCGAGGCCGAGGACCTCGATCGTGCCCGAGGTGTACTCGAGCTGCGTCGCGGCGATGCGGACGAACGTGGTCTTGCCGGCACCGTTCCGCCCGATGAGCCCGTAGACCCGGCCCTTCGGGATGTCGAGGTTGAGGCCCTCGAGGGCGGCGACCCCGGGTGGGGCGTGCGGGTACACCTTGCGAAGGTGATCGGCGTGGATCGCCCAGTCCATAGAAGGCGGCCGAGACCCGGCGACGTTCTTAACGAGCGGGGCCGAACGTCGCCGCGCCGACGGTCGGACAGGCGTCCGGCGGCTAGCTCAAGATCTCTTCTAGCCGACCGGTCTGCTGGCCGGCCCGGATCTCCTTGGCGATCCGGCGTCCCGTGGAGAGCCCCGGCTCCATGAGGTCGGAGTAGGGACTGCCCGAGATGAACAGGTTCGTTCCCGCGACGATCCGGGTGGAGATCTCGAACACCTTGAACTCGAGCTCCTCGGTCATGATCCCTTCGAGGCAGAACGGACCGACCATCCCTCCGAACAGGACGATCGACCGCTCCACGATCTTCGCCGCGATGTCGAACGCTTTCGGGAGGAGCGACTCGCGGAGGATCACCGGCACGTTGCCGGTGACGACGAACGTCGGGCGGATCCCGGCCTTGAGGAGCTCCTCCTGGGCCCCCAGCTTGTACAGCTCGTCGATGTTCGCCTCGTCCCGCCGGTCCATGCCGAGGAGCTCGAGCGAGCCGTGGCCGACGCGGTAGCCCCGGTCCGAGATCGGCGAGTAGAAGAAGTGCATGTAGTAGCGCGTGCCGAGCACGTACTCCTGGATCACGTAGGGCCCGGTAGGATGGAAGTCCTCGAGCGCCTCGCGGTTCTTGGCGAGGAGGAAGCCCTTGCCGCCCTTCGCCCCGTAGTACTTCACGATCACCGGCCCGCGGATCTCCGCGGGGTCCTCGAGCAGGCGCGGCATCGTGGCCCCGGCCGACTCGAGCCAATCGCGCTCTTTGCGGCGGTCAGATTCCCAGCCGAGAACCGCCCGGTTCCCGAAGACCGGCACGTCCAGGTTCGCGAACGCCTCAGCCCCCAGGTACTCGACGAACGAGCCGTGCGGGACGATGACGACCCCTTCCTCGCGCAGACGGCCGGTCGCCGCCGGCAGCTCCTTCACCGAGGGGACGCTCAGGAACCGGTCGGGCCGCGCCAGCGGGAAGGCGTCGTAGAATCGGGGCGGCTCACCGACGCAGATCCCCAGCGTCGGGAACCCCTCGACCCTCGCCCCGTGGAAGATCTGCAGCGAGGAGTGCGAGCAGAGCGTCGCGATCGTCGGGGTGCGACCCCGCAGGGATGTGAGGCGCTCCGGAGAAGCGAGGGGAACCCCCATACGGGGGAGTATTGGGAACGCTAGATAGCCTTTGCGCGATTCTGCGCCCGCTCTACGTCGCTATCCGCCGCGGTCCGCCTCTTCGAGGTCCCAGAACCAGGTGACCGTGCGTGCCCCGGTCTCGGAGACCTTGCGTCGGATCTCGGGGTCGACGGTCGCGTCGCGCACGAGTCGCCGCACGTCCTCGGGCTTGCCCGAGGCGACCCGCTCCGCGAGACCCGTCTCGTCGAGCAGCGGCCGGATCGGGTCGAGCGAATACTGCCACGCCTCGTCCCGACGTCGCAGGGCGACCGACCGCGTCCCCCGGATCCGGTGCACCCCGAGCTCCTCGGCGGCCCGGTGGAGCTCCTCCGCGGTCCGCTTGAGATCCTCGTTGAGCCGGTGCTCGTCCGACCGCAGCGTCTCGAAGCGATCCACCAGCAGTCGCAACCGGGCCTCGTCGAGCGGCGGGACAGACTTGAATTCGGGGCAGATCGCCCGGAAATCGCACCGCGCGCACTGCCGTCCGGGCGTCGGCTCGAACGCGCCGGCCTGGATGCCGTCGAAGACCGACCCGAGCCGCACGTGCAGCGAGGCCAGGACCTCCGGGTCCCTCGGCGGCACCCGAAGCGGCGTCTGCGAGCGCAGGTGGTAGAGCGTGAGACCTTCCACCGGTTCGGCGTAGTTCCGCTCGACCAGGATCTGGTAGAGGCTCAGCTGGTCCGACTCCCGCGCGTCCTCGTCCGAGAGGTCGCGCGACGTCTTGTAGTCAACGACCTCGAGGCCGCCCTTCGGCGTCCGATCGATCCGATCGATGTAGCCGTGCACCGGGATGCCGTCCCACCGCGTTTCGAGATGCTCCTCGACCGAGACCGGTACCGGGTGCTCCCGGACGAACCGGTCGTAGAACCGACGGAGCAGTTCGCGGCCGAGGCCGCGGTACCGGGCCTCGTCCTCCGGGGAGAGGTAGCCTTCCCCGGTCCAAAGGCGGTCGTAGACCGCCAGGAGCTCGTCGAGCGACATTCGGGCCCCCGGGGACGGCCCCGGGCGGGACGGCTCCCACTCGTCGAGGGTACGCTGGGATTCGCTGCCACCGACCCGGCGGGCCGAGGGCACCACGAGCGGCCGGACGAACTCTTCGAGCGTCGAGTGGATGACGCGTCCGAAACTGAAGTACCCCCGGGGCGTCTCGGGGAGACGATCGACGTAGAGGTACTTCCAGCGCAACGGGCACTCGAGGTACGTGTGGTACGACGAGTAGCTCAGCGCCGGTACGGCGGCCACGGGGACCGAGCCCCGGAGAGGTTCAAGTGGTTTCCGGGCGCGCGGCCCGAGCGCGAGCGCTCCGCTAGTGGCCCGCCGCGGCCGCGTCGACCTCGACCTTCTCCGTGGTCTCGGTCGTCAGCGTGCCGCGAGCCTGGGGGTTCGTGAGGTTCTTGGGGAGCCCCAAGAGGTCGAGGAGCTCCTTGTAGTGGTTGCGGATCGTGACCGGCGTCACGTTCGCCACGGCGGCGATGCGGTCCTGACTCCGCGGCTCGCCCATCAGGTTCGATGCGATGTAGATGATCGTCGCGAGGATCCCGTTGGGCAGGACGCCGCTCGTCGAGTAGACCTGCTCGACCTGCTCGAGGAGGGAGAGCACCTTCTGGCGGACCTCCTTGGAGAGATTGAGGTCCTGCGTGAACCGGACGAGGTAGTCCCTCGGCTCTACGGGCTTGAGTCCGAGCTTGAGCTCACGGGCGAGCAGGGTGTACGCCCGGCCGACCTCGATCTTGGTCGCCTTCGAGTGGGCGATGATCTCCTTCATCGTGCGCGGCACGTGGCACTGCCGGCACGCCGCGTAGACGCTGGCCGCGACGAGCGCGACGATCTTCTTCCCCCGCGTCGCCTTGTGCTCGAGGGCCCGTCGATAGATGTAGGTCGCCGATTCCTTGACCTCGCGCGAGAGTCCCAGCACGCCCGCGAGCCGGTTCAGCTCGCCGAGCGCGACCACGAGGTTGCGCTGATGCGTGCGGGCGGCCCGCAGTCGATGGTTGAGCTTGCGCAGATGGTAGAACTTGAGCGAGGTGTTGCGCGAGAGCGAATTGCCCTGGAAGTCCCGGGTCGGGACTCCGATCTCGCTGAACAGTCCCTTGTCGGGCATGAGCGGCGAGATGACCGGTCCCCAGCCGCGGGCCTCGCGGCCGGTGTCCTCCTTCGATCCCCGCTGCCCGCGGTCGCTGACGAGGGCGCTCTGGTCGACCACGAGCCCGCAGTCGGCGCAGACGATCTCGCCGCGGATCTCGTCGCGGATCAGGTGGGTGGAGCTGCAGTTGGGGCAGACGTCCTCCGCCGGTGGCGAGGGCGCCGCGGGGGCCGCGGGCGGGGCCCGACTGACGGTCTTGGCTACGGCGGCGGGCGCGCGAGAGGATGCCGAGGAGCGTGCGCTAGCTTTCATGGATTCTGAGGGCCCGAAAGGCTGGGTAGTATTTATATCTTCTTCCCTGCCGTGTATCGATTGTTACCGACATTTGTTACACATTGCTCACCGTGACCGGCCGCCGAGGTCCCCTCGCGGAACCCCCCGGCAGGGAGCGGTATCGAGCCGCGGCCCCGGCGTGCGGCGGCCGTAGGCGGGCGGGTCCAGCGATCAGGCGGGGGTAGCCGTGAACAGGCATCCCCGGGCGGCGTGTTTCGTGGGGTCGGGTTTCGAGACCTCCCAGCGCTGGCCGAGCCGCGTCTCGAGAACGGTCCGAAGGAGCGCCGGGCACATCACCCGGCCGATCTCCGGCGAATCGTTGGTGCAGGCGAAGCATCCGGTGACCTGGAGCGTGAGCGGCTTCTCCTTGACCACGGCAAGGTGGCCCATCGTGTGGGTCCCGTAGTACGCCTGCAGGGCCCGGGTCACCTCGGCCGGCGTTCGACCGTCCAGCTGCTCCGCGACCTCCCGGCCCAGCTGCTTCGCGATCGCCTCGATGAGTTCGGGCAGGTAGAGGTCGAACTCCTTCACGCCGGATGCTCGCATGCCGAGCTTGGCGATCTCTTTGAGCCGCTGGAACGGGATCGTCTCCTTGCCGGCCACGACGGGGAGCACCGCGGCGGGCGGGTTCTCGATCTCGACGAACCGGGCCTCGGACCGCGTCGCCGGCGACCAGAGTCGGCGGTGGTAGTCTCGAGCGAGCTGCACGAACATCGGTGCCGAGGACCAGAGCGCGACCTGCTCTTCGCCGGAGCGTCCGAGCCCTTCCTCACCCGAGACGAAGACGAGGGCTCCCGCGCGATCGACGACGACCGCGCGGTTGGTGATCGGTCCGGCCGAATGCCGGATCTCGGCGAACCCGGCGAAGTGCTTGGCGTCGGAGAGGTTGGGGGGATAGATCTCGGTGATCACGCGGACCTTGACCCCGCGTTTCGTGGCCTGCCGCAGCGCGCGGTCGATCCCGCCGTCGATGAACCCCGCGAGCGACATCCCGCTCGCGCTCAGGAGGATCCGGCGCTCCGTCGTGCCGATCCGCTTGAGGAGGAACCGATCGATCGTCTCGCGCCCCTCGAGGACGGCGAACTTGCGAGGATCCCGGTCGTCGAACTCCGTGCGGCCCTCCTCCCAGTCGGCGAGGACCCGCGACCGGTCCGCTTCGAGGGAGCGCAGGCGGTCGGACGCGCGATGGATCCACCGGTCGAGGAGGTCGTCCGGCGGCAGCGCGGCGAACCGTTTGGGGCGGCTACCCGTCGGTTTCAGGAGCCCGTCGGCGGCGAGCTGCTTGATGAACCGGTACGCCTCGACGCGGCTCACGGCGGAGAGGCGGGCGAGCTCGCTCGCCGTTTGCGGGCCGGAGCGGCAGGCGGCGAGGTAGACGCGCGCCCCCTTCTCGGGAACACCGTGCTCCCCCAACAGTTCGAGAAGGCCAGACCCCGGTCGGCCCACGGCGTTCTAAGGCGGACGCCCGATAAAAGGGGACGGGTGAACCGCTCTCCGGTGCGAGCTTATAGCGCGGCCTGGAAGTCGGAGATCGTGAGCGGGTACTCGATCTCCGCGCCGCCGGCCCGCACCTTGAGGACCTCGCGGGCGAGCAGCCAGTAGACCGTCGCGAGCGCCACCCGGCCCTTGTTGTTCGCCGGGATCACGAGGTCGACGTTCCGCGTCTCGTTGTTGACGTCGCAGAGGCCGACGACCGGGATCCCGATCGACACGGCCTCGCTGAGCGCTTGCTGGTCGGTCGCCGGGTCGGTCACGAGCAGGACCTTCGGCTCGAAGTACTCGGCCAGGTTCGGGTTCGTGAGGCAACCGGGGACGAACCGTTCGGCGAACGAGACGGCGCCGATCGTCTTGGCGAAGACCCGGACGGGCTTCTGCCCGTACTGCCGCTGCGAGACGACGAGGATCCGGTCGGCGGGGAACCGGGCGAGGAACGCCGCGGCGAGGCGGATGCGTCGGTCGGTCTCCCGGACGTCGAGGACGTGGAGCCCGTCGAACCGCACCTTGTAGACGAATCGGCGCATCGACGCCGACTTCTGCTGCGTGCCGATGTGGACGCCCGACGTGAGGTAGGTGTCCTCCGGGATCAGGAGCTCCCCCGGGCGAGTGTCCTGGCCGTCGCTGGAGGTCCCGCGCTCCTCGACCAGCGTCTCGTCGTCCGGCATCGTTCCTACGTTCGGGTGGCGCGGCCGAGCCGCAGGAGTTCATTTAGCTTTGCCACCCGTTCTCCGCCGAGAAGTCCGCATTTGAGCCCCCGCGCGCCGATGCCGACGGCGAGCTGCGCGAGCCAGCCCTCCGGGACTTCGCCGGAGCGGTGCGAGGCGATCGTAGCGATCCGCTCCGCCCGCGACCGGTCGACGGTCGCGAGCGTGTCGGTCAGGGTCCCGACCTGGTTCACCTTGATCAGGATCGCGTTGCTCGAACGCGCGGCGATCCCGCGCTCGAAACGACGCAGATCGGTCACGTAGAGGTCGTCCCCGATCACGAGCGTCCGGCTGCCGACCTCCCGGGTCACCTGGGCGAAGCCGTCGAACGCCTCTTCGTCGAGGGGGTCCTCGACGTACTTCAGTCCGTGGCGGTCGACCAGTTCGGCGACGAACGCGATCTGGTCCTCCTCGGAGAGGGCGCGGTCCTTGTAGCGGTACCGCCCGTCCCGAAAGAATTCGCTGGCCGCGAAATCGAGCCCCGGATGGACGGCAAGGTGCGTCTCGTCGCGGGCCCGGGCGCACGCGCCCTCGAGGATCTCGAGCGCCTCCCGGTTCGAGATGCCCGCGACCCAGCCGCCCTCGTCGCCCCGGCCGAGCGCCCGGTCGGGGTACCGCTTCTGGAGTTCGGCTCCGATCAGCTGGTGGACCCGCAGGGCTGCCCGCACGGAGTCGGCGGGGTCGCGCTCCGACGCGAACGCGATGAATTCCTGGATGTCCGGGCCCCCGATCGCGTGGCGGCCTCCGTTCAGGCAGTTCCCGACGATCGCCGGGAAGGCCGACCCGTCCACGCCGGGGCGTTCGAGGAGCTTCCACAACGGGACCCGACGCTCGGCCGAGATCGCGAGCGCGGTCGCGACCGAGACCGCCGTCGCGACGTTGCCTCCGATGCGGGAGAAGTCGGGGGTCCCGTCCACCTGATGGAGCAGCGCGTCGACCGAGGCCACGGCGTCGGCCTCCGTCCCGGTGAGAACGGGGCGAAGCCGCTCGCGGAACGTTCCGAGCGCGGCCGGCACGCCGCCGTCGGGGAACGCCCGTGCCTCGTGTTTCCCGGTGCTCGCCCCGCTCGGGGCGCCGGCGCGACCCTCCGCGCCCGATCCGAGCGTCACCGTGGCCTCGACGGTCGGCTGGCCCCGGCTGTCGTAGATCGGCGCGAGGGCGATGTCCGCGATCCGGCTCACGGGACCTCCACGAACTCGACGAGCGTTCCGCCGAACGCCGACGGATGGGCGAATCCGACCCGGCGGCCGCGCGCCCCCGGACGGGCCGCGCGATCGACCACACGGCCGCCCCGCGCCACGACCTCGGCGAGCGCCGCGTCCACGCTCGGAACGCGGAAGGCGAGGTGGTGGATCCCTTCCCCGCGTTCCGCGAGGAACTTCTCGAGCGGCGACCCCTCGCCCGACGGCTCGAGCAGCTCGACGTGGGTAGCGCCCGCGCTCAGGAACGCGACCCGCACCCGGTTCGATGCGACGACCTCGGGCGCTGCGTGCGGTGCCCCCAGGAGGGGCTGCCACCGCTCGAGCGCCGCGTCGAGCCGGGCCACGGCGATGCCGATGTGATCGAGCTCCATCCGAGAACTCCTAGAAGGCCCGCGACGCGGGTTGCTCGCCGAACTGCTCGCGCCAGACGCCCACGATCTCACCCAGCGTCGCGCGAGCACGGACCGCGGCGAGCACGAAGGGCATCACGTTCTCCCCGCGCTCGGTCGCCGAGCGGAGCCGGTCGAGCGCCGCCCGGCACGCTCGCTCCGGGCGCTCGCGGCGCCAGCGGCGCACGCCGGCGATCTGTCCCCGCTCCTGCGACGGCGTGATCCGTTCCCCGAGCGACCCTCGGGTCCCCGTGCCGGAAACGAGTCCGAATCGGGGATTCGCCTCGGTGAACTCGTTGACGCCGACGACGATCTCCTCCTTCCGCTCGCGCGCGAGCGCGACGCGGTACGCCTCTCGGGCGATCTCGGCGGCCATGAAGCCGCGCTCGATCGCGACGAGGGCGCCGCCCATCGCCTCGATGCGGTCGAGGTAGTCTCGGGCACCCGCCTCGATGCGGTCCGTCAGCTCCTCGATCTCGTAGGCGCCGCCGAGCGGGTCGACGGTGTTCGGCACGCCCGACTCTTCGGCGAGGATCTGCTGCGTTCGCAGGGCGAGCCGAGCCGACGCCTCCGTCGGGAGGCCGAGCGCCTCGTCGAGCGCGTTCGTGTGCAGCGATTGGGTGCCGCCCAGGACGGCCGCCAGCCCCTCGAGGGTCGTGCGGACGACGTTGAGCTCGGGTTGCTGGGCCGTCAGGCTCGACCCGGCGGTCTGCGTATGGAACCGCAGTTGGGCCGACCGCGCGCTCTTCGCCCCGAACGTCTCGCGGACGAGGGTGCCCCACAGCCGGCGGGCGGCCCTAAACTTCGCGATCTCCTCGAGGAAGTTTCGGTCGGAGGAGAAGAAGAAGGAGAGACGGGGGAGGAAGGCGTCGAGATCGAGCCCCCGTTCCTTCACGGCGCGGACATAGCTCATGGCGTTCGCGAGCGTGAACGCCACCTCCTGGACGGCGGTCGCACCCGCCTCCCGCATGTGGTAGCCCGAGACGGAGATGTAGTTCCACAGCGGCATCTCCCGAGTCGCGAACTCGATGAGATCGACCGTGAGCCGAAGGGACGCCTCGGGCGGGAAGATGTAGGTGCCGCGGGCCACGTACTCCTTCAGGATGTCGTTCTGGACCGTGCCGCCGACCCGATTCCGGGGGATGCCGCTCTCCTCGGCGACCCCGACGAGCAGCGCGACCAGGATCGGGGCCGTCGCGTTGATCGTCATCGAGACGGTCGCGCGGTCGAGCGGGATCCCCCGGAAGAGGGTCCGCATGTCGGCGAGCGTGGAGATCGGTACCCCGCACCGGCCGACCTCGCCCTTCGCCCGGGCGTGGTCCGAATCGTAGCCGTTCTGCGTCGGAAGGTCGAACGCGACGGAGAGGCCGGTCTGGCCCCCCTCGATCAGGAAGTGGAACCGGCGGTTCGTCGCGGCCGCCGTCCCGAATCCCGAGTACTGTCGGAACGTCCAGAGCCGACCTCGGTACATCGTCGGCTGAATGCCGCGGGTGTACGGCGGTTCGCCCGGAAATCCGATCCGCTCGAGGAAGTCGCCGTCCGGGTCCTCCGGGGGATCGACGAGCAGGGGTAGCCGACCGCCCTGGGCGCGGGGGCCGATCGCCTTCGACGCCTCCCGCTCCCACCGGGCACGGTCGGAGTCCGGCCCCGCGGCCGCCCGTGCGCGCGCCATCGCCGTGCGACCGAGGAACGCTATTAAGCGGTGTCGCGGCGGCCGGCGAGGACGTAGAGGTTCGTGAGGTCGAGCTCGGCCCACGCGACGGGCACCGGGACGCCCAGCTCCGAGAGGAGCCGCGGGTGGATCTCACCCATCTCGGCCACCACCTCGCCGGCGACCCGGGCGCGAGCGGCCCGTCCGGGGATCGTGCCCGGAAGCTCCGCCGGCTCGCGCACGGCGACCACATCGACGGTCCGGAGCAGGTAATCGGCCGCGCCGGCCGCGTCGGCGAACCCCGCGGTCTCGGACGCGAGGAGGAGCCCGGCCCGGTACCGGGTGTCGGCACCGCTCTCGGCGGCCGGGTCGGCGACGATCACCGGCCCGACCTCGCCGTACCGTTGCGGGTAGCCGTGCCGGGTGTTCCGACCGAGCACCTCGAGGTGGGAGACGAGGAGCCGGTCGCGGAGGACGGCGTACTCCGCCGAGACCGGGTTCGCGAGCCGGACCGCCCGGCTTCCCGGGAGGCGGGCCACCGCCGCCTCGGACGCGAGGACCGACGTGTGGGGGGCAGCGCATCCCAGGCCGAGGAGCGCGGTGGCGATCTGTCGCCGGAACGTCGTCTCGTGGCGCCGTCGGCCTCGCGTGGTGCTGGGGGGGATCCGTCCGTCCCCGGGACGGAGCGGCACGGCGAGCACGACCTCCTCGACGAGGTCGATCGGTGCGAGCAGATCCGGGCGCCACGGCGGGCTTTCGACCGTCCAGCCCCCGGCGTGGGGCCGGGCCGAGAGCCGGCACCGGCCGAGACGGCGTTCGATCTCGCCCGCCGGGAGGGCGACCCCGGCGACGTCGTGGACCTCGGCGGCGGTGAGCGCGACCGCAGGGCGAGCGACGACGTACTCCTCCGCAGGGTTCCCCGCGCGACGGATCGCGACGGGAGCGAACGACCAGCCCCGGGCCGCGAAGACGACCAGCAGGAGACCGAGCGATTCCCGGACGCTCTGCGGTCGGGTCCCGGTCGACTCGATAAGCAGGGTACGGTCGCCGACCCGGGCCTCGCCGCCTTCCCGGCCGTTGAGGATCGGGGGAAGGCTCAGGACCGTCCCGCGGACGTCCCGCAGGGTGAGGCACCGGTCGCCCTCCCGTCCGAGAGCGCCGAACCGCATCGCCATCGGATGGTCGGCGAAGAACCGCTCGGCCCCGATCTCCTCCGACCCGTCGAGCGGCACGAACCGAACGTCGGCGAGCGGCTCGAGACCGTAGTGGATCGGCGTCTCGAGTCGATCGAGCGGATAGATGCCGAGGCTCGCGGCCCGCCGGTCCCGACCGAGCGAGTCGTGGAGGATCTCCTGGAACCGGATCGCCTCCGCGAGCGTCCCCGCGTCGATGCCGGCGTCGGCCGGGGCCCGAACGACGAAGCCGCCGATCCAGCGTCGGATCCGATCCACGGAGGCGTCGACGACGAACTCGGTCACCGGCGCCGACGCGCCCATCGCCGGGATCGGAGGCAGCCCCCGCGCCACCTCGAGCGCGCCCTGGAGGTACAGCGCCAACCCGCCCTCGGACAGCAGGTCGAGCCGGTCGGGCGTGACGGAGATCCCCAGCGCGTCCGGATCCCGGTGCTCGACCTCAGCCTTCGACGCGAAGAGGAGGTCGTCGAGCTGGGGGTCCGAGACCGGCACCGGAAGGAGCGAGAGGACGCGCTCCCGCACGAGCGTCGACTGCGGCACGGCTACGGGGTCCCCCGCCCGAGCTTCTCGTAGTCGTCCAGGAACAGATCGCGGATGTCGGAGACCCCGAGACCGACCAGCGCGAGCCGCATGATGCCGATCCCCCACGCGGCGACCGGGACGGGCGTCCCGAGCGGCGCCAGGACCTCGGGCCGGAGCATGCCGCCCGGGAACACCTCGATCCAGCCGAGCCGCGGGTGCCGCACGTACCCCTCGATCGACGGTTCGGTGAACGGGAAGTAACTGGGCCGGATCTTGAGCTCGCGGACCCCGATCCCCTCGGCGAGGGCCGAGAACATGCCGACGAGGTCGCGGAGCGTCGTCCCCTCGGCGCCGACGATCCCCTCGCACTGGTGGAACTCGATCGAGTGCGTGGCGTCGACCGACTCTCGTCGGAAGTTCCGGTCGAGCGTGAAGAAGCGGAACGGCGGGCTCGGGCCACGGGCGAGGCAGCGCGCCGAAACGGCCGTGGTCTGCGAGCGCAGTACCGGTCGGGCGGCGACGGAGGGATCGTACCCGCCACCCCATCCGGGGCCGACCGGGACCGTCGCCCCCGGCGGGGGACGACCCTCGTGGACCGCCGCCACGCCGGCGAGGAGGTCGGCCGGCGGGGGGCGGCCCGACACGCCGGCGACGCCGAGCGCGTCGTGGATCGACCGGGCCGGGTGATCCTGGGGCATGAACAGCACGTCGTTGTTCCAGAACTCGGTCTCGAGGAGCGGCCCCTCGGCTTCCACGAACCCTAGGCCGACCAGCAGCTCCGCGAACTCCTCGAGCCAGGCGACGTAGGGGTTCGGCCGGGGCGCCGTCACCCACGGCACCGGGGCTCGCACGTCGTACGGCCGGAACTCCTTCCCCTTCCAGCCGCCCGTCGTGAGGAGGCCGGTCGTGACCGCACCGAGGGCCTCGGAGCCGGCTGCGTCGAGCACGAGGCGGCGTCCCTCCTCGGACGGGGCCCATCGCTTGATCGAACGGCGTTCCGTCCGGACGAGCCCGCGCCGCTCGAGCGACTCGACGATCGGAGGGTCCAGATCATCCTCGCCGTTCGCGAGCTGTTTCAGAACCAGCTCCTCGGGGAAGGAGGCGGACGATGCGGAGACCCCGTCCCGGACCCGGAACGGAAGACCGTCGGCCAGCAACCCCCGGCGGCGAAGTATCCCGATCGCGGCGCGGCGCTCGTCCTCCGCGAGCTCCGCGGCCCCGGCCGACTCCGGCGCGAGGGCGCCGCCGTGGCGAACGAGGGCTTCGAGGAACCGCCGTTCCGGCAGCCCGTCCGCGACGGCCCGCTCGCCGCGAGGCGTCAGCGAACGGACCGTCGCGTGCTCCTCCGTGAGCTCGGCCAACCGCTTCGACTTGAGGCGCTGCAGGCTCCCACGGACCGCGTCGAGCCCGAGCCCCATCTCGGCGGCGAGATCGTTCTCGTCGATCGGAAGGTCCGTCGACGCGCGCAGCACGGCCAGCACCGAACGCTCGGGCCCCGAGAGCGAGAGCGGAGCCGCCCCGTCCGGCGCATCTCCCGATGCACCGGGCACGCGGCTCCGAGATGGGACCCGGGTTAAGTCGTTTCGGGAAGCGACCG
>JASHSX010000002.1 GCA_030040865.1 Thermoplasmata archaeon | reverse complement strand
GGGGGTTCCCCTTCCTTGCGGAATGTCCCTTGCGGGACCGGAGTTCCGATTCGGAGATCGGTGGATCACGGGTTCCTTGCGCCTACCCACCGCTTATCGCAGCTTGGCACGTCCTTCTTCGGCGCCCGAGCCTAGCCATTCCCCAGCTGACAGGAGTCAGCTACACTGATTTTGCTTGACAAGCGTCCAGAACGCGTGTGATCGGCGTCATCGGTCCCCCCGCCAGGGGCGGTCGGACCCTCGCCCTTCCCCGGAGAGGCCCCGGCCTCTGCGGGTGCATGTGCCGACCGAACAGCAGCGCCGTGGCGCGGCCCGTTTGGGAGGGGCGGGTGATATTTAATCCTGCGCCGCGGGCCGGTCCCGGTGCCGGCCTACGGGCGGGGCGTCGCGGCGAAACGGACCCGGTGCAGGGGCCCCTCGTAGCGGGCGGCCGCGTAGCGGCACTGCCCGTCGCCGTTCGGTCCGCAGCCGGCGCAGTTGCGCTCGGCCGGCACCGGGGCGCGGACGGGATCGTCGCGGACCTGGCGGAGCACCGCGCGGAGCCAGTGCTCCTCGGGCTCGCCGTAGGGGACCTCGACCCACCCTTCGTGCTCCCCGCCGCCCTTCGCGTCGCCGTACAGGACGATCCCGACCGGCGGCCGCCGCCCGAAAGCGACCTCCACGAGCCGGCACTCGGCGATCGCCTGGACCGTGTCGAAGAGGCGTCCGTGCGCCTCGTGGTAGCCGACGAAGAGGTGGGTCGACTTGTACTCCACGGGGACGAAGCTCCCGTCGGAGCGCTGGATCACGAGGTCGGGGCGGCCCGCGAGACCGAGCTCGGCGTCGACCAGGGTCGCGTGCCCCTCCGAGAACCGGGCGTCGAGACGGATCCGTTCGGGGGGGAAGAGTATCGGCAGGTCGTCCTCGCCCGCGTCCTCGTAGACCAGGCGATCGTGGTCGCCGAGGTCGAGCCGGCCCTCGCGGACGGCGAGATGCCCGAGCGGCGGGGCGAACATCGGGGAGTGCCGCAGCGGCACCACGTCGGGCGGGGTCCTCACCGTCCCGGCCCGGCCCGTCGTGCGTTCGGCGTGGGCGGCCCGGACGAGCTCCATCTCGAACGGGCACCGGAAGTACGTCACGAGGTCGTGGGGCGTGAGATGCTCGAGCGCGGGGACGACCGTCGGGGCCAACATTGGCCGCCGCTCCCGCGGCCCGGGCTAAGAAGCTAGGCGTGGACCCGAAATCGCCGCGGCGAGCACCGGCTCACGCCCAGTTCGTCTCGAAGAACAGGTAGTGGGGGGTCGTCGCGAACAGCGAGAACTGCGGGTCGTTCAGGAACCGCTCCAGGAACGGGGTCCCCATCGACTGCTCGACCGCGACCCAGCTGACCTGGTTCGCCGAGAGGACCGTGGACTCGCCGATCACGGTTGCCGGCAGGGACGACATCCCGTCCGGGGCGATCGTGTACGTCGCGCTCGTCCCCCCGGGCGGGGAGGCTGACGCCGCGAGGACGCTCACGACCGTGCCGTCCGCCGTCGCGTTCGCCGGCGTGTAGACGGTCGTGCCGGTGAACCCGCTCGCGGAGAGGTCGACCGTGTCGGAGAAGGGGTACGGCAGGAAGCCGTTCTTGTACACCTGCGTGAGCTTGAGCGAGGAAGGGATCGCCGCGGAGTACGTCGTCTCGAGGGTGTGCCGGGGGTTCGGGAGGGAGAACGCGAAGCCGGCGCCCCGGACGATCGTGCCGGACGGGGCGAAGCGGAAGCCGATCGTCACGTCCGCGGCCGCGTTGGTGCTGATCGTCTTGGTGACGAGCAGGCCCGGCCACGCGTAGAGCGTGATCAACGAGGTCGCGTTGCTCCGGTGGACGATCGACGGGGCGGAGAAGAGGGAGACGTTCTCGACGAGCGACGGATCGCTCGACGGGGAGTAGGCGACCCAGCCGAGCGAGTCGTTCATCTCGAGCGTCGGGAAGAGGTACTGGCCCGAGTACTGCAGGAGGAGGGGCGCCGGGGACGACCAGGCCGGCTCGGCGTCGATCGCCCAGGTGTCGCCCACGGAGATCCAGGACGGTCCGTAGGAGAGTAGGTTCCCGTTGACCGTCGCCGCCTGCTGGTCCGTTCTCGTGAACGTCGCGGGCTGGATCGGGGCGCCGAACAGGGTGTTGCGGCCCGAGGCCCAGGCCGAGGCGAAGTTCCCCAGGTTCGGGGTGAGGAGGAGCATCGAGCCGTTCTTCGACTGCATCTGCTCGAGCTCCTCGAGGACCTGGGCGTCGTAGCTGTAGTACGTGAGGGAGTGGTAGAACGAGTGGGCGGCGACCCCGGCCTGGGCGCCGACTGTGAGCACCGCCACCGCGACAAGCAGCGGTGCGTAGCCGTGCCGGTCGCGCGCCACGCGTCCCCAACGGGTCCTCCAGACGCGGGCGCCGGGCCGGTCGATGGCCCGACGCCAGACCGTGGGGAGGGCCCGCGCCAGGAGGGCGACCATCGCCCCGGCCGGGACGACGGCGAAGTAGAGCGCCCGGTCCGTGTAGACGACGGGGGTGAAGAACAGGAACTGCGGGACCCAGGCGATGGCGAGCGCCGGGACGAACCACCGGTACGCCCCCTGCGCGTACCGGAGCCGGCCGAGGAGGGCGAGGCAGAGGTACGCCACCAGGATCGAGGGGTACAGCACGAGGAGGACCCAGCTGTCGAACGCGAACCGGAGGTACAGCGCCTTGTACATCGGCAGGTACGCGACGCGGGCGACGATCGGTTGGCCCAGGACGTTGCCGGCGAGCGAAGCGTTCGCGAAGGCCAGCGCGGCGACGGCGAGGACGGCGGGAAGGAAGCACGCCAGGATCCGCGGCAGCACCGCCCGCGAGACCACCCGCTCCCGGTGCGCCAGCAAAAACCACGCCGCGAGCGCGACGAGGAAGTAGAGCGCGGAGTACGACTCGCTGAGGGCGCTCAGCGCCAGGAGGGCGCCGACGACGATCGACCAGCGCTCCTTCCGCTCGACAACGACCTTGCGGAACAGCACCCAGAAGCCGAGGAGTCCCAGCAGGATCGCGAGGAACTGGGCCTGGCCGGCCCAGCCCACCTCGTCCATCAGGAGCGGGGACGTCGCCACCAGGAGCGCGCCGGTGAGCCCGGCCCAGCGCGACCCCGTGAGCTCGGAGAACAACCGGTAGGCGACCAGGTAGATCCCGAGGAGGAGAAGGCCGCCCGCGATGTCCGCGGCGTACCCGACGGAGGTCGAGGAGCTCCCCCACAGCAGCGTGACCGGGACGTACAGTAACGGCAGCACCGGCTCGGGATAGTACAGCGTGTTCGGCTGGTGGTTGAAGTAGAGCTGGCTCGTGAGCACGTACTGCCCCCAGTCGCCTCCGAACAGGAGGCCCTGCGCGAACACGGCCGCCATCGAGAGGAAGACGAGCGCGAGGAACAGACCGGTCGCCAGCACGAAGATCCACCGGAACGTCCGGCCGTCGGAGGGCGGCCCCGCCTCCTCGGGCTCGGCCACCATCGCCTTCCCGACGGCCGCGGTCACGGCGACCCCTGTGTTCCCGAGAACACCAGGGCGACCGCCGAGGTCACCCATCCCTGCGGCGCCCGCACGGTCGCGGACACCGTGCCTACGGCCGAGCTCGAACCGGCGGGGCCGAGCGTCCCGGGGTAGACCGTGGAGAGGAGGGCGAACCCGGCGGTCGTCACGCGGGGGACCGAGAGGACGCACGACGCCGCCGGGTCGAGGTTCTCGATCGTCGCGTTGACGCCGAAGACGGACCCTTCGGCGGTGACGATCCCGGGGCTGGAGCCGTTCTCCACGTCACAGCCGGGAACGGACCAGGTGGCGCCGGTGACCCGTACGACCGGTGGTGCGATCGGCGTGGCGGGAGCGTAGCTGCCCCACGCGAAGCCCGCGGTGACGATCGTCACGACGACGACCGCCGCGAGCAGCACGAAGAGGCGACGCGGGATCCGGCCCTCGTGGGATCCCCTCGCCGGATCGGCTGGGACGGGCGCCGCCTCCCCCGACGCGTCGGGACCGCGCGTCACTCTCCGACCAAGCGGCGGTGGGTCATCAACCTCGTCGAGCGGCGGCACGTCGCTACGGGCCCCAGTTCGTCCGGAAGACGAGGTAGTGCGACGTGACGGAGTCGAGCGAGAACTCGGGATCGTTCAGGAACCGTTCCACCACGGCATTGCTGGTGCCGCGCTCCACGACTTCCCAGTTGACGTCGTTCGTCGCGAGCGCGGGGGCCTCGGTGTCGACCGAACCCGGCAGCGAGACCCGGGTCCCGGGCGTGATCTCGAGCACCACCGCGAAGCGGTCTCCGCTCCCCGGGGCGGGGTGGAACTCCTCGAGCACGTGGGCGGGAACCCCTCCGCCCGCCGAGTGGAACGTCGTGTTCCCGACGAGCCCGGAGGCCGAGACCCCGACCGTGTCGGAATACCGTATCGGGACGATCCCCGGCGAGTACGACTGCGTGAGGGTGACGGGGCCGAGCATGTTCGGCGCCGGGACGGCCGCGGAGATCGGAAGGTATCCGGGCGCTTCGACCGAGGCGTTGATCGTCTCGAGCGACGCGCCCGAGAGTGCGTAGTCGAGGGTCACCGCGATCGCACCGTTCGGAGCGAGCGAGACCGACTTCGTGACCGACAGGTCCGGCCAGGCGTACTCGGTGACGAGGGACGTAGCGTTCACGGTATGGACGATCGAGGGCGCCTGGGAGAGGGCGTCCAGCTGGACGACGTTCGGGGCCGAGGAGGTCGTGAACGTGATCGTCTGGAGCGCGTCGTCGATCGCGAGTGTCTCCAGGAGGTAGTCGCTCGACAGCTCGAGGATCCCGGGCGCCGAGCTCGTCCCCGCCGGTTCCGAGTCGACCGCCCACACGTCCCCGGCGGCGATCCACGTCCCTCCGAGCGTGAGGACATTGGCCGTTTCGACCGCGGACTGCTGCGACGGCACAGTGAACGCCGCGGGCTGTGCCGGAGGTCCGGGCAGCAGAGGACGCCCCGTGGCCCAGGCCGCGGGAAAGAAGTTCGAGGTCGGGGAAACGAAGAGGACCGACCCGTTCGCGCTCCTCAGGAAGCTCAGCTCCGAGAGGTCGCCCTGCGGATAGCTGTAGTACGTGAGGGACCCGTAGTACGAGTGCGTCGCGACCCCCATCTGGGCGCCGACCGTGAGCACGGCCACGAGAGCGATCGTCGGCACGATGTACGGGCGGACCCGGCGGCTCGGGGAGGCGGGGCGAGGAGGCTCCGCCTCTTCGACGCGCGCGCGGGCTCTCCGCCACAGCACCGGCAGGACGACCGCCAGTTCGGCGACCATGGCCCCGAACGGCACCATCAGGAAGTAGAACGCGCGATCGAGGTCGACCCACGGTGTCAGGACGAAGAATTGCGGGACCTCCGCGACGGCCAGCGCCGGGACGAGCCAGCGGAACCTCGGGTCAGGGTAACGGCGGACCCCCCGCGTGAGGAGATAGGCGAGCACCAGCACGGGATAGAGGAGCTCGAGGGCCGGATTGTAGAACGCGAGGCGGACGTACAGCGCGGGGTAGACGGCCGGGTTCCCGAGCACGGCCTCGGCACCCTGCGAAGAGACGGTCGCCGCCGTGGCCGGATTGAGCACTGCGAGCGCCCCCGCGGCCGCGATCGGCGGGAGGAGGATCGCGGCGCCGGTGAGGAGGTTACCGGGCCTCCCGACCTCGCGGCCGAAGACGAGCACGAGAAGGACCGCGGTCGCGACGACGAAGTACAGCTCGGCGTACGGTTCGCTCAGCACCCCGATCGTGAGCAGGAGCGCCACGACGATCGCCCACGAGCGGCGGTCCCTCAGGACCACCCGTTCGAGGAGGACGGCGAGGGCCAGCACCCCGAGCAGGATCGCGAGGAACTGCGACTGGCCGCCCCACCCGACCTCGTCGAGGAACAGCGGTGCCGTCACCAGCATGAGTCCCCCCAGCAGGCCGGCCCACCCCGAACCGGACGCGATCCGGAAGAGCCGGCTGCCGGCGAGGAACAGCAGCACGATCAGGAGCCCGGAGAGCGCGGCCGCGACGAGTCCGATCGCCACCGGGTCCGTCGTGACGGCCACGAACGGAACGTAGATCAGCGGGAGCACGGGCGACGGGTAGGCGTACGCGTTCGACTGGTGCGTGAGCCAGTCGCGGGCGGTGAGAGCGTACTCGGACCAGTCGTATCCGAACAACACCCCCCGCGAGAGCGCCTTGGCGATCGGGACGTAGACGAACAGGGCGAAGGCGGCGAGCACCAGCCACGAGACCCGACGGAACCACGGATCGGACCGAGGCGGCGGGGGGGAAGCGGACCCGGGCGCGTCCGGCACCGGAGAGGAGGGGCGGGCGGCCATGCCGACGCTAGCCGACCGCCTCCACCGACACGGTGAGGTTGAGCGACCCGCTCCAGTAGGTCGGCGGGGACAACACGGTCACGTAGAGCACGGTGAGCTGGTCGTAGAGAAGCTGCACGATCATCGTTCCGTTGACCACGGAGAACCCCGGAGTGGCGGCGCCGACCCCGAGGAAGACGCACGAGCGAGCGAGCGATGCGTTCCCGAGGGGTACGTCGACGGTCAACCGGCCGCCGGCGGGCCCGTTGGCCCCCGTTCCGATCACCGGAGCGAGCCCGCAGCCGCTGGGAGTCCATCGCACGTTCGTCACGTGGACCACCGGCGCGTTCGGGCCGGGGGGTGGATCGTTCGGCCACGCCAGCCCGCCGAAACCGACCGAGATCGCGAGTGCGATCCCGACCGCGAGGAAGATCCACAGGAACGGCCGGTCCTCGGGGGTCATCTCACTCCGCGCAGGGCTCGGGTTCTGGCGTCGCGGACGCCCCCGGACGGCGTGGGGGGCGGTACGGGGACCGAGAGACCGGGGAACGCGGGCACGCCATCGGGCAATTCGCCAAGAATCCGCCGAGGGCGACTCCCTCGGAACGCCATAAGCGAACGCTTCGAGGGGAAGCTCCGCGTCGCCGCCGCGAGAGGGGGGCTCATCGGACCTCCGGCCCGGCGAGAGCCCGGCGCGCCGCCTCTCGTGCGGGAGGGCTCACCGAGGGTCGGGCCAACAGACGCTCGAGAAGCTCCTCGTCGGTGCCCAGCCGACGCACCACGCGCGCGATCGGCGCCAGTCGGTCAAGGTCCCCCTTCTCGGCGGTGCGGACGAGCGCATACTCGGGACGTTCTACCGGGAGCTCCGTACCGTGGAACAGTGCCGGGACGCGGCGCACTCCCCCGGGCCCGTCGTCCGGCGCCGGGCTCAGCGGGACCGCCCACTCGACGCGGGTCCCTTCGCGGAACGTACCCACGAACGCCCGGCCCCCCCGGACGATCCGGCCGACGGGCCAGTCCGTCGTCGCGACCGGTTCGATGAGATACTCCTGCAACCGGGCCCCGAGCCGGTCGACCCCGTCCCGGGAGGCACCGAGATCGAGGTCGTGGGGCCCGAGCTCTGCCCCGAGCAGCCACACCGCGGTGGAACCGCCGACGTACCACTCGGGGGCGTCCGGGCCGGCCGTCGGCGGGAGCCTCCGCACGATCTCGGCGAGGGTGGCTTCGATCGGCACCGGCGTGCCCCCGTATACCTGCCCGAGCATGGCGTCGAGGACGAAACGCGACCGGTTGTAGGCGGCCCGAACTCGAGGGATCTCGGCGAACGGCAGCAGGAAGCGGCGGTGCCAACAACGGGGACCTCCGAACTGGCACGGAGAACCCGGATGCACGTAGCCGAACGGCGCCAGCGGGCCGACGGGAGGCCCGTTCGCGTCGAGCCCGCCCTCCTGGGCGTGGTAGGTGAAGGTCGTGCTGTCGTCGGTCCGATCGAGGGACAGCTGGTGGAGGTACCCTCCCCCGAGGTCGGGTCCCGAGAGGAGTTCGCTCGGCACCCGAGGACCCTCCCGCCTCGCGGGTCGGTCGACGCGCTACGCCGCGAGGGGGCGAAGCTCGATCTCGCGGGGGATCGGGATGGGGCCGGTCGTGACGTCGATGCGACCGTTCCGACGGTGGGCGGCGAGGTAGGTGGCGTTCGACAGCGAGCGCCACACCCCCGGCTCGTGGTCGAACGGTTCGCTCCCGACGAGCACGCGGTGCGGGGCGACCTGGTAGGTCATCTCGTAGTACCGGCGGTGCGGGTCGAGCAGCCCGGTGCCGTGGTCTCCGGTCCAGAGACAGAAGGCGTACAGCTCATCGGGGCCGCGGGCGAAGACGACGTTGAGGCCGGAGAACGGCGGGAGCGCTGGCCGCCCCTTCGACTCCCACACTCGGTAGAGGTCCTCGACCGTGCGGACGTAGCCGAGGAGCGGATCGTTGTGTTCCTCGGTGTTCCGTACGAGCAGCCAGAACAGCACCTCGCTGTCGTTGACGCCGCGGATCTTCGGTTCGTGGAGCCCCGTGAACGGGCGGGTCTCGGTCGGGAACGGGATCGACCCGTTGTGCGCGAAGAGCTGCGTATGGTTCTCGAACGGCTGCGAGTTCGCGAGCCCGATCAGCTGGTCGTTCGGGAGGTGGAGCGGATTGCTCGCGTGCCGGAGGTGGCCGATGACGAGCGGCCCATCGGCCTCCTTCGCCACGGCCCGGAACCGGTCGGCGCTCTCGTACGCACCGTCCGTGCCCTTCTCGACCCGGGCGCGACCCCCGTCGGTCAGCCAGCCGATGCCCCAACCGTCCTTCTGGAGGTGCTCCGGATCCCCGTTCGACTGGGCCAGCAGCGATCGGGGTCGGGAGACGAGCCACGGCTCGGGCGATTCCGCCCCGACGGAGAGTTGGGCGAACAATCGGCACATGGCGGCGGCCACCCCCGGGACGTAGATAAACCTCGGCCGATGGGCCGGGTCCGGTCACCCTTCCGCCAGCAAACTCTTAAGCGGCCACTCCGGCTAGCAACGTCCGGAGGCGAGCACGATGGTCTCGATCGAGGTCACGCCGAGCGCGCGGGACCAGGTCCTCAAGATCATGCAGAAGCAGGGCAAGCCCGACTCCGCGCTCCGGCTCTACGTGCAGGGCGGGGGCTGCTCGGGCCTCACCTACGGCATGACCTTCGACCGCCAGGAATCCGGCGACGAGGTCGCGTTCCAGGACGGGACGCTCAAGGTCGTCGTCGACCGGGCGAGCGCGCCCCTCCTGGAGGGCGTCAAGGTCGACTTCCTCCTGGGTCTCGAGGCGTCCGGCTTCAAGATCTACAACCCGAACGCGAAGGAGACCTGCTCCTGCGGGAAGTCGTTCTCGGCCTGATCGCCCGTTCGAGGGCCGGGACTTTATAGGGCGCGCCCCGTTCTTGGAACGGGGAGATTGAGGAGGGCCCCAGGCATGAACGATAGTGGGATCAAACTCGAAGTCACCAAAGAAGCGCAGGACCAGGTACGGGATCTGATCAAGAGCCAGAAGCCCGGTACCGCGGTGCGCGTCTACCTGCAGGAGGGGGGCGGCGGCGGATGCTGCGGCTCCGGCGGGGGCGGGTGCGGCTGCGGAAGCGGCGGGGGCTCGGGCGGCGGTCCCTCGTTCGGGATGGCGTTCGACCAGCCCCGTTCGGGCGACCGCGTCGTCCGGATCGACGGCTTCTCGATCGTGGTCGACGACCTGAGCGCCGAGATGCTGAACGGCGCCCGGATCGACTACGTCTCGGACCTGAACGCCACCGGCTTCAAGATCACCGCGCCCCAACTGTCCGAGGGCCCCGGGGCCGAGCGCCCCGCAGCGGCCGAGGCCGGTGGGTGCGGCTGCGGCGCCGGTGGCTGCGGTTGCGGGTAACCGCCCGCTCCGCGTCCAACCCCTTCCGCCGTTTTTCCCGTAGCTCCGCGGGAGCGCCTCTCCGCGCTCTCGCCGTCCGGACCGGTCGGTGACCGAGACCGGTTCGCGGCTCTCCGGGCTCGAGTGTCGGGCCTGCTGCACGACGACCGACGCCGACTCGGTCCACGGGACCTGTCCGACCTGCGGACACGCCCTGTTCGCCGCGTACACGACCCGCGACATGGACGGCCGGAGCTGGCTCGCTCATCTCACCGACCGGCCCGCCACCCTATGGCGGTACGCCGAGCTGCTGCCGCTCCGCCGCACGAGCTCGATCGCCAGTCTCGGGGAGGGGGTCACCCCGATCGTCCGGCTCGGCGAGGCGCCCGGTTCGCCGGGGATCACGCTCCTGGCCAAGGACGACGGAGGCCTGCCGACCGGCTCGTTCAAAGCGCGGGGGATGGCGGTCGCGGTCTCCCGGGCGCGGGAGCTCGGGCTCACCGATCTGTTCGTCCCCAGCGCGGGCAACGCCGGCGTCGCCCTCGCCGCGTACGCGGCGAGGGCGGGACTCCGCGCCCGCATCTACCTGCCGGAGCGAACGCCGAAACCGATGGTCGAACACGCGTCGACCTACGGCGCCGAGGTCTTCCGTACGCCCGGCACGATCAAGGAGGTCGGGGAGACGGCTCGGAGCCGAGAGACCGCGCGGGGGGCGTTCGATATGTCGACGCTGCGCGAGCCGTATCGGCTCGAGGGCAAGAAAACGATGGGGTTCGAGATCTTCGAGCAGAGCCGGGCGCTCGGGGCCGTTCCCGACGCGATCGTCTATCCGACCGGCGGCGGGACCGGGCTCGTGGGCATGGGCAAGGCCTTCGACGAGCTCGCGGCTCTCGGTCTAATCGAGCGGCGACCGCGGCTCATCGCCGTCCAGCCGGAAGGGTGTGCGCCGGTCGTTCGGGCGATCCGGGAGGAGGCCCCGCGCGTCGTACCGTGGGCCGACCCCCGGACGATCGCCCCCGGCCTCCTCGTCCCCGCGCCGTTCGCGTCGGAGCGGATCCTCGAGGCGGTCCGCTCGAGCCGCGGCACCGGGGCCACCGTGACCGACCGGTCCATCGTCGCCGCGATGCGGTCGCTCGCCGTGCGCCACGGACTCTTCGTCTCGCCCGAAGCGGCAGCGCCGTACGCCGCCCTTCCCGAGCTTCGGGCGCGAAGCGCGATCCGATCCGGGGAGACGGTCCTGCTCTACCTCACCGGCTCCGGACTGCCGTTCTCGATCGAGGAGCTCGAGACGTCGGTCGCCGACCGGGTCAGCGGTTGACGGTGGCCATCCGGTCGGCCGGGTAGCGGGTGCCGACGACCTCGCTGCGGGGGACGGCGGCCTCGAGCCGTTCCGTGTCGGACCGCGAGAGCGACAGGTCGACGGCCCCCACGTTCTCCTCGAGGTACTTCCGGCGCTTCGTCCCAGGGATCGGGACGATCGTCTCCCCCCGGGAGAGGAGCCAGGCGAGGGCGAGCTGGGACGGCGTGCATCCGCGCTCGGCCGCGAGCGCCGCGACCCGGTCGGCGAGCGCCAGGTTCCGCGCGAACGCCGCCGGCTGGAACCGGGGGAGCTCCCGGCGGAAGTCGTCGTCCCCGAGGTCGCTCACCGACCGGATCGTGCCGGACCAGAAGCCCCGGCCGAGCGGGCTGAACGGCACGAACCCGACCCCGAGCTCGCGGCACGCCTCGAGGATCCCGTCCTCGGGGTCGCGGGTCCAGAGGGAGTATTCGCTCTGGACCGCCGTGATCGGATGGACGGCATGCGCCCGGCGCAGCGTCTCGGGGCGGACCTCCGAGAGGCCGAGGTGCCGGACCTTCCCCTCCGTCACGAGCTCGGCCATCGCGCCGACGCTCGCCTCGATCGGGACCCGGGGATCGACGCGGTGGAGGTAGTAGAGGTCGATCGTGCGCACCCCGAGGCGACGCAGGCTCGCGTCGCAGGCCGCGCGGATATGCTCGGGGCTCCCGTCGATCGAGGGACCGGCCGACGTCCCGGCGATGAGCCCGCACTTGGTCGCGAGGACGACGTCGTCCCGGCGATCCGCGATCGCCCGGCCCACGAGCTCCTCGTTGACGAACGGGCCGTAGACGTCCGCGGTGTCGAGGAACGTGACCCCGAGGTCGAGGGCGCGCGCGAGCGTCGCCTTCGCCTCGTCCGCATCGGACGTGCCGTACGACTGGGACATCCCCATGCAGCCGAGCCCGAGCGCGGAGACGGTGGGACCGCGGGCCCCGAGACGTCGGGTCTTCACGCCGACCGCAACGGTCCCGCCGGCATAACCGTTGCCGGGCGCGGGCACGGTCGGCTCTCCGTGACGCGTCGCCCGAGGGTTCCCCGGCTTCGCGCCGGTGGGCCCGGACGGATTTGAACCGCCGATCGACCGGTTATGAGCCGGACGCTCTAGGCCGCTAAGCTACGGGCCCCTGGCGGGAGGCTAGCCGGACCGAGAGGTAAATGATTCCTCGCTTCCGCCGGGCGGGAGCGGACCGGGGCGCCGCCGAGCGGAGTCTCCGGCGCGCGGCGCGGGACCGCCCGCCGTTTGAACCGCTGACCGTTCGGTTAACAGCCGAGCGCTCTACCTACTGAGCTACGGCGGCACCGACGGCTCCGAGCGGGGATGCCGCTAATAGCCTTTCCGGCCCGACGGCCCTCGCGCCTCGTGCTCGGCGGCGCGTTGCTTGAGGTGCAGGATGATCGACTGCATCCGGTCGAGGGAACGGTCGAGCCCGCTCCAGAACTCGCGCGCCTTGTCCGTCACGACCGCGCCGTCGGCCGACGGCTGAATCACGCCCTCCCGCTCGAGGAGATGGAGCGAGTAGCGCGTCTTGTGGATCGGGAGGTGAAGGGCCTCGCTCAACCGGATGATCCCGATCGGCGGGCTCTTCGCCAGCTTCTCCAGGATGTCGACGTTGCGCGCGAGCAGGTCGAGCTCCTCCTCGATGCGGTCGACGAGCTGGGCTACCGGGGCGGAGTCGTCCGGGACCGGCGTCTCGGCGCGTCCCGCGGTCTTGTCGGTCGGCATGCGTGCGTTTCCGAGACTCGGCCACGCTTACTTGAAGGTTCGTCGGCGCGCGTCACCGATCCCGCGACGCGTCGGATCGGGGACGGTTCTGGCCGTCGGCGGGCCCCCGCGCGGCGGGCTCGGCGAACTCGGGCTGGGTGAGGCAGTGGAGGGTCCCCAGGCCGACGACGAGGTCCCGGCACGGGATCCCGACCGCCGTACGACCGGGGAGTTCGCGACGCAGGACCTCCAGGGCGGTCGCGTCGGCCGGATCGTCGAACTGCGGGACGAGGACGGCCGTGTTCGCGATGTAGAAGTTCGCGTAGCTGGCGGGGAGCCGCTCGGTCCCGAGGGAGATCGGGCGCGGCATCGGAAGCTCGACGAGCTTCGTTCCGGCGAGCGGGCCCTCCGCGAAGCGGAGCAACCGGTCGTGGTTCGCCGCCAGCGGCGCGTGGTTCGCGTCCCGGTGATCCGGCGCCATCGCGTAGGCGAGGGTCTTCGGACCGAGGAAGCGGGCCGCGTCGTCGACGTGGCCGTGGGTATCGTCCCCCACGATGCCCCGCGGCAGCCAGACGACCCGGTCGATCCCCAGGTACTGAGAGAAGAGGGCCTCGAGCGCCTCACGGCTCATCCCCGGATTGCGGGCCTGCACGGTCGATAGGAGACACTCTTCCGTGGTGAGGAGCGTGCCCTCCCCGTTGGCATCGATCGCACCGCCCTCGAGCACGACGCGACGGCTTCCGATCCGAGGGGCCCAGGACGGACCCCCGACCGCCTCGGCGATCCGGTCGCCGATCGCACTGTCGCGGTGCCAGTTCTCGTACTTCGCCCACGCGTTGAACCGCCAACGGACCCAGCCGACCCCCCGACGTCCGTCGGCCGGGGTCCGAGTCGCCACGCACGTGGGGCCGGAGTCCCGGACCCACGACCGATCGGTGGGCCACGGGTGGAACCCCACGCGGTCGAGCGGCACGTCCGCCTCCTCGATCCGCGCCCGCACGCGGTCGGCCGCGTGGTCCGACTCGACCACGATCTCGACCCGTTCCCCGGCGGCCAGGGCACGGACGATCTCGACGTAGACGGGAGGGATCCTCTCGAAATGGCCCGGCCAGTCCGAGCGTTCGTGCGGCCACGCGATCCAGGTGGCCGCGTGGGACGACCACTCGCCCGGCATCGCATAGCCGAGGGCCCGGGGCGTTCGCGCCGGCGAGCGCCCCGATCCGGCGGAGGTCACGGGCGGTCCCGGAACCGCTCGGCCAACGGCGCGTAGGCGTCCACGCGGCGGTCGCGCAGGAACGGCCAGTGCTGACGGGTGACCGCGACCGCGCGGGGATCGACCGTGGCGTAGAGGATCTCCTCGCGGTCGGCGCTCGCTTCCGCGAGGACACGGCCGAACGGATCCGCGACGAACGAGCTCCCCCAGAAGTCGATCCCCGGACCCTCGGCTCGGTCTCCTCGGACGTCACCGGTCTCGTGGCCGACGCGATTCGGGACCGCGACGAACACCCCGTTGGCGATCGCGTGGGCCCGCTGGATCGTCTGCCACGCCGCGAGCTGCGATGCCCCGTGCTCGGCCTTCTCGTGCGGGTGCCAGCCGATCGCGGTCGGATAGACGAGCAGTTCGGCGCCGGTGAGCGCGGTGAGGCGCGCCGCCTCGGGGTACCACTGGTCCCAGCAGATCAGCACGCCCACCGGTCCGACGGAGAGGGCGAAGCTCCGGAACCCGAGGTCGCCCGGCGCGAAGTAGAACTTCTCGTAGTAGAGCGGGTCGTCGGGGATGTGCATCTTGCGGTACCGCCCGACGAGCGTGCCGTCCCGGTCGACCACGGCCGCGGCGTTGTGGTACAGGCCCGGTGCCCGACGTTCGAAGACCGGGACGACGATCCCCACGCGGTGCTCGCGCGCGAGCTCCGCGAACCGTTCGGTCGTGGGTCCTGGGATCGATTCGGCGAGGTCGAACAGGGCATGGTCCTCCCGCTGGCAGAAGTACTGCGTACGGAACAGTTCGGGCAGGCAGACGAGCTGCGCGCCCCCGTTCGCGGCCTCGACGACGCGTGCGGCGGCTTTCGCCACGTTGTCGTCCGGCTCCGGTCCGCACGCCATCTGGACGAGGGCGACGCGGTACGGTCTCCCTCCGTGCTCGGTCACGATCGCCCCGGCTTCCCGTGTCCGGGTCGGCAGGGGGGAGCGCTATTGAACGTTTGGTCCGGGAGCGCGGGCGCTCGAGCTTCGACCGGCGAGGAGTCCGGGCGGGATCGCCGGGACCGCGTCCCCCGCTCAGCTCCGGCGCGTGGGCAAAGGCGGGAACGGGAGGCGGAGGAGGGAGGAGGCAGAGAGGCGGGCGACCGCGCCGTCGAGCGGCAGGCGCGCGAGTGTGAGGCCGGCGCGTTCGAACACCCGGGTGCTGTGGACCGTCAGAAGACGGCGGTCGAACCGGAACTGACCCGCGATGTCGGGATCGTGGCCGCGCAGGAACACCCGGCAGTCCGAGCGAGCCAGGAACGTCTCCAGGTTCGAGGCGCGGATCGGCTCCTGTTCGATCCCCCGCTGACCGCAGGCCGGTGAGCCCTCGACGTCGTTCCAAACGACTTCGAGAAGGACGCGCTCCGACTCGGCGGCGAGCTCCGCCCGCCAGTCGCCCGACCGAGCCATCGGGAAGCCGGCGTGGGCCAGGTAGGCGCCACTCTCGGTCCGCGCCGCGAGAGGAAGCCGGTCGAAGAGGTCCTGGACACGTTCGGCCACGGGCGCCACGCCCCACAGCTCACGGGCCTCGTCCGCGACCGACGCCATTCCGGCGGGGATCCGGCGCTGGGTCTCGTGGTTGCCCCTCAGCAGGGTCACTCGGTCCGGGTACGCCGCCTTGAGCGAGAGGAGGTACATCGCGTTCCTCAGCGACCCCTGGGGGAGGGACGGGGGGGTCCGGTCGACAAAATCGCCGAGGGCGATCCAGCGGGCGGTCGACCGGGGCCCCTCGAGGAACTGAGCGGCGAGCCATTCGACGGTCGGCCAGTCGCCGTGAGTGTCGCCGAGGACGGTCGCCTCCGCTCCGCGCGCGCTCGGGAGCTCCTCGAGCGCCCGGGCCGGCCACCGCTCCGCCCACCGGTCGAGCCGCTCCAGGGCCTCGGTGCCGTCCCACGAGGAGATCTCCCGAGGATCGATCGGTCGATCGTCGCGGGCGGTCACGTCTCCTCCGGGGAAGCCGCCGAGGAGGGTCGGACTCATCACCTCATCGCGACGGGAGCGCGAGCCCGGGGCCCAGAACGGAACGGACGACGTCGCGGGCGAGGAGGGTCCCCTTGTGGCCCTGTTTCAGCCCCTCCCTCCACGGGCTCAAGAGGGTCACCTCCCTCTCCCACCCCGGGAACCGTCCATGACCGCATCGTACGACCTCCCGGAGCCCGGATGACCGACTTCGCCGCTCCTCAGTGGCTCGACGTTCCTCGGGGACGGATCGCCTACGAACGCAGCGGTCACGGGTCCCCGATCGTCTTCCTTCATGCGGGGATCGCCGATCGGAGGATATGGGACCGCGAGTTCCGAGCGTACGCCGACGGCGCGACGGTGGTCCGGTACGATCGGAGGGGTTTCGGTCAGTCTCCTCCGGCGACCGGACCATACACCGAGGTCGAAGATCTCCACGCCCTCGTCACGCACCTGAAGCTCGGCCCGGCCACGATCGTCGGCAATAGCATCGGCGGCAGCATCGCCCTCGACTACGCGATCGTGCATCCCGAAGCCGTCCGCGGTCTCCTGCTCGTCGCCGGGGCCGTCTCGGGGTACGACTTCGACGTCGACCCCGACGTGAAGCCGGTGGCCGAGAAGGACAACGAGCGTTCGGCCGGCATCCCCGCCGCGTGGAAGGCGGGCCGCAAGGACGAGGCCGTCGAGGGCCTGCGTCGGTACTGGGCGTCGGCGACCGAAGGGGCCGGGCGGGACCTCGCGGTCCAGATGTTCCGGGAGAACCTCGAGGAGATCTTCGAGGATCGGAGCGCGAAGCACGCCACCCCGATCGATCCGCCGGCCGCCCGTCGCTTGGGCGAGGTCCGAGCGCCGACGGTCGTCCTGTTCGGGGACCGGGACGAACCGACGACGGGGTTCATCGCGCGGTTCGCGGCCCGGGGGATCCCGGGGGCACGGTACGTCCCGATACCGGGCGCCGACCACCTGGTAAACCTCTCTCGGCCGACGGCGTTCGACGAGGCCCTTCGGAGCTTGCTCGTGGGCCCCCCGACCGGCGGCCGCGGTTCGCCTTCCGCGAAGTGAACGGGAACGGCGGCGGCGACTACGCCCCGGGCGACCGGAACGGGAGCTTCCCGGCCAGCGCGAGCGCCTCGACCGTCTCCTTGGGGGTGTACAGGCGGGTCGTCCGCGTGACCTTAAGCGCGCCGCTCGCACCCGCTGCGAGGGCCACCGCGTTCGCGGCCGTGTCGTTCGGGAGCTCGGCGAGGATGATCCCGTCGAACTCCCCCGCGTGGTAGTACAGCGACAGCGGCCGGCCCCCGGCCGACTTCAACAGGGCGTCGATCGTCGACGTGCGGTCCTCCGGCTTACGGATCATGGCGGCCCAGCTCTCCGGCGTGTAGGCGAATTGGACGAGGTAGTGCGGCATCGTTCCTCCGACCGGACCCGGCACGCGACGGGCGGCGATAACGGTACTCCGGAGCCTTCCTCGAGGTACCGGGGCTTCGTTCCGGTCGTCCTCGGTGGATGTCGCCGGACGGCCGCACTACGGGGGCTCGTTGGGGAGGATTGATGGTCTTGCCCGAACTCCACTGAGACGAACCCCGATGACGGGACCGAGGTCGGCGACGAAGAGCTCGTCCACGGACCCGTCCGAGTTCGAGGCCTGGGAGGACTGGTACCGTCGTCAGGACTACCGACGGATGCCGTGGTTCTCGGCACGGCCGGCCCCGTGGGTGGTCCGTGCGGTCCGCGAACGGCAGTTCCCGGCCGGCAGCCGCGTCCTCGACGCGGGGTGCGGGACGGGCACGACCCTCCTCTGGCTGGCCGGACACGGATTCGACGTCTGCGGGATCGACATCTCCCCGACCGCAATCCGGATCGCTGGCTCGCGCGCTCAGCGGGCTGGGCTCAGCGTCGACCTCCGCGTCGCCGGAGCGGATCGGATACCGTTCGAGCGAAGAAGCTTCGAGGGCGGGATCGACACCGGTTGTTTCCACTCGATCCCCCTGCGACTTCGCGAGAAGTACGCCGCCGAGATCGCGCGCGTGATCCGGCCGGACGGGCGCCTGCTGCTCACCTGGATCCCTCGAGAAGTAGAGCAGTCCCTCGGGCCGCCGCACCGGCCCTCGCTTGCCGAGGTCGCTTCGGTCTTCGAACCCTACTTCGTGTTCGACCGGGTCGAGCGGTACGGCTCCGGCAGTCCCCGGGGCTGGAACGTGCTGGGAGAGTCCATGGGCCGGTGCACCGCGCTCCTCGTGCGACGCACCCAACGGCAGCCACGGCCCCGTTAGGGTCTTTTCCGGCGCGCTCACCGGCTCGGCCAACACCTCGTGGGTCACGTCGCCCACGCGCCCTACGAGGTGGCCGGGGTCGCCGCGCCGGGTCCCGACGTCCGGAGGCGGAGTCGCGCTGCGCGTCGGTGCCCCAGTCCTCGCCGCACCGTTAAACGCCTCCCAACCCTGAGGGTCGGTGCGTTGACCGGGGCCCGGCTCCCGGTCCTGCTGCGGGTACCTCATGGCGGTCGTTCGCCCCGTCCTGCTGCGCAGTCTGGGACGCTCGATCCGTGGGCTCGGCGGGGAACGGTCGCCGGTGCTGGCCGGCCACAAGCTGCTCTACCGTTGCAATCTCGAGTGCCACATGTGCCCGTTCTGGCGACGAGAGGACGACCCGCTGCTGACGCTGGACGAGGAGGTTCGCATGATGGATGCCCTCGTCCGGGCGGGCGTGTCGTTCCTCGGCTTCGAGGGCGGCGAGCCCCTGCTGCGGCCCGAGCTGCCGTCGATCCTCGAGGAGGCGCACGCACGGTTCCATACCTCCGTCGTCACGAACGGGTGGCTGCTCGCCCAACGGTTCCGGGAGTTCCGCGATGACGTCGAGTACCTCTTCGTCTCGTTGGACGGCCTCCGCGCGACGCACGACCGGTTGCGCGGCATTCCGCGGTCGTTCGACCGCGCGGTCGCGGGGATCCGGGCGGTCGACGGCCAAGTACCGCTGGCCATCAGCCACACGGTGACGAAGGACAATCTCGGGGAGGCGGGAGCGCTGGTCGACCTCGCGGAGGAGCTCGGAATCCGCATCACGGTCCAGGTCGCCTACGACTACTCGACCGCCGACGCGATGTCCCCCGACCGCGCGCGGCTCCGAACGACCCTCGAGTCTCTGCTCGAGCGCAAGAACGAGGGCGCTCCGCTCCTCGAGTCGCCCGAGTACTTTCTCGCCCTGCTCGGGTCGTGGTACGGAGATCGACCCTGGGTCTGCCGTCCGTGGATGACGATCAACGTCGACCCGAGCGGCCGCATCGTCCTTCCCTGCTATGTGCTGCAGGAGTACAGCGGGAGGCTCCCGATCTGGGACGTCGACGTCCGGGCGCTCTGGAACTCCTTCGACTGGGACCGGTACGGCACGTGCAACCGGTGCGCGCTCGCCTGCTATCTCGAGCCGTCGCTGTTCTCCTGGGCGAACCCGGGCATGGTCCGGGAGCGGGTGCTCGAGGCGGCCGTGGAGTACCTACGGGTCCGGCGGCGAGGCCGGACCCGCGGATCGCTGCCGGTCGTGGGGTCCCGTCCGCCCGGGGGACCGCCGCGCACTCCGGCCCCGGTCGCGTAGGATAGGGCGGTGGCGGTTCGTAGTGCGCTGCCTCTCGTCGTCGGGGACGGATCGTTCCCCGGCGGACCACGGCCCGGGCGCGAACTTTAGGTGGCGCCGGCCGCCGTCTCCAGTTCGTGCAGGCCGGACGGGTCACCGAACAGCAGCAGGGTGTCCCCTTCCTGGATCCGAAGGGCCGGGTCGAATACGTCCCGGATCAGCTCGTCGTGGCGGACGATCCCGACGACGTGCGCCAGCTTCGTGAGGCTCGGCAGTCCTTGCCCGATGAGCTTCGACGC
>JASHSX010000047.1 GCA_030040865.1 Thermoplasmata archaeon | reverse complement strand
CCACTCCCCCACGGGCCCCCGACGCAACCGCGCGACCCACGCCGCGACCGCGAGCGCCGCCAGGGTGCCGGTGAGGGCGGCGAGGAACGGCTCGAGGAGGGAAAAGCCGCCGCTGATCACCGCCGCCCCGATACCCACCGCGAACGCATCGAACTCGAGGGTCGCGGCCGGGACGGCCGAACGGCTCATGCGACCGGCCCCCCGACCGTCCACCCCAGCCGCCGACCGGCGTCGGCGAGGCCGCGGTCCCGGAGCCGGACGACCGGGATCCCGAGCTCGGCGAGTCGCCCGGCCACGCGGTCCGCCCGGCGTTCCAGCTCTAGGACCCGGTCCGGGGTCGCGGCCCCGCCGGTCAAGACGACGTCGATCTGCCGCCGGGCGCGCCGACGACAGAGGGTCTCCACGAGCTCACGGTAACCGGCGCGATCGTCGGTCTCCTCGCTCGGGTCGGCGGTCGTGGTCGGTACCACCGCCTCGGGGCGTAGCGGGCCCGACGAGACCGACCAGACCCAACCCCCCTCGATCTCCCGGAGGAATTCGCGGAACGACGCGAACCGAAACTGGAGCTCGACCGGGGGAAGGTAGGCGAGGGGTGTGCCATCGGCGCGAAGCACGACGGCGAGCGTCCCCGAGTCGAGTCGCAGGAGGCCGCGGCGGAGCAGGGGGTCCGGGGCGTGCCGAGTCATCTCGGCCTCACGTCGCTCCCGTCGTAGGAGCCACAGCACCAGCGCGACCGCCCGTTCGTCCAGCGCCTGTCCTTCCGGCCGCCACACCGCGATCCCGAAGCCGATGCCCACGATCGGGAGCCAGACGATCGGCGGGACGAACGGAGCCAGGAGCGCGCCCGCCGTCGCGTAGACCACGAACTTGAGCGCGTCCCTCGCCGAGGGGAACGGCCCGAGACGGAGCCTACGGTCGAAGCGCTCCGGGAGGGCCACGGTCGGGACGGAGGCGGCGCCCGCCGCCATCTCATCCCTTCCCTCCCGGACGGATCGCCGGAAGCGACGGTACGCGGTCGCCCGATCGGACGGAGCTCGCGATGTGTCGGACGAGGTGGGCGGCCCCGTGCCCCACCACCTCCGCGACCGCGAGCGGAGCGGCCACCGGTGCGGCGGCACTCCCGGCGGCCCTCACGGCCCCGGCGGCGGCCCGTCCGCCGGCGCCCTGCGCCCCGAGCGACGCCGCGGCAGGCTGCGCGTAGCCGGACGCCGCTCGCGGGGCCGTGGCGAGCCCCCGCTGAACCCCGCCCCCGATGGCACCGCCGGCGGCGGGGAACCCGAAGGCGACGAGATGCGTTCCCGCGACCGACAGGAGGTACGGCGACGCGAGTGCGACCCCGAGATAACCGACGAGGACCACGGGGTTCGGACTCGAGACCGCCAGCTCAAGCGGGACGACCATGACGCACGGCAGGAAGGCGAGCTCGACGAACAGGAACCACGCGCGACGTGCGAGCCCGGCGAGGGGCCGGATCGGCCACAGGAGGGTGAAGACCGGGAGCAGGACGAGCAGGACCGCGAGGAGGGCGTCCCGGAGCCCGACCGCGAGGACGAGCAGGAAGACGATCGCGAACTCGACCAGCGAGAGGACGAAGGCGAGGGCGCCGTTGTCCCACGAATACCGGAACTCGCCCCACCCGGCGAGGTTCACCCAGCTCTGCCACGCCCCGCCGTCCCACCCCGCGAACACCGGGTACGTGCTCGCGGCGAGGTCGAGGATCGCCCCGGCGATCGGCAGCGAGAAGTTCGCGGCCACGACCGCGATGACCAGTCGGGGCAACAGGCCGTCGAAGAGGTGGGCCCACCGGGCGAGCACGCCCCGGGCGAGGTAGAGGACGGCGATGCCGATCGCCACCAGCGCGACGGCGGGGTCGACCACGTTCGCGAGGACGTACGTCGAGAAGCGCGCTGCGTCGCTGAGATAGTTGGACGGCGCGCCGGTCGGAAAGAGGGACGGGTAGAGCGACGACGCGCTCATTTCGGGAACGAACAGATTGTCGTACGTCGGGCCGATGACCGCCGCGATGAGGGCGGTGATCAGCGAGAACAGAACGAGGAGGAGCGTCCGGACCAGGACGTTCCAGTCGATCCCGAGCGCGACCACCGCGCCCCCTAGCTTCCCGTGAGGACCCAGTGCGCGAGACCCCAGATGAGCCCGGTGATCGCCGCGACGAACAGGAGGGTACCGAAGAGCGCGTCGCGGGCCCGGTCCTTCGCCTGGACCTTCTTCGTGATGTCGTTCGAGAACCAGCTGAAGGCGACCCGGGCCCAGACGAGCGCGAGGATACCGCTGCCGGCGAGCGAGACGAGCTCGACGAGACGATCGATCGACGCGGTGAAGTTGGAGACCGGGGAGGTCGTGTTCGTGAAGACGTGAGACGGATCGAAAGCGCCGGCCGGATCCGGTGCGAGCCGGAGCGTCCCCAGACCCACCCCCGCCCCGAGGACGATCGCCACGACCATCCAGCCGGACGGACCGACGATGCCGAACGCGGGAAAGCCGCTCACTGGCCCCCCAGGCCCGACCACGTGAGAGCCTCCTCGCCGTCGTTCGAACGATCGGATCGGATCGTCCCCTCCGCTACAAGCCGGTCGATCGTCTCGCGCACCGTCGAGAGTGGGACTCCGGTCTCCTCGGCGAGAAGCTCGATCGTGGTCCGGTCCGCCCCGTCCGAGGGTTCGAGGAGCTCGCGCAGGACCGCCACGGGGTCCGGCGGGGGCGGCGGCGGGGATCGGCGGCGGTGCGCTCGACGTATCCCGAAGAGGACGGCGACGGCCGCGAGGACCAGGGCGGCGCCCCCCGCCGCTGCGAGCTCCTCACTTCCACCGGACGTCCCCGAGGAGGGCCTCACGACCGGAGCCGGCGGCGTCGGACCCGGAGTCGCGACCGGGCCGGCCCTGGGG
>JASHSX010000046.1 GCA_030040865.1 Thermoplasmata archaeon | reverse complement strand
ACGGTCGGCTAGGACGCCTCGGGGTCCGTCATGACCGAGATGTCGATCGCCTGCTCGGCAATTTCGGAGGTGTAACCGCCGACTCGGAGCAAACTGTCGACGACGCTCCCCAACGCGAGGAGTTCCTCGCCCCGTTTGGTCGCGACCTTGTGGGAGAGCGAGTCAATGAGTTTCTGGTGCCCCACGCGCGCATCGATCGCCTCGTTCGCGAGCGCGATGTTTTTCGAGACCAGAGCGCTGAAGGCCTTGTCGAGCAAGGCGACGACGGAAGCTCGCGCATCGTCGATTTCCTTGGCCAGCTTCGGATCCAGAGATCGATCCTCGGCCAGGGTCGCGTAAGTCCCAACGATCCGTTGAGCGTGGCTGCCGATCCGCTCCAACAGCTTCGCGATCAGAAGATATCCTGTCACGGCAGCTGCACCGTTGTTGGGAGCGGTCTGAAGCGGGTACGCGTGCGAGAGATGGTACTGCTTCGCGACCATCCAGTAGAGTCGATTTACGTCCTGGCCCCGTAGTTCCACGTCCTTCGCCAAGGCCAGGTCTGCGGTGCGCAGGGAGGTGACGGCGTCATCTAACATGGCACGGACGGTAAGCTGCATCCTACGAAGGCACTTCTCGATGCTCAGGTCGGACGCGTCGGAGAGGTCCTGGATCGTAAGCGAGTTCCGTGTCTCTTCGATCACTTCAGGACCAATGACTAGGCGACAGAACTCTCGAGCCACACGACGTGTGAAGGCTGCGTTCGAGGGCTGATATCGGAGCTCGATCAGTCCGAAGCCGGATACGTAGGCCCCCACCAGTTTACGCAAGAGGTGATCTCGGCTCTCCTCTTCTCGCTCGTTGAAAATCTTTCGGCGGACCTCCCCCCGATCACCGGTTCGAGGTCGGATCGAGACCGCTCCGTCCTGGGTCGTCTCGAGGAAAACCGTGTCGCCCGCCTTGAGTCCGGCGGTCAGTACCCAACGCTTAGGCAGCGATACGAGGTAGGTGGAACCTCCCGCGAGTTGGAGCTTTCGTCCCTCCATGGCGCTCATCATCGTCCCGACGAATGACTCCGTAGTCTTAAGCGCGAAAACTATAGACTATGTACGTCATACTCGACCCCCGGACTTCCTCATAAATTAGGGTAATTCGTATCCAGCTGCACGGCTCACGCCTAGCGTTGACCCGTCCTCGGCGAAAAAATTGGGAACCCCGGGGTCGGCCCCCGGGGAGGAAAGGGTTGTCCCACGACCCGGAATCAGCACTTTAGATCGAGTAGATGCTGACCTCGCCAGCCTCGCCCGCGAACAGGATGTTGTTCGCCGGGTCGGTGACCCAGGAGAAGTACTGCTCGATCAACCCAACAGCTGGGTCGAGCGTCACGTACTCGAAGGGTCGCGCCGCGGCGTATCCGGTGGTCGCAGTGGTTGTCAGACCAGGGGTCCCGAACCCGCCGAGGACGATGCCCGCGGCGATCGTCCCGGTCGCGCCGAGCGACGGGAACTGTGCGGCCGTCTGTCCCGGACCTTCAAGTCCGATCCCGCAAGCGGCCGTCCCGATTCCCTCGCACGTCACGCCTGACGTCGCTGCTCGAGCGAGTCCGTCGGAGGCGTAGCCGATCGAGTCGGGGCTGCCGGCCACCGCCGAGATCACACCCGGGTTCCCGTTACCCAACAAGGTCGACGTGATTCCGCAGTCGGACAGTAGGTTGTTCGAACCGCAGCCACTGAAGCCCAGGCCGGAGAACGTCGTAGCGAATCCGGTAGCGCTGGTCGCGCCGAGGACACGCGCCTCGAAGGTCTGGGTCGTTCCGCTGGCGTCCGAGCGCGCGACCGTCTTGATCAGGTCCGTGCCCGGGAACGCAACGGTTCCGCCGGCGCAGATGGTGAACCCGCAGGAAGTCGCGGTTGCCGTGGTCGCGGCGACGAAGTCGTTGGCATTGGGGGCGCCGCATGCGGTCCCGACGTCAGCGGTGGTGCCCGTAGCTGCGGTGGTGGAGACCGTCTCCACATCACCGGCTCCGGCAGTGCATCCCGGAACGGTGGCTCCCGCCACTGCCGCCGGGACCTGGCTCCAAGCCAGCGCCGCGTGGGTCGTGAACGGGGCCTCGTCGAACGGCACCGCCGCGATCGTCTGACCGTTGTAGGTCGTCGGAATCAGAGTCGGGGCCGTGCTGGTTCCGTCATAGATCAAGGTCAGCGTGTCGTAGCTGATGCTGACGAGTCCGTGGTCGTTCGCAACCGGCACGATCACATCTACCGCATCGTACGCGACCGTCGTGATGGTGATCGTCGTCTCGTACTGAGACGGACACCCATCGCTGGCGACCAGCCCGGCGGCCGTCTCAAGCGACGAGGCGGCTCCTACATCGACCGAGCCCGCGCAAACGGCCAGCATACCCGCGCCGGTTCCGCCCTGGTTGTCACTGATCGAGGTTCCGGAGTTGTTCTGCTCGAAGCTCTGTACGGCGATCTGGCTAAACGGGTAGACTGACGTGCTCCCGCCGATAGTGAACGTTCCCTGCTGCACGGTCGGCTTGCCGATCGTGGAGGTGACGCCCCCCTGCCACCCGATCAACCAGATGTACAGCGCGGCGGCGGCGGCCACCGCGATCAGCACCAGGATAAGCGTCGCCACTACGGGCGAGATACCCTTCTGCTGACCGCGGGCCTTCCGCCAGGAGCGCTTGTACGCCCGGCGTCGTTCCGTCTGTTTCAAACTCTTCTCGCTCATCTCTGTGGTTTCCTCCTTGTTGGTGTTCCTTGCAGGGGACCTTTTTCGCCGTCCTGCGAGGCGACCAACGG
>JASHSX010000045.1 GCA_030040865.1 Thermoplasmata archaeon | reverse complement strand
ATCAGGGGACCCGAGAGGCCGAGCAAGATGGTCGGGCGCTTCGGGTCCGTGAGCGCGTTCTCCCATACCTCGAGGCACCGGCCGAGATTGCGCGCCTGGATCGAGGTGGTGCGGAACTGGTCGAGCAGGTCCCCGAGGCCCCCGCGTCCGCGGGTAGGGTCGACCGCACGGACCGGGGTCTTGAGATACCCACGCCGCCGCTTGGCCATGGAGGGCGACACGACGCGCCCAAACCGGTTCGGTCCTTAAGCACTGGCCGCCGTCGCACCGACCGCCAACAAGAGTAGCGGACGGACGCCACGATTAAATGTCCGCTCGGCGCAATTCGGAGAGAGGTTCCGGGTGCCCTCTCTTCCCTCCCCCCTCCTCCGCGCGATGCAGGGCCTCGCGGAGAACTCGGGGCGCACTGTCGTGGTCGTCGGGCCTCCGGTCAGCGGCAAGTCCGCTCTGCTCGGCGAGGTCCGCGAATTCCTGAAGAGCCGCAACGCCCGGGTGATCGAGCTGCGGGGCAGCTACCGGGCACGATCGATCCCGTTCGGGGCTCTCGACGGGCTCCGCAGCGAACCGGAGCCGGAGCCGAACCTCGAGGAGCCGGGCGAGGAGTCCGACTCCCTCGAGACCCCGCTCGTCCCCATCGCGCCGATGGGATACCTCCCGGACCGGATGCCGCGGAGCCGCCGGAGTCGGGGCGATCGCCCCCGGACCACGTTCCTCGGCCGGCCGGTGCGCAGCCGCTCTGCGAACGAAGGCGACCCCGACGAGTTCTGGCGGGAGATCCTCCCGGAGTTCCGCGGTCCCGAGGCGCACCCGGTCGCGATCCTGATCGACGACGGCGCGTTGTTCGACTCGGAGAGCCGGGACTTCGTGGTTTCGCTCTCGAAGCGGGCGCGGTACCGACCGTTCCTGATCGCCGTCGCCCTCGATACGTCCGTCGCGGGCTTCGTCTCGTGGGAAGAGGCGTTCCTGGGGCGAGGGGACGTCGACTGGGTGCGGATCCCCGAGCCGCTCCCCGACCTGCGGGAGGGCCACCGCCTCAAGGCGCTGTTCGAGGACATCCCCTCGGTCACGCAGCGCGTGGTCGGGTACGTCGGCCTCCTCGGTGGCACGGTCGGCGAGGTCGTTCTCTCCCGGGTGGCGCGCCTCAACTTCAACCAGCTGGCCGAAGCGCTCCTTCCCGCGACCGGGGTCGGCCTTGTCAAGGTCCAGGAGGGGAAGGTGATGATCCCGCACCTCGCCTGGGTGTCCGCGGTCGGCGAGCTCCTCCCCGAGACCCAGCGGAAGGAGATGCACCTCGAGATCGCCAACGCGCTCTCCGCGCTCTCGCCGGAGCCGAGCCTGCAGCGGCGCATCGAGGTCGCCCGGCACTACCTCGCGTGGTACCCGGGCCCCATGGCGCTCCGGCACCTCCTCGAGGCGGCCGAGCTGAGCCTCCACCTGCTCGCGTACGACTCGGCCGCCGAGCTGCTCGAGCAGGCGATCGGTTGTCTCGGCGCGCTCCCGCCGGCCGATCGGACAACGCTCGAACCGGAGCTGCGGCTGCTCCATGCCAGGGCCCTCTTCCCCGCGGGGCGGCTCTCCGAGGCAGAGACGGAGCTGCGCGACGGCACCGACGGCGCGCTCAAGACGGGAGTCGCGGCCGAGACCCTCACGGCGTGGCTCGAGCCGCTCATCCTCGACATGCGCGTCGTCGGACCGCGCGCCCCGCTCACGACGGCGCTCGGAGAGCTCGTGGAGCGCTGCCACGACAGCCGAATGATCGAGGTCGAGGTGCTGCTCGAGGCGCTGATCGCGGAGTTCCAGTTCGAGCGGAACCGTCCCAACGACGCGCGCTCGGAGTCCCACCGCGCTGCCGCGCTGGCGCGGAAACTCCCCGAGGGGCACCTGCAGGCCATCGCCCTGCTCGCTGTCGGGCTCTCGCGGATCGAGGGGAGCCCCGAGGAGCAGCTTCTGGCCGCGCGGTTCCTGGGGGCCGCGCGGGCCCTGCTCGGACGCTCCCGGCGGTGGGAGCTCGACCACCTCGCCGAGGACCTGGAGGCGCGGCTCCTCGAGGTCCAGGGACAGCGTACGCGCGCGCGGATCCTTCGGGAGCGTAGTCTCTCGGCCCTGCAGCGCCAGAAGCTTCTCCCGATCGAGATCTACCACCAACTGGGCATCGCCGAGAGCTTGCTCGACAGCGGAGGCGCCGCGAACGTGGAGGCCCCGCTCGGGAGGTCGCGGACGATCTCGGAGTCGCTCCACCTGCTTCCGCCCTCGCCCGCGCTGCTGAGGACCTGGCTGCTCGACGGACGGGTCCAGGCGATGGCGGACTCCCTGGACGCGGCCCGAGACCGCTGGGGCGCGATCGCGGACCTCGAGGGTCCGAGGTCCCTGCCACGGTTCCGTGCCGAGGCGCTGGTGCGGCTCACTCTCCTCGAGCAGTCCGTCGGTCGCGCCGAGGAAGCGAAGGCGTATGCGGAACGTTGGAACGTTCCCGACCTGCGCTCGGCGCTCCCGGCCGAGTGGCAGGCGACGGTCGACCAGTGGCCGGAATGGGCGGCCATGAGCGAACACGGAGGGGGCCGCTTGCCGCCGTCTCCGGAGCTCGAAAAGCCCGGCGAACCCGAACGGCGGGAACGCCGGCGGAAATAGACGCTCCTCGGCGGTTCCGCGGCGCGAAACAGCGCCTCGGGGAGGCTACCGCCGAGAACGCAGCTCGTTGAGCAGGCGCGCCCGAAAGGGTCGAGCCGGACGATGCTAGGTCTCCTCTTCCGTGCTAACGGACTCGCTCTCCGACTCCGGCTGGGACTCCGGCGCGGGACTCTCGGCCGGCGATGAGGGTGTCGATGGCTCAGGGGCCGTCGCGCCGCCGGATCGGCGTCGGGAGACCACTACCAGGACCGCGAGCGCGGCGGCGACCACGGCCAGGGCGCCGATGATCGCCCAGCCCTCGGTGCTGATCCCGCCCGTGGACGAGCTCGTGGTGGCGTTCGAGGACGAGGGCAGCTGAGTGAGCACGAGCGCCGGA
>JASHSX010000006.1 GCA_030040865.1 Thermoplasmata archaeon | reverse complement strand
CGCTCCCCCGTCGGGAAATCGGTGAGCAGCGGCCGGACGTCCTCGCGCAGCTCGCGCTGGATCGGCTCGACCGCCCGCGTCGCGTCGATCACCGTGAAGCCGTCGGTCTTGGAGAGCCGGTCGTACTCCTGCTTGAGCCGGGTCTGGAACCGCTCGTAGCTCTCCTGCAGATCGTCGGAGAGGCCCAGGTCCATGCCGGCCTCGTAGTAGTTGATCTTGAGGCGGGAGGCGATCTTCCGCTTGAGCGAGACCGAGACCGGGACCTGGAAGTAGAAGACCCGGTCCGGGCGCGGGGCGAACGAGTAGATGTTCCGCACCCACTCGGGCTCGCATCCGCGCGCGGCGTCGCGGGCGAAGGCGGTGAACGCGTAGCGGTCGCAGACGACGACGTAGCCGGCCCGAAGCGGCGGGAGGATGCGCCGTTCGAACCGGTCGGCGAAGTCGGTGGCGTGGAGGAGGCTGAACGTCGTGGGCGTGAGGAGGCCCTTCTTCTTCCCGCGACGGATCGTCGCCGCGGTGAGCTCCGAGGAGTTCCACTCGGTGAAGAAGACCCGGTACCCCTGGGACTGGAGCCACTTCCCCAGCAGGGCCGCTTGCGTCGACTTGCCGCTGCCGTCGAGCCCCTCGAAGACGAGGAGGCGGCCGGGGTAGCCGTGCGGCGGGAGCTTCGGTTCAGGGCTCACGGACCTTCACCTCGAGGTCGAGGGTGCGTTCCATCGGCTTGCGAACCTTCTCCGCCCACCGCGGGGAGAGGGCCGTATCCGCGGAGGCAGAAATAGCCACGGTGAGCGTCCGCCCGCCGCCGGCGAGCGCGAAGCGGGGCCGGCCCGGGTTCAGGAGCTCGGCGGCCTCCAGGACCACGCCGAGCCGGCGGGCCGTCTCCAGGTCCGACGAGGCGAGGATCGGCTGGTACGTCCGCTTCCACGTCGACGGGAGCTCGTCGCCCTCGTGGAGGTAGGCGACCATCGACGCGAGGAGCACCTCGCGCTGGTCGAGGCCCCACATCGGGCAGTTCTGGATGAGGTAGGCCGAGTGGATCGCGTGCTGCCACAGATCGATCGCCGTCCCCGCGTCGTGCATCCGCGCGGCGACCGCGAGGGCCAGGCGCTCGCTCGCGCCCCACTCGAACCGGGCGGCGAGGAGGTCGAAGAGGTCGAGCGCGGTCTCCGCGACCTCGATGCCGTGCTCGAGGCGGAACGCGAACGCCTCCCCGGCAGCGGCCGTCGACCGCTCCGCCAGCACCTCGGCCGACGCCGGTAGCTTCGCGCCGATCGACTCGAGGGCGAGCCCCTCCCGGATCCCGGTCCCCGCCACGAGGATCCGGTCGGCGGAGGTCGCTCGGAGGACCTCCTCGAGCACGACGATCCCGGCGAGCACCACGTCGGCGCGGTCGCCGCCGATCCCCGGGATCGCCCGGCGCTTCTCGGCCGGCATCTCGCCCAGGAGCTCCGCCAGGGCCTCGATCTCGTGCGGGTAGAGCTGGTAGCCGTGGACGCGCCGGATCGGGTACTCCCGGATCTCGATCGCGGCGCGTGCGAGCGAGCGGACGGTCCCGCCGAGGCCGTTGAGACGGTACCCCCGGCCGCCGAACGCCTCGAGCACCGATCCGAGCGTTCCGCGGACGTGCGCCCGCAGCTCGTCGAGCTCGCGGCGCTTCGGAGGATCGTGCTCCAGGAACCGCTGCGAGAGCCGGAGGACGCCGAGCGGCAGGCTCACCGAATTGCGGAGCACGCCGTGGCGGACGTCGACGAGCTGCATCGACCCGCCGCCCAGGTCGAAGATGAGGTCGTCGCGGAGCGCCCACGCGCTCGCGACCCCGAGGTAGGCGTACCGGGCCTCCTCGGCGCCGGAGAGGACGCGCAGGAGGACGCCGGTCTTCTGCTCGACGCGGCGCACGAAGTCCGGTCCGTTCGGCGCGTCGCGCACGGCGCTCGTCGCCACCGCGAGGGTGCGCGGGAGCTCCAGGTCCCGGACGACGCGGGCGAACCGGCGGACCGTGAGCACGCCGCGCTCGATCGCGGCCTCGGAGAGCTCCCCGTCCGGTCCGGTCCCGCCCCCGAGCCGGGGGACGTCCTTCCCCTCGTAGAAGGCGCGCACGGTGCCGGCCGAGCTCGTCTCGAAGGCGACGACGCGCGACGTGTTCGATCCGAGATCGATGACGCCGAGCGTCGACTGGGCGCGCGGCCGCGCGCGGTCGCTTTCGGCGAGCCGGGCCCGGTCCACGCGGGGGCACTCCGTTCGCTCTCTAATAGGGATGGGGTCCGGGGCCGAACCGCTTACAACAGGGTCGTCGTTCCGGCCGGTCGTGGCCCTCGAGCGCGGCGGTCGGTCGGTCTCTCCCGCCGCCCTCGTTCGCGAGCTCGACCGCACCGTCGCCGACGTCGTCGCGGCGGTCGACGCCGTCGTCGCACGGCCGCATCCGACCGCCGGCAGCCTCCATCGGCTCCACCGGGAGCTGCGCCGGCTCCGCACGGCCCTCGGGGTGTGGGAGTCGACGCTCGCCCGCCGGGAGCGAGAGCGGCTGCGCCCGTTGGACCGCCGCCTCAAGCGACTGGCCCGGCTCGCCGGCCGCATCCGGGACCGCGACGTGACGATCGACCTCCTCGCGCACGTCGACGGCCGCGCATGGGGGTCGGAGGAGCTCGCCCAGCTGGGGCAGTTCCGAACGCGGTTGCGCGACGACGCACGGACCGGTCGCGAGCTCCTCCGGGCGTTCTTGCGGGCCGAGCAGGCCGCAGGGCTGTTCCCCGCGATCCGCGCGGAGTGGCACCGGCCGCGGCTCCGCTACCGGGCGCGCGACGTGCGGGCGATCCTCGGGGACGCGCAGGGGACCGGTGAGGAGCGGGTCCGTCGCGCGCACCGGGCCGCCCGGCGTAAGCCGAGCGTCACCCGTCTCCATCGGTTGCGCATCCGCGTCCGCGGCCTCCGTCACGTGAACGCGCTGCGGGGTGCCCTCGACCCCGGGGACGCCCGCCCGCTCTCCGCGCCGATCCGTCGCCTCCAGACCGACCTCGGACGCCTCCACGACCTCGACGTCACGTTGGCCGGGCTCGGCCCCGACGTGAAGGAGACCTCGTGGGCCCGGTCGCTGCGTGACGAGCGGCGCCGGCTTAGGGCCGAGCTCCTCGTCCTGCTCGAGAAGAAACCGGGGCCGCTGTGGGCCGTGCGGCGCTCCCGATCGGGGGGAAGGCGGTCGTGAGCGAGTCGGTCGGTCCGGCCGAGGCCTCGATCAAGTCCGCGCTGGGGGAGACCGGCGCGATCGGCGCCACGGTGCGGCAGCTGGCGGCCCGACTCGCGACGAGCCCGCTCTCGGTCGAGCGGGAGCTCGATCGGCTTCGGCGCGACGGCGACGTGCTCCGCATGGGCCGCGGACTCTGGGTCCTTCGGTCGTTCGAGCGGCTCGACGACCGCGGGGACTTCATCGAACCCGCCGCTTACGTGGAGCGGTTCCGCCGGGAGAACGGCATCGAGCTCGGCCGCGACGCCGGCCCGATCACGTTCCGGGCCAACGACGCGCTGCCCGTGCACCGCTGGTGGCCGTACGTCCAGGGCTACTCGGCCGAGTTCGTCCGATCGGTCCTCGACGAGCGCGACCTTCCGGGCGGAGCCACCGTCCTCGACCCGTTCGCCGGGAGCGGCACCACGCTCGTCGAGGCCCGGCGCGCGGGCGCGCGCGCGTGGGGGACCGAGCTCCTCCGTCCGGCCGTGCTCGCGGCCCGGGTGAAGACCGACTTCGAGATCGACCCGGTCCGGCTCCTCCGTGATGCAGCGCGCGTCCGCCGTGCCGCGTCGGGGGGCCCGCCGGGTCGTCTCCCGTTCCTCCGGGAGACCCGCCGCCAGTTCTCGCCGGACGCCCTGGCGGCGCTCGCCCGGTTGCGCGACCGGCTCCCGCCGGAAGGGGAACGCGTCGCGGACGCCCTTAGGCTGGCATTCGGCCGCATCCTGATCCCGTCGAGCCGGCTCCACCGGTCGCCATGCCTCGGCTACGAGCGCCGACCGGCGACGGGCGGGCCGCTCCCGCTCGACCGGTTCGACGCGGCCGTGCGCACGATGGCCGACGATCTCGCGGCGATCGCGACCGAGCGGGCCGCGTGGGGTCCGCCCGCCACCGTCCGAGCGGAGGACGCCCGACGGGCGCGCTGGCCCGAGCGGTCGGTCGACCTCGCGGTGACGAGCCCCCCCTACGTGAACGGCATGGACTACGTGATGAACTACAAGCTCGACCTCGCGTGGCTCGGCTACGCGCGCTCGTACGCGGACCTCGCGGCGCTGCGGAGCGCGGAGGTCGCCTGCGACAACCTCCCGCGCTCCGAGACCCGGGCGTTCCTCGACCCTGCGCGGTCGCCCGACCCGTGGCTCCCCGAGATCCTCGCGCGCATCCGGGAGAACGTCGACCGGAAGGGATCGTACCGGCGGGACGACGTCCACGCGGTCGTGCACCGGTACTTCGCCGACCTCCTTCCCGTCCTGCGCGGGACGTACTCGGCGCTCCGACCCGGCGGACGGTTCGTGCTCGTCGTCGGCGACTCGCTCCTCGCCGGGACGTACGTGCCGGGCGACCTCCTCCTCGCGCGGATCGGGGCGTCGGTCGGCTTTTCGATCGTCTCGGTCGAGGTCGCCCGGACCCGACGCAGCGGGCAGCGCCGCTCCTTCGAGCTGCGGGAGTCGATCGTGACCCTCGAACGTTCGCGCTCGGCCGCGTGACGGAGCGATCGGTGCCGGTCGAAGGAAACCCTTAACCTACCTCGACGCGCCTTCGAGGCCGGCAGGAGGGGACGTGCCGCCCCGGGACGCGACGCCGCACTTCCTCGAGCCGTTGCTCGGGGTCGCCTTCGACCTGGACGGGACCCTCGTCCTCTCGCACCACGACTTCCGCCGGATGCGGGTCGAGGTGATCCGGGTCGCCGAGCGCTGCGGAGTGCCGCCGGGCCGGCTCTCGCTCGAGCTCCCGATCCACAAGATCATCGAGGCGAGCCGCGACGAGATCCACAACTCCGGCGCTCCGGACGGGACGCTGTACCGTTTCGAGGCCGAGTACCGAAAGACGATCGACGCCATCGAGATGGAGGCGCTCCCGCGCACGCTCCCGCGGGCGGGCGCGGAGCCGCTCCTGCGCGCGCTCACCGACCGGGGGTTCCGCATCGGCCTCTTGACCCGCGCTTCCGAGCCGTTCGCGCGGGCGGCGCTCAACCGCACCGGGCTCGCGCCGTTCTTCGGGTACTTGAGGAGCCGCAGCGCCGAGGGACCGGCGAAGCCGTCCCCCGAGTCGCTCCTCCACCTGCTCCGCGAGATGCAGGTCCCCATCGACCGGGCCGTCTACGTCGGCGACCACCTTTTGGACGCCGAGTGCGCGGTCGCCGCGCACGTCCGCTTCTACGCGGTCCTCCCCGACCCGAGCGAGGGGCCCGCCTCGGCGATGACCGCGGACCGTTTCCTGGCCGCCGGCGCGGCCGCCGTCGCGAAGGACCTCCCCGAGCTGGCGCGGCAGCTGGACGTGCTGCCCGCGGCCGCCGCCCGCTAGGGGCCGGGTCTACAGATAGCTCGCGTAGGCGTGGATCACGGCCCGCTCGGCCGTCGCCCACGCCTCGGGGATCTGGTTCCAGCCGTTGCGCAGGTCCCCGACCGCGTAGAGACCGGGGATCGGCTCGCCCGTCGCGTCGGCGATCGCGCGGCAGTCCTCGTCGGTGACGACGTAGCCGTCGGGATCGAACCGGCAGCCGAGCGCGCGGGGAATCGCGTCGTGCATGTCGTACCAGCCGAGCGCCGAGAAGCCGCGGTCGAACGAGCGGTGGGAGCCGTCCGCGAACCGGACGCCGAAGCGGTGCTCACGGATCTCGTCGAACCCGGCCATCGGGCTCTCGGTCGAACCGATCCCGTGTTCCCCGAGCGCGGCCCGCAGGGCGCTCGCGTCGGGTTCGGGCGTCCCGTCGAGGAGCGGGCGACCGTGCGTCAAGAGGTGGACGGACGTCGGCCGGAAGTGGAGGATGTCGAGCGCCGTGCGGACCGCGAAGGCGTCGTGCCCGATCACGGCCACGGACTTTCCCGTGAGCTGGTGGCCGTCGCACAGGATGCAGAAGTCGACGATCCCCTGGTTCGCCCACGGGAAGATGGTGTCGATCTTCCCGGCGACCTCGGGGATCCGGTCGACGACGCCCAGGGCGAGGACGAGCGCGCGCCCGCGGGCGACGTGCTCCTGCTTGAGCCACTCGAAGGTGACGGCGAAGCCGGTCTCCGTCCGCTCGACGCGGCCGGCCCGCGCGGGCGTGAAGTAGCCGACGGCCTCCTCCGCGCGACGGACCGCGGCGATCTGGAGGTCGAGGAGCTTGTGCCCGGAGATCCCCTCGGGGAACCCCGGGATGTTGTCCATCGTCGGCGCGTAGTACGATCGCGAGTACTTCGGCCCGCGGTCGAGGAGGGCCGCCGTCTGGCCGAGCAGCGCGGCCTTGAGGCCGGCCTGCAGTCCGGCGTGCCCGCCGCCGACGATCACGAGGTCGTAGGAGTCCTTGAGACGGGCGAAGCCGGGCACCGATGCGCCACGCGGGACGGGGATTTGATGGCTCGCGGGCCCGGCGGGACGCTCCGGTGAGCGTCGTGCGTCGCGCGCGACGGTAAATCTTAAGCGCGAGGCCACTCCTCTTCGACCTCGGGTTCTTCACGCCCGTGGTCCACCGCGCCGAACCCGACGCGCTGGGGGGCACGCTCTTTCTCGAAGACGGGACGCGCTTCGACGGCCGGGGCCTCGGTGCGTTGAGCCGTCGGGTCGGCGAGGTCGTCTTCACCACCGGGATGGTCGGCTACCCGGAGTCCCTCACGGACCCGTCGTTCCGCGGCCAGATCCTCACGTTCACCTACCCGCTGCTCGGCAACTACGGCGTCCCGGCCGCCGGCGCGCGCGACGGCTACGGACTTCCCGCGCTCGAGAGCGCCGAGCTCCAGGTGCGCGGCGTCGTCGTCCGCGGCACGACGCGCCCGAACCACTGGGGCTCCCACCGGACGCTCGAGCGGTGGCTCGCGGACGAGGGCGTCGGCGGGGTCGCCGGCGTCGACACGCGCCGGCTCACCGAGCACCTGCGCTCGCGCGGCGTGCTGCGCGGCGTGATCGACGTCCACGCCCCCGACGAGCGGCCCGGCGACCCCGAGCTCGCCCAGGCGATCGCCCGCGCGCCGGCGTACGACGACGAGAACTACATGGCCCAGGTGGCCCCGAAAGCGCCGACGCTGATCGAGCGCCGCGGCGGACCGACCGTGGCGGTCCTCGATTGCGGCGTCAAGGCGAGCATCCTGCGCGCCGTCCTGGACCGGGGGGCGTCGGTCCTGCGCCTCCCCTACGACCACGAGGTGCCCCGGAAGTGGGAGGGGCGCCGCGTCTCGGGTCTGCTCGTCGGCAACGGGCCCGGCGACCCCGCGGACCTCGCGGTCACGATCGAGGAGCTGGGGCGGCCCGCGAACCGCGAGCTGCCGACGCTCGGGATCTGTCTCGGGCACCAGCTGCTCGCGCTCTCCCGGGGCGCGACCACGTTCAAGCTCAAGTACGGCCACCGGGGGCAGAACAAGACGATCGGGTTCTCGGACGGGCGGGCGCTCATCGTCAGCGAGAACCACGGCTACGCCGTCGACCCCGCGTCCCTCCAGGGCTCGGGCCTCGAGCCGTGGGCGACGAACCCCGACGACGGGACCCTCGAGGGGTTCCGCGACCGGTCGGGCCACCTTCTCGCGCTCCAGGGGCACCCCGAGGGCCATCCGGGCCCGCAGGAGGCCGGGTTCGCCTTCGACCGGTTCGTCGCGAAGGTGAGGCGCCGGCGATGAACCGCCCGTTGCCCCAGAAGGTCGTCCTGCTGGGGAGCGGGGCGCTCAAGATCGGGGAGGCCGGCGAGTTCGACTACTCCGGGAGCCAGTGCCTGAAGGCGCTCGAAGAGGAGGGCGTCTACGCCGTCGTGGTGAACCCGAACATCGCAACGCTCCAGACCGATCCGCCGAAGCACGGCCGGGTCTACTTCCAGCCGCTCGTCCCCGAGTTCGTCGCGCCGATCCTCGAGGCCGAGCGGCCGGACGGCCTGCTCCTCTCCTTCGGGGGCCAGACCGCGCTCAACTGCGGGGTGGCGCTCTCGGACCAGGGGATCCTCAAGCGCACGCAGACCCGGGTCCTCGGCACCCCGCTCGTGGGGATCAAGGCGACCGAGGACCGGGCCCGGTTCGTCCGCGCGATGGCGCGCGCCAAGGTGCCGACCCTGCCGAGCCGCGCCGTCTACTCCTACGCCGAGGCGCTCGCTGCGGCCCAGGAGCTCGGCTATCCCGTGATGATCCGCGTCGCCTACACCCTCGGCGGCAAGGGCGGCGGCGTCGCGCGCGACCGCAGCGAGCTCGCCGACGTGGTCGGTCGCGGGCTGCGGGCGAGCCCGGTCGGCCAGGTGCTGCTCGAGCGGTACGTGGGATCGTTCAAGCAGCTCGAGTACGAGGTCGTCCGCGACGCGAGGGGGAACACGCTCACGGTCTGCAACATGGAGAATGTGCTCGGGATGCGCGTCCACACGGGCGACAACGTCGTCGTCGCCCCCAGCCAGACGCTCACCGACGCCGAGTACCAGATGCTGCGGAAGGCGGCCCTGCGGGCCGTCGAGGTCTGCGGCATCGTCGGCGAGTGCAACATCCAGTTCTGCCTCGACCCCGCGAGCGAGGAGTACTACGCGATCGAGATCAACGCCCGACTCTCGCGCTCGAGCGCGCTCGCGAGCAAGGCGACCGGCTACCCGCTCGCCTACGTCGCCGCGAAGCTCGC
>JASHSX010000044.1 GCA_030040865.1 Thermoplasmata archaeon | reverse complement strand
GTTCTCGGTCCCGAAGAGTATACGCGGTTCGAGCGGGCCCGCATCTTGGGCGCCCGCGCGCTCCAGGTGTCGCTCGGCGCCCCGATCCTGATCGAGGTGGCGTCGACGCTCGTCGACCCCGTCCAGATCGCCGAGCTCGAGTTCGCCGCCGGACGGATCCCGATCACCGTCCGTCGCGGCGCCGCCGCGTAACCGCGTCGCCTAGACCATCGCGTTCTCGAGCGCGTCGGCGCACCGGCACGTCGGCACGGCCGCCGCGGTCGGAAGGAACCCCGCGAGCACTTGCCCCATGCGACCGACGTTCTCCTGCATCGTGCGGAGGATCTCGGCCGTCTCGACCGGACGGTCGGCCCAGACGTCGAAGTCGGTGACCATCGCGAGGCAGACGTAGCAGAGCGCCCGCTCGCGGGCGAGGGTCACCTCGGGCACGAGCGTCATCCCGATCACGTCGGCGAACGTACGGAAGTACGCCGACTCCGCCCGCGTGCTGAACCGCGGCCCCTCCACGCAGACGTACGTCTTCCCCTCCGCGAACGGGGCCCCGGTGCTCCGCCCGGCCGCCGCCGCCTTCGCGGTAAGGTCCGGGCAGAACGGGTCGGCGAGCGAGACGTGGTAGACTCTCCCGCCGTCGAAGAACGTCGTCGGCCGCTGCTTCGTGAGGTCGACGAACTGGTTCGGCAGTACGAAGGTGCCCGGCGGGAGCTCCTCGCGGAGCGATCCCACGGAGTTCACGGCGACGATCGCGTCGGCGCCCAGCGATCGGAGGGCGTCGACGTTGGCGCGATAGTTCACCCGATGGGGCGGGATCGTGTGCCCGGGTCCGTGGCGGGCGAGGAACAGCACGCGGACGCCGCCGACCTCGCCTTCCTCGATCGGACCGGACGGAGGACCCCACGGGGTCGCGACGCGGTGGGTCCGGGTCGAGCCTCGGTCGAAGATCCCGGTGACGCCCGAGCCGCCGATCACGCCGACCGCGCGCCGGGCGGTCGCGCTCACGGTCCCTCCCGCGGGGGATCCGTTTCCGGTGGGCGCGCCCGGGCGAGGAAGCGGGCCATCACGACCTCGCCCCGGGTCCGCTCCAGAAGCGTGCGCGCCGTGTCCTGCTTCGGTTTGAGCTGGACGATCGCCCGGGTCGTGTCGAACCGCAGCAGCGACCGGGTGAGCCGCTCCATGAGGGCAAGGTTCTCTTCCGCCCCGGCGAGGTCGTCCCGTCCGAGATCGTCGAGCGCCCGGCGCCGGACCTCGCCGACCAGGTCCCCGAGGCCGAGGAGGTACGGCTCGGGATCGACGCCCAGGTCGGTCGGGCCGGGGAGGGTGGCGCCGTCGAGGACCGCCGCGAGGAGGATCGCCTCGACCGCCTCCTGGGTCGCGTCGAGGGCGAGCGGTTCGTCGCCCCGACCTTCCCGACGGACCCAGTCGGCGAGGTCGGCGAGCGCCCTTCGGATCTCGGCGATCTCCGCGGGCGCCGGTCCGTCGGCGTGGAGCCGGGTCATCGTCCCCTGGGCGAGCCGGCGCAGCCGCCGGGCGCGCTGGTAGAGGTCCTCGCGCCTCAGCTCGCGCTGCTTCAGGTGCGCCTCGATGCCGGCGAGCGCGCTCTCGGGAACGCCGGGCGAGGCGGGGCGGCGTTTACTTGAAGAGGGTGAACCGTCGGTCATCGTCACCTCCGTCGAGGAGCCCCAGCCGGACGCCGGCGTCGAGCCAGCCGTGCGCGTAGCTCACCGCGGCGAGCGCCCGCTCCGGGTCCCCCGCGGCCGCGAAGTGCTCCGCGTCGGAAAGGTAGGCGCGCGCCATCGAAAGGAAGTCGTCCGAGGCGCCCCGGAGGAACGACCGCTCCGGTGCGGCGGCCTCGACCCGCTCGAGGGCCTCGTGCGTGAGGCGCAGGTACCGGTCGAGGAGGGGGGTCTCGGGCATCGTGCGGTCGGGGTCGCGAGAGGAGCGCGCCCCGTTCACCCCTTCGGTACCTTCTCCCAGTCCTTCAGGAACCGGGCGAGGCCGAGGTCCGTGAGCGGGTGCTGCACGAGCTTCTCCATGACCGCGTACGGCATCGTCGCGATGTCGGCCCCGGCCTTCGCGGCGTCGAGGACGTGGATCGGGTGCCGGACGCTCGCCACGAGCACCTTCGTGGGGAAGCGGTAGTTGCGGTAGATCGTCACGATATCGTGAATGAGCTCCATCCCGTCCTGGCCCTGGTCGTCCAAGCGGCCGATGAACGGGCTCACGTAGGCGGCGCCGACCTTGGCGGCGAGGAGCGCCTGGTTCGCGCTGAAGACGAGGGTCATGTTGACGCGCGTCCCCTCCTTCGCGAGGACCTTGGTCGCGCGCAATCCGGCCGGCGTCATCGGCGCCTTCACGTAGATCGAGGGGTGGATCTCACGGAGGTGGCGCCCCTCCCGGAGCATCCCCTCCGTGTCGGTCGCCACGACCTCGGCCGACACCGACGGGACGCCGAGCGCGCAGATCTCGCGCAGGACGTCCTCGAACTTGCGGCCCTCCTTCGCCACCAGCGACGGATTGGTCGTGACCCCGTCGAGGATCCCGATCTCCCACATCGTCTCGATCTCCTTGACGCTCGCCGTGTCCAGGAACAGTTGCATGGTCCTACCCCCCGAGACGCCCCACCCTACTGAACCTTCCCCCGCAGCCGGAGGAGCTCCCACGCCTCTTCGACGATCCGCTCCTTCGACATCGCGTAGCGGTCGAGCCGCGTGGCGGCGTCGCCTCCCGCTCCGAAGACGTCGGGGACGCCCACCCGGCGGACCGGCACGGGGTAGTTCTCCGAGGTCGTCGCGGCGACGAGCGACCCGACGCCCGTGAGCACCGAGTGCTCCTCGAGGACGAGGATCGCGCCCGTGTCGCGGGCCGCGCGCAGGAGCGCGGGTTCGTCGAACGGCTTCACGGAGGCGAGATCGAGGACCCGGGCCGCGACGCCGACGCGGGCGAGCTCCTCCGCGACCTCGAGCCCCCGAACGAGCAGTGATCCCACCCCGACGACCGTCAGGTCGGTGCCGGCGCGAAGCTCGCGGGCCCGCCCGATGGCGAACGGTTCGTCGGTGAGGGTCGGGAGATCCTCGGCGGCGAGGCGCACGTACGCGGGCCCCTCCCGCTCGGCGACCGCGTAGGTGGCCGCGCGCGCCGTCGGCGCGTCCGCGGGAACGATCACCGTCATGCCGGGGAGGCCGCGCATGATGCCGATGTCCTCGACCATCGGGGGCGTTCCGCCGTCCGGTCCGATCGAGAGGCCACCGTGGGTCGCTATGATCTTGACCCGGGCCCGCGGGGCGCTGATCGACCGGCGGACGAGCGGGTACGCGGGCCCGACCACGACGGCGGCGAGCGAGGTCGCGAACGCCGTCCGTCCGCCGAGGGCGAGCCCGGCCGCGATCGCCATCGCGCTCCCCTCCGTCCCGCCGACAGCGAAGAACCGGTCCGGGAACCTCGCTCCGAAGAGGCTCGTCCGGGCGATGCCCGAGGGTTCGGCGTCGAGGACGACCAGTCGGGAGTCCTTCTCGCCGAGCTCGACCAGCGCGTGCTCGTAGGCGTCCCGGAGGCTCTCGGGTTTCGTCGCACCGGTCACGGGAACGGCGCCTCCGGCGAACCTCCGAGCTCGCGCAAGGCCCGCTCGGTCTCGGATTTCGTCAGGGCCGATCGGTGACCGCCGGGCGGCCCCTCCAGGAACGAGACGCCCTTACCCCGCACCGTGCGCGCAACGATCGCGGTCGGCCCGTCCGGGAACGCACGGGCCTCGGCGAACGCGTCGAGGATCTCGGGGAAGCTGTGCCCGTCGATCTCGAGCGTGTGGAACCGGAACGCCCGGAGCTTCTCGCCGAGGGGCTCTGAGCTGAGCATCGAGCCGGGGTGCCCCCCGGTCCCGGAGCGGCTCCGGGCGACGATCGCGACGAAGTTCGCGAGACGGTACTGGCCGGCGGCCAGGAACGCCTCCCACGTCGACCCCGCATGCCCCTCGTCCTCGCCGAGGAGGACGTAGACCCGCTGAGTGCGGCCCGCGAGCCGCGCATCGAGCGCCATCCCCACGGCGACCCCGACGCCCTGCCCGAGCCCCCCGGTCTCGTCCTCTGCCGGGACGGGAACGGCGGGGTCGGTTCGGCCCGGGTGCGAGTGCGGCGACCGGAGGGCTTCGCGGGGCAGGAGGCCGCGCTCGACGAGCGCCGCGCAGAGCGCCGGCGCCGCCGCGGCGTCCGCCACGACGAGCCGGTCCCGGCCGTCGGGCCGACCCGCGTCGAACCGAAGCTCGCGGAAGCAGAGGGCGGTCAGCACGTCGACGACCGAGAGAGTCTCCGCGAGGTGGCCGCTTCCCGCGTCATGCAGCATCCGGACGACGTCGCGACGGACGGCGAGCGCGGTGGTTTCGAGCGACGCGACGAGCGAGGTCGCCGGCTCCTCCGCCATGCGCGAGGGCGCCGAGGCGGGGCGCGCTATTTGACGGTTGAGCTGCGGGACGAACTCTTCCGGGCGGCGGTCGGGCTCGGAGCGCCCCCGCTCGGCGGCCCGACGAGCGAACGGAGGGTCGCGAGATCCTCGGCGTACCGATCGTAGCTCTTGTCCGTGAGCGGGGTCTCGAGGTACCCCGGCACGGCGTCCCAGCGCGGGTCGCGGAGGAGGTGACGGAACCCGTCGAGCCCCAGCTGGCCCTTGCCGATGTTCTCGTGCCGGTCGAGGTGAGAGCCGAGCTCCCCCTTCGAATCGTTGAGATGGAACGCGCGAACGGTCGGTCGGCCGAGCACCGAGTCGATCCGGTCGACGAGCGCGCCGTAGCCGTCGTCGGTCCGGAAGTCGATCCCGGAAGCGAACAGGTGGCAGCTGTCGAGGCAGACGCCGAGGCGATCGGGCGCGTCGACGGCGGCGAGAACACCGGCGAGCTCCTCGAACGTGGAGCCGAGGGTCGTTCCCTGGCCGGCCGCGTTCTCGAGCAGGATGCGGACCCTCCCGTCGGGCGCGGCGGCGAGGGCCCCGCGAAGGCTCTCGGCGACGGTGCGTACCCCCGCCTCGACGCCCGAGCCCAGGTGCGCCCCGGGGTGGAAGACCAGGGCGTCAACGCCGAGGAGCTCCGCACGCTCAAGCTCGTCGCGGAAGGCGCGGCGGGACCGGGCGAGCGTCGCCTTCTTCGGACTGCCGAGATTCGCGAGGTATCCGTGGTGGACCGCGGTCCCCCGGATCCGTTCGGCGGTGACCGCGGCGCGGAAGGCGGTAGCGGCCTCCGGGGCGACCGGCGGGCCGGCCCACATCTGCGGGCTCTTCGAGAAGATCTGCAGGGCGTCGCAACCGATCCCGCGGCCGGTGAGGACCGCCTCCGGGAGCCCGTCGGCGATCCCGATGTGCGCGCCGAGGATCATCGCCTTCGCGACAGCGGGTCGCCGATTAGTCTATCGGGGGTGGAGGCTGACAGCTTTCCGCGTTTCCCGTAGGCTCGCGCACTTCAGTACCGCGCGGAACGCCAGCGGGCTTAACTGCCGGGTTCGGAATGGGACCGGGTGTTGCCCCGCCGCTTTGGCCGTCAGCCAGACCGCCCACCGGGGGCCCCGTATTTAACGTTGGTTCGAGCGCTGGGCCCGACCGTCCTCGCGCACGCTCCGGAACCTTGATGTCGAAGAGCTCGCTCGCCGCCGAGACCGCAGGGGAGCGAGGTCCCGGGGCAGGGCGTTCGGAGTGACCGCACACGACGCGCCCCAGATCCTGGACTACCGCCTCGCGCTCGACGTCGACTTCGAGGGACTCCGCTGGACGGGGTCGGTCGCCTTCGACCCATCGCCCGGGGCGGACTCGCTCACGCTCAACTCGGACGGGCTCGAGATCCGCGCCGTGCGTCGCGGGGAGCGGGCGCTGCCGTACCGCCTCGTGCCGGAGCTCCAGGAGCTCGCGATCGAGGAGCTCTCGGGGTCCGGTCCGGTCACGGTCGAGTTCGCCGGCGTCGCGGGGCAGCAGCAGCTCATCGGGCTGTGCCGGAGCCGCAGCGGCGACAGCTACGTGCTGACGAGCCAGTGCGAGCCGGTCGGGGCCCGGAAGATCTTCCCGTGCGTCGACCGGCCCGACCGAAAGGCGCGCATCCACCTCTCCGTCGTGACGCGGGCCGGCGTCGAGGTGGTCACGAACACGTCGGTCTCCTCCGTCAGCGAGGAGCACGGCCGTCGGCGCTGGACGTTCGCCCCGACCCCCGCCATGGCGACGTACCTGTTCTACCTCGGGATCGGGAGGTTCGAGCGTATCGAGGACCGTTCCGGCCGCGTGATCATCGGGGTGATGACCCCGCCCGGGCGCGCCGAAGCGGGGCGGTACGCCCTCGGCGCCGCCACCCGCATCCTGGCGGCGTACGAGTCGTACTACGGGATCCCGTACCCCCTCCCGAAGCTCGACCTGGTCGCCGTTTCGGAGCACGCGTTCGGCGCGATGGAGAACTGGGGCGCGATCACCTTCCGCGACATGCGCCTGCTCATCGACGCGACGTCGGGCTCCTTCGAGCGTCGGGACGTCTTCGAGACGATCTCTCACGAGATCGCCCACATGTGGTTCGGCGACCTCGTCACGATGGCGTGGTGGTCGGACGTCTGGCTGAACGAGAGCTTCGCGTCGTTCCTCGAGACGAAGATCACCGACCGGATCGAGCCGTCGATCGACGCCCGGTGCGATTTCCTGCTCCGCCGCGAGGGGATGGGATGGGCGCTCGACGGCGACTCCCTCGCGTCGACGCACCCCGTAAGGACCCGGGTCGAGCGGCCAGAGGAGATCAGCCAGATCTTCGACGAGATCAGCTACGGCAAGGGGTCGAGCATCCTGGCGATGCTCGAGGCGTACCTCGGGGAGGACGTCTTCCGGGCCGGCGTGACCCGGTACCTGAACCGGTTCTGCTATGCGAACGCCCGGACGGAGGACCTGTGGGACGCCCTCGAGGCCGCGGCACGCGAGCCGGTCCGCGCGCTCGTCGAGCCGTGGGTCGACCGGCCCGGACTCCCGGTGATCTCGGCCCGGTTGGGCCCGAACGGGATCGAGCTCGCGCAGCGTGAGTTCAACTACGCGGGGGCGCGCGACGCGCCGCCGTGGCCGATCCCGATGGCGATCGATGTGGGCGGGAAGCGCTCGCGGCTACGGTTCGACGCATCGACCCATACGCTGCCGTCGCCCGACGGAGCGGTCGTCCACCTCAACCCCGGCGCCACCGGCTTCTACCGGACCCTCTACGATCCCCCGCTCTACGAACGCCTGCTGGCCGACCTTCCCCGCCGCCCCGGGGAGGACGCCTGGATCGTTCTCGAGGACCTGCAGGCGTTCCTGGTCTCGGGGGACGTCGACTGGCCGACGTTCGACCGGTCGATCCGCGCGCTCGGCACGAGCTCGGACCGGCTCGTCATCACCACCATCACCGGCGCCGTCGGGATGCTCGCGCACGCGTTCCCGGACCTACCTCGGGTCGCGGCGCTCGGCCACTGGTTCCTCACGGGCCAGCTCGACCGCATCGGCGTGGACCGCGCGGCCGGGGAACCGGTGCAGTCCGGCATCCTGCGCGAGCGGCTCGCCTTCATGCGCGCCCGCGTCGACCTCCCGTTCGCACGCTCGATCGCCGGCCGGTTCGCGCAGTGGGACCGGCTCGACC
>JASHSX010000043.1 GCA_030040865.1 Thermoplasmata archaeon | reverse complement strand
GAACGGGAAGCTCTGGGGGACCTTCCCGTCCAGGAAGGCGGCCTGCGCGAGCAGCTCCGCCGCCAGGACGGCCCCCTGCCCGCCGCGTCCCCAGAATCGGATCTCCATCATGACGGAGGAGGACGGGCTCGTATCGTCTATATTCGAGAGGTGAACCGCGGTTGACTGCACCCTTAACGTGCGGTACCGGGTCCCGAACCCTCGATGCCCGCTCTCTCGGCCACGTCGCACATCTGGATGGACGGTACGTTGGTCCCCTGGGACGATGCCCGGATCCACGTCATGACCCACGGCCTCCACTACGGCTTCGCGATCTTCGAGGGGATCCGGTGCCATGCCGCGGCCCACGGCCCGGCGGTGTTCCGGCTGCGCGAGCATCTCGAGCGGTTCCGGGACAGCGCGCGGATCTACGAACTCAAGTTGCCGTACTCGGTCCCCGAGCTCACCGGCGCGGTCCTCGATCTGGCCCGGGCGACCGGAACGACCGAGGCGTACATTCGCCCGATCGCCTTCTCGGGGTACGGGCAGATGGGTCTTGACCCAACGGGAGTTCCGGTCCGGGTCGCCATCGGCATGTGGCCCTGGGGGGCGTACCTCGGCGAGGACGGCCAGACGCGCGGGGTCCGGGCGACGGTCTCGAGTTGGACCCGCATCGACTCCCGATCCCTGCCGCCCCAGGCGAAGTGCGCGGCCAACTACGCGAACGGCATCCTCGCGAAGCTCGAGGCGCGCGCCGGCGGCTACGACGAGGCGATCCTGCTCAACTCGAGCGGCATCGTCGCCGAAGGCCCGGGCGAGAACATCTTCCGCGTCCGCAACGGGGTCCTGAGCACTCCACCCGCGAGCTCGGGCATCCTGCGGGGGATCACCCGGGACACGATCGTTCAGTTGGCGGTCGAGGACGGGATCCCGTACCAGCGGACCGGGTTCACCCGCGAGGAACTGTTCACGGCCGACGAGCTGTTCTACGCGGGCACCGCCGCGGGCGTGACCCCGATCCGGGAGGTCGACGGACGCCCCATCGGATCCGGCACGTACCCCGTCACACGCCGCGTCCAAGCCTTGTACGAGGACGCCTTTCGGGGTCGCTCGAGCCTGCACGAAGACTGGCTCACGTACCTCCGGTAGAGGAGTGAACTCGATGGACCGACCGGCACTTCAGGGTCCCGGGGGGCCGCACCCGGACGTCGGCCGCCGCTCGGTGCTCGGGCGGGCCGACTTCTCTCGGCTGCTCGCGTCGATCCGGACCGCCGGCTACCGCATCGTCGGGCCGACCGTGCGGGACGGGGCGATCGTCTACGGCCCCATCGAGGCCGAATCCGACCTCCCGGTCGGATGGACCGACCGGCAGGAGGCGGGGACCTACCGACTGGAGCGTCGCGCCGATGGGGCGTTGTTCGGGTACAACGTCGGGCCCCACAGCTGGAAGAAGTACCTCTTTCCCTCCCGGGAGCGGCTGTTCACCGCCCATCGGAAGGGGGCGTCGTTCTCGATCGACGCAGAACCGGCGGACGACGCTCCGACCGCGTACCTCGGCGTCCGGGCGTGCGAGGTCGCGGCGATCCGCATCCAGGACCGCGTGTTCGTCGGCGGAGCCGCCGTGGACCCCGGCTACGCCGCCCGGCGCCGGCGAGTGCTCCTCATCGCCGTGCAGTGCGCTCAGGCGGGGGGCACCTGCTTCTGCGTGTCGATGGGCACCGGACCCGGCGTGACGGACGGCTTCGACCTCGCGCTCACCGAGCGTATCGAGGGGGACCGTCACGAGTTCCTGGTCGAGGTCGGCAGCGAGCGAGGCGCGCAGGTCCTCGTCGGGGTACCCCTGCGCCCCGCCGACGCGGACGACGTGGCCGCCATGGTCGCCACGGTGGACCGGACCGCCCGATCGATGGGCCGAACGCTGGACCAAAACGGGATCCACGACCTCCTGCTCGGTCGTCTGGACGATCCGGAGTGGGAGAAGGTCGGTGAGCGGTGTCTCGCCTGCACCAACTGCACGATGGCCTGCCCGACCTGCTTCTGTCACTCGACCGAGGAGGTGCCGAATCTCGACGCCTCCCAGGTCGAGCGATGGCGTCGGTGGGACTCCTGCTTCAACCTCGGATTCTCCGAGCTGCACACCGGCAGCGTCCGGACGACAATCCCGTCGCGGTATCGACAGTGGATGACGCACAAGCTCGCGTCGTGGTTCGACCAGTTCGGCAGCTCGGGGTGCGTCGGATGCGGGCGGTGCATCACGTGGTGCCCGGTCGGGATCGACCTGACCGCCGAGGTCCGCGCGATCCGCTCGAACGCCGCGGCGGGCCGCCCTCCGGCGGCGGGGGGAAGCGGATGAACGCGACCACATCGGACGCGGACCTCGACCGCCACCCGTTCGTCCGCGGCTTAGGTCCGGAGTTCGTCCGGGCGATGGCCGAGCACACCCGTCGACGTCGCTACGAGACCGGCGCGACGATCGCGCGCGAGGGGGATCCGGCGCGCGAGTTCCTTCTTATTGGGGCCGGGAAGGTCGCCCTCGAGCTCGTCCCCCACGATCGCCCGCACCTCACGATCCTCACGCTCGGCCCGGGCGAGGTGTTCGGCTGGTCATGGCTGGTCGCACCCCACCGATGGCGCGTCGACGCTCGGGCGCTCAAGCCGACGGAGGTGCTGGTCGTTGCGGGCGCCCCGCTCCGGGCCCTGCTCGACGCCCACCCCCGGGACGGGTACCAGTTCCTCCTCCGCCTCGTCCCGGTCCTCGCGACGCGACTGGATGCGACCCGGCTGCAGGTGCTCGATGTCCACGCTCCCTGAGCCGCCCGGCGGAGCCGCGGCGCTTCCCGAACCGCCGCTCGCGCCGTCCCCCTACTCGGTCGTCGCACGGACCGCCGACACGGTGGACACCGCGACACTCGTGTTGCGGCCGCTGGCTACGGATGCGTGCCCGCCGTTCCGTCCGGGTCAGTTCAACATGGTCTCGCTGCTCGGGCGCGGGGAGGCCGCGATCTCGATCAGCGGCGACCCCGATCGGCGAGGCGAGCTCGTCCACACGATCCGCACCGCCGGCCTGGCGACGCAGGCCCTCGCGGCCGCGGCCCCGGGGGCGACCGTGGCCGTACGGGGACCGTACGGGATCGGTTGGCCGATCGAGCGCGCCCGCGGCAAGGACGTCATCGTGATCGCGGGAGGTCTCGGCCTCGCCCCGCTCCGGCCGCTGCTCTACGAACTCCTCCGACATCGCGACCGGTTCGGCCGACTGGAGGTGATCTACGGGGCGCGGACCCCCGGCGATCTCGTCTACTACGCGGAGCTCCAGAGCTGGCGCACGCGCACGGACGCGCGGTTCCAGGTCACGGTCGACGCCGCGGGCCGCGAGTGGTACGGCGATGTGGGACTCGTCACGCTGCGAATCCCCGACGCCCGGTTCGATGGCCCGAACGCCGTCGCGTACCTGTGCGGACCCGAGATCATGATGCGGTTCGCGGCCGAGGCGCTCGAGGCGCGCGGCGTGCGACGGGAGGAGATCTGGGTCTCGCTCGAGCGGAACATGAAGTGCGGGATCGGTCAGTGCGGTCACTGCCAGCTCGGGCCGTACCTCCTCTGCCGGGACGGGCCGGTCCTGGGGTACCGCGAGGTCGGGCCCCTCCTACGTGTCCGAGGGCTGTAACATGGCGTCCACGACGCGCCCCCGGCTGGGGGTCTGGAAATTCGCGTCGTGCGACGGCTGCCAGCTGTCGCTCCTGGACTGCGAGGACGAGCTGCTCGCGGTCGCGGGGCGGATCGAGATCGCGAATTTCGCCGAGGCGACGAGCGCGTTCGCGCCCGGCCCGTACGACCTCTCGCTCGTCGAAGGCTCGATCTCGACGCCGCACGATGCCGAACGGATCCGGGAGGTTCGGGCCCAGTCCCGCCGGCTCGTCACGATCGGGGCGTGCGCGACCTCGGGCGGCATCCAAGCCCTCCGCAATTTCGGGAACGTCGACGAGTTCCGTCGGATCGTCTACGCCCGTCCGGAGTACATCGAGACGCTGGCCCGATCGACCGCGATCGCCGACCACGTGCCGGTCGATTTCGAACTCCGCGGATGCCCGATCAACAAGCGCCAGCTCCTCGAGGTCATCGCGGCGTTCCTGCAGGGCCGGCGTCCCACCGTGCCGACCGACAGCGTCTGCATCGAGTGCAAGCGGCGCGGCACCGTCTGCGTCGTGGTCGCCCGCGGAACCCCGTGCCTCGGCCCGGTGACGCAGGCCGGATGCGGGGCGATCTGCCCGGCGTACGACCGGGGGTGCTACGGCTGCTTCGGGCCGCAGGATACTCCCAACACGGCCGCCTGGAGCCGCCGCCTGCGCGAGCTCGGGATGCGGCCCGACGAGATCGCCCGGATCTACCGCACCTTCAACGCCGCCGCGAAGCCGTTCCGGCTCGCGGCGGAGGCCGCCCCCTCGGGAGACCCGTGACCGAGCGCACGATCGCCGTCGACTACGTCGCGCGGGTCGAGGGGGAGGGAGCGCTCCGCGTGCGGATCGAGGGCGGCCGGGCCCAGGAGGTCGAGCTGCGGATCTTCGAGCCTCCCCGATTCTTCGAGGCGATGCTGCGCGGCCGGGACTACGCCGAGGCGCCGGACATCACGGCCCGCATCTGCGGGATCTGTCCGGTCGCCTACCAGATGAGCGCCTGCCACGCCCTCGAACGGGCGCTCGGGATCCGCGTCGACGGCCCGTTGCGGGCGCTCCGCCGGCTCCTCTACTGCGGGGAGTGGATCGAGAGCCACGCGCTGCACATCTACCTCCTCCATGCCCCGGATTTCCTCGGCTACCCGGACGCGGTCCGCCTCGCGAAGGACCGCCCGAAGGTGGTCGCGGACGGGCTCGCGCTCAAGAAGGCGGGAAACGCCCTCATGCAGCTCCTCGGCGGCCGGGAGGTGCACCCGATCAACGTTCGGGTGGGAGGCTTCTACCGCGTGCCGTCGCGCGACGAGCTCGCCGCGCGGATCCCCGAGCTCGAGGAGGCGTTCGCGCTCGCCGAGTCGACGGCGCGCTTCGCGGCGTCGCTCCCGTTCCCCGACGTGACGGAGGAGTACGAGTTCGTGGCGCTGCGGCATCCGGACGAGTATCCGATGAACGAGGGGGATCTCGTGTCGAGCCGGGGGCTCCGGATCCCCCAGGAGCGCTTCGACGAGGAGTTCGAGGAGGTCCAAGTCCCGTACTCGCATGCCCTCCAAGCGCGCCGACGCGGCGGGGGGTCCTACCTCGTGGGACCGATGGCGCGCTACAGTCTCAACCACGACCGTCTGCCGCCGCGAACGCGGTCGCTCGCGGAGGAGGTCGGGCTCGAAGCGACCGTGGTGAACCCGCACCGCAGCATCCTCGTCCGGGCGATCGAGGTCGCGTTCGCGTGCGAGGAGGCCCTCCGCATCATCCGGGGCTATTCCGTCCCGCCGACCCCGTTCGTGGCGCCCCCCGCGTCGATCCCCGAGGCCCGGGGGGCGGCGGTCACCGAGGCGCCGCGGGGCATCCTCTACCACCGCTACGAGATCGCCGCCGGCGGGCTCCTGCGCGACGCGAAGATCGTCCCGCCCACGTCACAGAACCAGGCCCGGATCGAGGTCGACCTGCGCCACCTCATCGACGCCGACCTCGCCCGGCCCGACGCCGAGCTCGTGTCGGCGTGCGAACGAGCGATACGGAACCACGATCCGTGCATCTCCTGCGCGACCCACTTCCTCCGGCTCGAGGTGGACCGTGGCTGATCCGCGTCCCTCCGCCCGGCCCCTCGTGGTCGGACTCGGAAACGACGACCGCTCCGACGACGGTGCCGGGCTCGACGTGGCGCGCGCGCTTCGCGATCGACCGTGGATCCGGGCGGACGTGGCCGACGGCCCGGGAGATCTGACGCGGTTGCTTGTCGACTTCGCCCGGCGCGAGCGGGTGATCCTCGTGGACGCCGTCCGCTCCGGCGGCGCGCCGGGGACCGTCTACCGATGGGAGGGGGACGAAGTGACCGGTCTTTCCCCGGGTACCACGGTCTCAAGCCACGGGCTCGACCTTCCGACGCTCCTCGGATTGGCGGCGGGCCTCGGGCGGACCCCGGCCCGACTTACCGTCTTCGGGATCGAGGCGGCCGGGACCGGCCCCGGACGGATCCGCGCGGACGCTGTCCGCGCCGCCGTCGCCGTCGTGGCCGATCGCATCGAGTCGGAGCTGGGGGCGCCGGACCGGGGCGCCGGAGCAGTTCGGAAGGAGACGACCGACCGTGCATGAGGAGGCGTTGCTCCGGGACCTCCGGAGCCAGCTCGTGATGCTCGCGGCACGGGAACACGCCTCCCGCATCTCGCGCGCGGAGATCTGGGTCGGAGCGCTGTCCCACGTCCAGGAGGCGCAGCTGCGGTCGGCGTGGCCTCGTCTGGTCGCCGGGACCCCCGCCGTGGGAGCGGTTCTCGACGTGCGGACCTCTGCGGCGGCCGACGACCCCCAGGCGCAAGCGGTTATCCTCCGCTCGATCTCGGTGGAGGGTCCGTAGCATGTGCCTCGCGATCCCCGGACGCATCCGCGCGATCGCGGTCGACGAGACGGGCCTCCGTACGGCCACGGTCGAGTATCCGGGGCTCACGAAGGCCGTCAGCCTCCTCTATCTGCCCGAGGCCCAGGTCGGGGACCCCGTCCTGGTCCAGGCCGGGTTCGCGATCCGTCGACTGACCGAGGCGCAAGCCGCGGAAGTCCTGGACGCGCTCTCCTCGCCGGCCGCGGCTGCGATCGGAGGCGCGCCGTGAACGCCGGATCGTCCCGGCGCGGGTTCCGGATTGGACTTGCCCTCGTACTCACGACCGCGCTGGTCAGCGGCGTCTCCACCTTTGTGAACGTCTATGCGGTCTCCGGGACGAACTCCGACGCGTTCGTGACCGTCCGGAACCTTGCCGTGGCCGGCATGCTCGTGCCGATCGCTCTCGCCGCGGCGCGGTTCCGCCCGAATTCCCCGCCGTTGCGCCGGGTCGACTGGATCCGACTGGCCGCGATCGGGTTGATCGGAGGCGCCATCCCGTTCCTCCTCTTCTTCCGGGGCGTCGAGCTCGCGGCCGCGGCCGGGGGAGCGACCACGGCGTCGTTCTTCTATCGGACCCTGTTTCTCTTCGCGACCGTCTTCGCCTGGTTCTTCCTCAAGGAGAGGTTCCGCTGGGGGGTGGTCCTCGGCGCCGTCCTGCTGCTCGCCGGATGCTACCTCCTGCTCTCGCTCACCTCCGTCGTGCTGACCGACGGGACGCTGTACGTCCTCGCCGCGACGGTGATGTGGGCGGGCGAGTACACGCTCTCGAAGCGGACCCTTCGCGACGTGCCGTCGTCGACGGTCGGGCTCGGCCGCATGGGATTTGGCGCGATGTTCCTGTCGGCGTACCTCCTCGTCACGGCCCAGTGGGGCGACGTGGGGCGGTTCACCGGCTCGCAGTGGGAGTGGGTCGCACTCAGCGCCGCGCTGCTCACGGCCTTCGTGGCGACGTGGTATGCGGGGCTTGCGCGGGTCGACGTGAGCGTGGGCACCGCCGTGCTGGTGCTCGGCTACCCGGTCACGTGGCTGCTCTCGGTTGGGGTCCTCCAGGAACGCGTCGTCTGGGCTCCGGCCCTTGGCACCGTCGTGATCGCGGCCGGGGTGGTCGCCGTGATCCTCTCCTCCGGGCGGTCGGGGGCCTCCCGACCGGTTCCCTGGGGCCGGGCCGAACCCGTCCCGCCCGTCCCGTGAGATGGACGGCTTCGAGCTCGCCGCCCGGTTCAGCATCGTCACGAACCGGCGGAGCTTCTGCGGCCCAGCGGATGCGGAGCCGACCCTGTACCGGGCGATCACCGAGAGCACGGGGCAGGTGGAGGTCGAAGGCATGCTCTCCCGGTTCGAGGCGCTCTACCCGTACCTCGAGGCGATCGCCCGGAAGCACGGGCTCCGGCCGTTCGATCGGGAGGTCGTCGAAGCGTACTGGATCGGAAATCCCCGGCTCGACGCGTTCGACCGGGCGGACTTCGGCCGGATCCTCGACGCGCTCGTGCGAAGAGGTCTACCGGGGTTCGTCGCCCGAGAGCTCGCGGCGGCGTTGCCGGACCGGCCGATCCCCCACCATCTCTTCCACGTGGGGTTCGTGGGCGTGGGCGCCGTCACCGGACACGTCCCGACGACTCTCGCGAACATGGAGTCGTGCCGACCGGCGGCCGCGGAGGTCACCGCGATCGGTCCCGATCGCCTCGAGGTCCGGGGCCCGGTCCTCACGATGAGGGACGGCGCCCTGGCGCTCGGGGGAGACCGGGACCGATCGGTGACCTACGAGCCCCGCGCCTTCCCCGGCCTCGCCGTCGGCGACGCGATCGCCGTGCACTGGGACTGGGCGGCGGTGCGCCTCACGCCCGAGATGCATCGACGCTTGAACGAGTACACCGACCGGGCGCTCGGCGCGATCCGTTCGGCGCGGCCTGCGGCCGCGACCTAGGAGCCGAGCGAGCTCGGGCCCGGGGTCCTGGGCGCGGGTTGCCCCGGCGGCGGCTCGGGCCGCTCGAGTACCGCGAGGCCGGCCAGGACGAGCAGCAACCCCAGCGCCTCGACCGCGCGGAAGCTCTCCCCGAATGCCAGCACGCCGAGGGCGAGGGCCACCATCGGATTGAGAAACGTGACCAGGTTCGCCGCGACCGGTCCCGCGTCTCGGATCAACCGGAAGAAGAGCGTGTAGCCGATCACGAGCGAGACGATCCCCATGTACGCGATCGAGAGGAGGACGGGCTCCGCCGTGGGCACGACGAACGGCGCGGAGAGCAGACCCATCGTGGCGAGACCGGCCGCGGCCGCGCCGGAGAACTGGGCCGCCTGTCCCCACCGTTCCTCGCCGTGAGGTCGGCGCACCGAGATCAGCACGGCACCGATCCCCTGACAGGTCGCGCCGAGGGCGAACGCGGCCAAGCCCCAGCCGTCCGTGATCGGGCCGCCGCTCCCGGCCGCCAGCGAGAGCACGAGCACCCCCGACAGCCCCAGCGCGAGCGCGCCCAGGCGGACGGCGCTCGGGCGCGGCACGCGCCGTGCCGCCAGGAGGACGAGGAGGCTGATCCCGGGCGAGGTCGCGTAGACGATCGCCGCGGCGCCCCCCGTAGCGAACTGCTCGCCCCAGAACAATGGAAGGTTGATCCCGCCGATCATTAGCGCGCCGAGCGCGGCCGACTCGAGGAGCGAGAGGGCGGAGGGACGCATCGCGCGGAGGCCGACCGCGAGGAGGAACGCGGTCCCGGCGGCCAGCAGGAAGTCGACCGTGACGAGCGCGAACGGATTCGCCCCCGCCTCCACCCCGAGCCTCGTGATCGGGAACAGGGCCCCCCAGAGCACGCCGAGCAGGACTAGACTCGGAAGGCGGCTCGGCCCCGAAGGAGCGGCGGCCGCCCGCACGGTCGGCATGCCCGGAGAGTCCGCGAGGTCGAGCTTTTCCGCTCGGTGAAGTCGAATTGACCTCTCCCCGCGTCCCGCGCGGCCGGCCGACCGCGAACCCCGGCGGGCACGGCGTTCGGGATCGGGGCGGCTCTACAGGACGCCCTGCGGTACCCCGGACGCGTCGATCCCGATGTGGAATGCGCGGGGATCGCGCGGCAGACCCGGCATCGTGTTGATGTCACCGAGCAGCGGCACGATGTATCCGGCACCGTGCGCGAGGACGAACCGGCGCACCCGGACCCGAAACCCTCGGGGCCGTCCGAGCTTCTTCGGGTCGTCGCTGAGCGACAGGGGCGTCTTCGCCAGACAAACCGGCACGGCGTCCGCTTCTGGCAGGTCCCCGCGGTCGAGTTCGGCCCGGGCCTCGTCCGACAGGTCGGCGCCTTCTCCCCCGTACATCGTGCGGACCACGGTGTCGATCTTCTCGGCGAGGGGCTGGTCCGGGCGGTAGATCGGCGTCGCCCGCTGACCCCGGTGCAGGGCCTCGACGACCGCCTCCGCCACGCTCAAGCCCCCGATCGCGCCGTCGGAGAATCCGTTCGCGTCCTCGATGCGAACCGAGAGCCCGCCGCAGAACGACTTCACCTCGGTCCGTTCCGTTGCGATGTCGCCCGGGAACCGATTCAGCGCAACGACCGGATCGAGCCCCAACGCCCGGACGTTCGCGATGTGTTGTTCGAGGTTCTCGAGACCCGGGCCGAGGGAGCCCGACCCGACCTTCCCCGGGGCGTGGGCGTGGAGGCTGGGCAGGCTCGCCACGATCACGGCGGCGGAGGGGCTCACGTCGCCCAGGGGGGCGACGAGATCGACGAACTTCTCGGCCCCCAGGTCCGTGGCGAACCCCGCTTCGACGAGCACGATGTCCGACAGCTGCTGGGCGACGTGAAGGGAACTCAACGTCGTGGTGCCGTAGGAGAGGTTCCCGAAAGGACCGCCGTGGACGAGCACGGGGGCTCCCTCCGACGTCTGGAGGAGATTGGGCAGGCGCGCCCGTCGCAGGAGTGCGGCCATCGCACCGCTCGCGTGGAGGTCTGAGGCGGTGACGGGGGTCCCGGCCCGGGAGTGTCCGATCACGATCCGCCCGAGACGCCCCTCGAGCTCCTCGGGCCCGGTCGCGAGACCGAGGATCGCGGTAATTTCGGATGCGGGGGTGATCACGAACGAGGTCGAACGGACGGGGCCGTTGCCGGTGCCGCGGCCTACCTCGATCTCGCGCAGGGCGCGGTCCTCGAGATCGAGGGCTCGAGGCCAGACGATCCGCTCCGGATCGATTCCGAGCGCGTTCCCGTGGTGCAGGTGATTGTCGATGAGGGACGCCAGGAGGTTGTGGGCCGACGTGACCGCGTCGAGATCCCCGGTCATCCCGAGATTCACCTCGACGAGCGGTTCTACCGTGGCCCGCCCCCCTCCCGCGCCCCCGCCCTTGATGCCGAAGACGGGACCGAGCGACGGCTGCCGGAGGCACGCGATCGACCGCGCGCCCCGGCGCGTCAACGCGGAGGCGAGGGTGAGCGTCGTGACGGTCTTCCCGACCCCGCCGGCCGAAGGCGTCATCCCCGTGATCAGCACGATCTGGCCGGGAGGACGTCCGACGCGCGGAGAGAGTCGGGACGGGTCGACCTTCGCGGCCCACCGGCCGTACGGCTCCCAGGCCTCGGAAGGAAGGACGAGTCCGTCGGCGATCTCCTCGATGGATTTCACGGCGGGCGGCGTAGAGCCGGGGATGGATTTAGCGCCCCGTCGGCTCCGAGGCGATATCCGAACGGCCCGGCGCGCGCGCCGGGGCGCCGTTCGCACCGGGCGGCCCTCCCCGGAATGACTTGGCCGGAGACGGTACCGGAGACCGTACCTCTGCCCTACGCGCCCAGCCTCCGCGAGGCTGGGGTGTCCGGCCGGTTCCAGGGAACGTCAATTCGAGTTGAGCCCGCGTTCAAGAGCTCCCCCTCCGCTCGCGGAGGCAAGGTGGGCCAGATGGGAGCTCATGTGACGAAGGCGGGATTCGGCAAAAGCGACGAACTGACGACGGAGGCGGTGGTCCTCTCCGACTCCGAGCGGGTCGGTCGGAACGCGACGCGGACGCTGTCTGGGATCCGGATCCTGTTCGGCGCGATCTTCCTTTTCGACGGGATCCTGAAGTGGATCCTCTTCCAACAGGGAACGATGCAGGGCGTGATCCAAGGCTTCGGCTACGGTTGGTTGAGCAGCAACTGGGTGGCCGTCGGCGCCGCGGTGGCGCTGGGCGAGACGTTCGGGGGACTCCTCCTGATCCTCGGGGTCTTTCAGCGGCCGGCCGCCGCGTGGTCCGCCGCGATCATGCTCGGGATCTGGGCCCTGAGCGGCTTCGACGGCGCGTACGTCCAGGGGAGCGGCTGGAACTTCGTCGGGTACACCGATCCGGGCGGGGACCTGATGCTCGCGCTCATCTTCGTCGGGCTCGTCTTCGCGCCGTACGCCTACGGCATCGCCTCTCGCCTGCACCTCCGGGAGAAACTCCCCGGGAGCTCGATCAAGGCGCGGGTTCTGCGGGCCCTGGTCTGCTGAACGAACTTCTTCCGGGTCCGCGTCGGCCGCGCCGACGCGGACCTCCCGATCCCGATTGGCGGTCGCCGCCCCCCTCCGTCGTTCGGCGCGGCTCTCCGTGCGCAAAGGGCCCGCGGATCAGGGGACGCCCCGGATGCCCCCGTTCGAGCGCGCGCGGGAGAAAGTACGGAAGGCATCCCGGTGACGGACGCGAGCCGGTCCGATCACCTCGGCCGGAGCAATCCCTTCTCGGGACCTACCGGCGCCGGGATGCGCCGCCGGTCGGTAGGCGCGGCGATCGGACCCGGGGGCTCGGGACGCGCGTCCCGGCTTCGCCGCGAATCCCCCGACGGAGCGAGCCGACGTCGGTGATCACAGCCCGGCGGCCACCGGCCCGAACAAAGTCGAGGACCGCCTCGACCTTCGGCCGCATGCTTCCGGCGGCGAATTCCCCCGCGTCCAGGTACCGTTGAAGCTCGCGGACCGAGACGACCCCGAGCCAGCGTTGACGCGGGGTGCCGAACCCAACGGCGGCTCCGGGCACGTCGGTGACGATGACGAGCGAGTCGCAACGCAGCTGACGGCCTACGAGAGCGGCGCCCCGGTCCTTATCGATCACGGCGTCGACGCCCGTCCAACCCCCGGAACCGTTGCGGGCGACCGGGATCCCGCCGCCCCCCGCGACGACGAACACGCAGCGGTCCGCGAGCCCGGCGTCGAGCGCCGCCCGGACTGCGCTTCCCTCGAGCCAGCGCCGGGGGAGGGGGGACGGGACGACCCGACGCCAGCCCCCCCGGTGAGGGTCGGGACGGAGGACCCAGCCGCGCTCCCGGACCAATGTGCGGGCCTCCGCCGCCGAGTAGAACCGACCGACCGGCTTGCTGGGGTTCCGGAACGCAGGATCTCGACGGTCCACCTCCGTCCGCGAGATCACGGGAACCACGGCCCTCGGGACTCCGGCCCGCCGGAGGGCGCTCGAGAGTTCCTGCGCGATGAGGAAGCCGATCTCCCCTTCGGACTCGGCGCCGGCGACGTACATCGGGGGCATCGGGACCTCCCGGGCCGCGAGCTCGGCCTCACGCAGGAGGTTCCCGACCTGAGGTCCGTTTCCGTGGGTAAGGACGAGCTCGTGACCCTCCGCGACCACGGCGGCCAGACTCTTCGCCGTCCTTCGCATCTCGGTCGTCGCCTCGGCCCAGGTGCCGGCGCCGTGGGCGGGCTCGAGCGCGTTGCCGCCGAGAGCGACCAGGACCCGGCTCATCCGCTCCTCGGCGTCGATCCTGGTAGACCGGGTCCTCGGGGTGCCAGCAGGAGCTCCAAGAGGGCCCTCTGCGTGTGGAGGCGGTTTTCGGCCTGGTCCCCGGTCGCCTGGCGGGTGCCGTCCATCACGGAGTTCGTGATCTCGAGCCCTCGGTGGGCGGGGAGATCGTGGAGCGCGAAAGCACCCAGCCTCGCGAGATCGAGAAGGGAATCATTGACCGTGTAGCCGTGGTAGGCCCGCGTGCGCTGCGCCGTTTCGGCCTCCTCGACCATCGACACCCCGCCGTCCGTGTAGACCGCGTCCGCCCCCCGGACGACCTCGCGCGGATCGGCCACGAACCGGAGGTTCGATCCGGTACTCTCCCCGAGACGACGAGCCGGCGCCGTGAGTTCGTCCGGCGGGCGATACTCTTCCGGGATCGCCGCCGCCGGATCGAGCCCCACGGCCGCGCACCCGAGCATCCGGGAACGCGGGACGTTGTTGCTGTCGCCCACCCAGGCGAGGCGCCGGCCACGGAAGCACCGGGACCAGCGTTCCCGCAGGGTGAGGAGATCGGCGACGACCTGGCAGGGCTGCTCCCGATCGTCCAAGGCGTTCACGACGGGGACGGACGACGGGCGCGCGAGCTCCGCCTCGTTCTGCCAACGGTACGCTCGGGAGACGATGCCGTGGTAGTAGCGAGAGAGCACCCGCGCCATGTCCGCGATCGTCTCCCCTCGCCCGAGCTGCATCTCGGACGTGGACAGGCACGCGGGGTGGCCGCCGAGCTCCTGGATCGGGGTCTCGAACGAACTGCGGGTCCGCGGCGACGGCTTCTCGAAGACCATCGCCACGTTGCAATCGGGCAGGGTGCGAGGAAGGACCCCCTCAGGTCGGGCACGCTTGAGCTCCTCCACCCGGCCCACGACGTCGGGGAGATCGCCTGCGATATCGGCGATCGACAGCAGATCGCGCTTCTCGACGATCCCGTCTCCGATCGCGCTGCCCGGAACTCCCGTCGTCGGGGTCCCGCTCACGGGCGCGACCTCCGGACGGCACACGTCATGCAGTGGGCCCCTCCGTACCCTCCCGTGATCTCGGGAAGCGCGATGGGCACCGCCTCGATCCCGTGGTCCCGGATTGCGGCGGTACGCGGGAAGTACCCGGCGCCCTCGCGCAGCGTGGCCCGCTCCTTCCGGACCATGGCGAACAGCGCACCGTACCGGCGCGGATTGCGACGCGCCGCGACCGCCAGTCCCTCCAGCACCCGATCGAGCTCCTCCTCGACATCGATCGCGAGGATCCGCCGGTCTCGGAGGCACAGGAAGTTGGCGGCGTAGCTGAGCTGCTCGATCGTGGAGATCGGGATCACCTCGAACCCTTTGGAAGTGAGGAACTCTCGCAGGGTGACCGACTTGGCATCCCGAACCATCGCGCCGCCGCCCCGCCGGCGATACACCTCTGTCCGGGCGCGGTCCAGGAGCGGTGCGCAACCGACGGCCAGGCCTTCTCCGGGGATATTGAGGTAGGTGTCGAGGTGCATGTCGATCATCGGGTCGGGGCGACCTCCCGGCAGCGCGGGGTGGCTCGGCTGATGGACCACGGCGACCTCGTCGACGCCGATAGGGCTCGCGAGTACCTGCCGGACGCCGCCCGCGTTCGTGCGGTCGCCAGTCCCGAGCAGCACGAAATCGCCCATCGGGATGAAGTCCCCTCCTTCGAACGTCCCGGGCGCGCGCACCCGCGCGACGATCGGCGCGCCCCACGCGCGGAGGAGCGCGCCGGTGAGGACCGGTTCCTCGCGCCGTTGGGGCTTCGACATCCGGCCGATGAGGTAACCGGTGGCGGACAGCGCCTGCTGATCCCGCATGAAGTAGAGGTTGGCAAGGGGGGTGTGGAGCTCCACCGTGGGCAGGATCACGCGGGCCCCGGCGTGGCGCTCGAGGTGGACGGACGGCCGCAGGAGCAGGATGTTGAAGAGCGTCTCCCCGTCGAACCGATCCAGATTGCGTCGGAGGGCCCTTCGGGACGCCTCGACCATGACCCGGGGTCCCGTGTAGCGCACGATGCGCAGGATCCGATGACGCACCTGCTCGACCAGCTCCGGACGGCGCTCCCCGAGCTCGATGGCGAGATGGATGAGGCGACGGACCCGGACCCCGTTCTCGTCCAGGACGTGCTCCAGCTCAGCGTGCTCGAACGTCGCCTCGTCCGCCCGGAACGCACGCTCGTAGAGGAAGGAGTACGGCTCGAGGAGACCGAAGAACATCTCGACGCCGGGGCGGTGGATCAGTACCTCCTCCAAGCGGTCCCATTCGGCTCGGGCCCGAGGATGACCGGAGAGCCCCTCCGTCCCGGCCGGGGTAGGTCGTTCTCCCTCCGACCCCCTCGCGCTCGCGGCGGCGGGTCGGACTCGCGAAGGATCGGTCGACACGGTCGTCTCCTCGGACGCTCTCGGCTAGACTCGCCCCCTAGGGACGGTCGTCGCAGCGGACCCCGGACGGGCGAACTCGCGGACGACAGGTTTCGTCACCGGGGTATCCCCTTGCGAGGCCGATCGATATCCCGCAAGAACATTACGAGCGCGAAGGGGACCCGCTCCCCGCGGGCCGGCGTACGCCGGAGGGTACCTGTCGGCCGCGTTCCCGCGTCGTTGCGCGGGTAGGCGCTCTCCCCTCGCACGTCAACTCGGCTTGACCGGCAGGATTTATCGCCGCCGTCGATGGAACGTCCATGGCCGAACCTCGGTCGATCCTCGTGGCGGTCGATGGCTCTCCCGAGTCCGCAGCGGCCGTCCGGGCAGCCGTTGAGATCGCGAAGGCAACCGACGCGCCGGTCACCGTGGCGACGGTTCTCCCGCCTCCCCCGCCGATGTTCGGCGGTCCGGTTCCTTCGGATCCCGGCATCGGCGAGATGACGCGCCGGTACCGGGACGCGCTCGAACGCGCGGTCGCCGCCCTCCGAGCCGGCGGGGTTGCCACCGTCGAGGCCGTGTTCTTGGAAGGCCCCGTGGTACCCCGCCTCGTGGAGTTCCTCAAGGAACACCCGACGCGCTACCTGGTGGTCGGGTCCCGTGGACTGTCGGGGCCGGCGCGATTCGTCCTCGGTAGCACTTCCGAGGGACTTGTCCACCACGCGGGCTGCTCGGTCCTCGTCGTCCGATCCCCACCGCCGGTCGGTCGAGCGTGAGTCGGCTGCCGCCGCCAGTGCGGCCCGACCGCCCGGAGTCCAAGCGTCGGTTCCGGTCGGACCGCTCGATCTAGGGAGTCGGTACCCGGGGCGGTTTCCCGGCCCGCAGAGGGGAGGGCGAGTTCGCGGTCGGGGGACGGATGCCCCGCCGGGTCACCAGGCCGAGTACCTTGCTGGGTCCATCGACCGAGACCACGGCGGCGACGTCCGTGTTCTGTTCGTCCATGCGTCGGAGCGACTCGTCGGCGGTCAGGTCGGCCGGTAGGAGCAGTTCGACGGGCCGTGCGAGATCGGCCGCATGGAGCTCCCCGCGCTTCTCGGCCGGGACCCTCAGGAGGTCCGAGAGTCGGAGCGCACCGAGCCACGCGCCGGGGCTCTCGACCGACAGTACCGCCCGACCGTGCGTCACGGCGACGTCGATCGCCTCGCCGATCGGCATCGACGGGGGGACCGGCTCCGACTCGTAGGTCGCGATCTCCCCGATCGAGGTCGTGGCGAGGAAGTAGTTCTGGTACTCTTCGCGGTGCGCGGGGCTCTGCAGTCGGCTCGGCAGCTGCTCCGAATAGATGTGGTACGGACCCGTCACGACGTACGCGACGAAGATCGACATCATCGCGGCCGGTAGGACCGTGTAGCTGCCCGCCATCTCAACGACCATGATGAGCACGCCGAGCGGGGCCTTGGAGATCCCCCCGAAGAATGACATCATCCCGACAATCGCGAACACCGCGACGACCGTGGTCGGCACCAGCGACGGGAACACCAGGTGGAACGCGCCGCCGATCGCGGTCCCGAGGAAGGCGCCGACGACCACGCTCGTCCCGAACAGCCCCGCGCTCCCACCCGAGCCGACCACGAAGGTCGTCATGATCATCCGGACCACGACGGCGGCGATCAGCAGCGCGATCAGACCGTAGGTGAAGGAGCCGAGATCGCCGGCGATGGCGACCTGGACGAATCCGTACCCGATCGAGAGCGACGAGAGCGCCGCGAAATGCCCCTGTTCGGGAAACAGGAAGTAGGCGCCGAGGAAGACCGCCGACGCGAGCCCGGCGCCGACCGCCGGTCCCCACGGGCGTACCCAGGGCCGGCTCCCGAACCACCGGTCGCCCCGGTGGTACATCCACGTGAAGAAGATCCCGGTGGCTCCGCACGCGATCCCGAGCACCAGGAAGAGGGGCAGCCGTTCCGGGTTGAACGCATAGTTCGCGAACGCCGCCGATGTCGCGAACAGGGTGTGGAATCCGAAGATCGACGAGTAGACGGAGTACGCTACGACCGATGCGATGATCCCGGGAACGAACACCTCGGGCTCGAAGTCACCGGTGTAGAGGATCTCGGCCGAGTACACCGCGCCCCCGAGCGGGGCCCGGAAGATCGCGCCGATGCCCGCCCCCATGCCGCTGGCGAGAGCGATCCGGCGGTCCCGGTCGCTGAGACCGACGAGGCTGGCCCACAGCGATCCGAATCCGCCGCCGATCTGGGAGACCGGACCCTCCCGGCCGCCGCTCCCTCCCGTCCCGAGCGTCACGGCGCTGGCCACGGTCTTGAGGATCGGTACTCGGAGCCGGACCTTACCGGCCTGTCGGTGGAAGGAACGGATCGTGGCATCGGTCCCGTGCCCCGCGACCTCGGGCGCCAATTTCCAGGCGATGAGCCCGACGAACAACCCACCGCCGGCCATCAGGAGCGGAATCCAGAACAGCTGAGGCAGTGAGCTGGCCCACTCCAACTGAGCAGGGTTGAGCGTGCCCTCGGCGGGGAGGGTCAGGCCGGCGAGGCCGGAGAGCAGGAGCTGCGAGACGACCGTGATGAGATAGTAGAACGCCGCCGCGCCGAGTCCGGCCACGATGCCGATCGGGACGGCGATGACCGCCCACCGCGCGAGATCCCTCGAGACCGCGACCCACGACCGAGCGACCGGTGGGCTCGGACGTCCGCCTCGGCGGCGCCAGAATCGCCACCGAGGCGACGTTCCGGCCGGTGGCGAAGGCGGAGCGGGAGTTGAGGCGGCCGTTGGGCTGGACGACGTGACCTGCTCACCTGCAAAAACGGCCGCCCAGCCCTCGGTCGATAGTAGGGTTTGCGGGACACCTCGGTGTGCCGGGTTCGTGTACGGGTCCGGCGTTCGCCGCGGTCGATGATCCCGGTACGCGAACGGGCGACGGCGCTCGTATCGCGCTCCGCATCTCGCGGCGCGGCCGCGCCGCGCGGGGCGGCCCGTAAGGGGCCCGTTCGACAAGCAAAGATATCCGTACCGTCTCGTCGGACCGTGACCGACCGGCGGGGGGCCGCCGTACCGTGACCGAACTTCTGGTCCTGGTCCTCCTCGCCGGGCTGGCCGGTGGGATGTCCACGATCGCGGCGATCGCCGTGAAGTGGGCAGTCTCGGCCACCGGTCCGCTCTCCGCGAGCGTGGTCCAGTTCGTCCTCGCGATGATGGCCGCGATGTTCCTCGGCGTCGTCGTCTACTTCGCGATCGGAGGTGGCGGCGGCGTCGCCGCAGGACTGTGGGTCGCTTCGGGCGTGATGTCGGCCAGTGTGATGGTCGTCTTCGTCGGCTTCTGGCGGGAGGTCCGAGCTCGCGCGCCCGGTGCCGTACCGGGCTCCGGGGGGGTACATCGGGGTCTGTTCGTGGCCTCCGTCATCGGACTGGTCCTCGCGAACGAGTTCCTGATGGGCTGGTCGTTCAGCCTGGTCACCCACGCGCTCCCCGTCGGCTTCGGCACCGGAGACCGGCAGGCCCTCGTCGTCGCGATCGGGGCGATCGTATCGCCCTGGTTCGTCTTCCCGATGGCGTTCGAGATGATCGTCACCCTGGGATTCCTCGTGTCGCGCTTCCCGCCGGTGATGCGTCGGTTGCTCGTGCTCCAGCCCGCGATCATGATCTGCTCCCCGCCGACGATCTCGGGACTTCCGTGGCTCCTGGGCTCTTCCCTGGGGGCGAGCGGACTGATGGCCGGCGCCGTGGCCGTGCTCCTGATCGCGCTCTTCCGAGGCGAAGCGATCTCGTCGGCCACGGTCCGATACCTGCTCGCTCTCTTCGTCTCGCTCGGTCTCATGGCCGGTGGGCTGTACGTTTGGGTCGAGCTCTCGAGCGCCGGGCTATTTGCTGTATCGCTGCTCGCCCAGATGGCCGCGTTCCTGTGGGCCGCCACCGCGCCCGAACGGTTCGGGGCCGCCTCTACCGAGCCCGCCCGGCGCCCGCGATCGGCGGAGGACGGACCGGCGGCGGAGGGAACGTAGGGTGCCGACCCCCTCCTCCGTTCCTACGCAATCCGTAGTAACTACCTCGGCGTTATAGCCCGAAAATCGGTCCGGACCCGGGCCCCGGGGAGATCGCTGCGATGGACTCGCTCGTGGTCGGGCTGGTCGTCATCGCCGCCGTCATGGCCGGCGCGACCGCCCTCCTCCTCCGGGCCGCGGTCGAGGCCCGAAGCCGGGCGCGCTCGTGGATCGCGCTGTACCTCCTCGCGATGATGGGCGAGATGTGGATCGCCGCCGTCGTCTATCTGGATTCTCCTTCGATCGGGAACCTCGTCGCCGGGATCGCCGTCAGCGGGGTCCTCATGGTCGCTACGCTGGCGCCGCTCCTGGCCGCCCTGCTGCGCAGCCGGGGCGCTGCGCACCCGGCGACCCTCGAAGGCTCCGGCCCGGTCGGTCTCGGGATCGGCTCTGCCCTGCTGATCGCTGCTCTGGTGCTCGCGAACGAGATTCTGATGAGCTGGGGGCTCCTCCTCGCCCAGGGCCCGTCGGCCCTCGCCGCGGGTCCCCTCGCAGTCTTCGTCGGCACGATCAACTCGCCGTGGTTCATCTTCACGATGGCGGCGGAGATGTTCCTCACCGCCGCACTGCTCTGGAGTCGCTTGCCCCGGGCGCTCCTCGCGATCCTCCTCGTCCAGGCGGCCATCATGGTGTTCACCCCGACGGCGCTCGGCGGGGCGACATGGCCGCCGCTCGCGATCTACGTCTCGAGCGCGTTCATGATCGCGCTGTTCGTCTTTCTCTTCGAGTACCTGTACCGCCACCGGCAGTTCTCCGCCGCGCTGGGCAACTATCTGGCCGAGCTGGTCGCCGTCTACGGGCTCATGATGGCCGGGCTGTTCGTCTGGCAGTACTTCGGCGACGCGACGACGTTCGCGATCGCCATCGCCCTCGAGATGCTCGTCGTGTACACGGCCGTGACACGACCGGCCCGGTTCCACGACACGCCGTCGCCTCCGTGGCAACTGCGGCCGGCGTGGACGTTCGCCGTTCTCTCGGGCGTCTTCGTTGCGGAGGTCTGCATGGGCGCGGTGCTCAGCGTCCAGCTGGACCCGGCCGACTACCTCGGGGGATTCCCGTTCCTGCCTCTTTCCGGCTCGGCAGGCACGATCGTGTTCAACGCGATGTCCAACGGCTTCTGGTTCTTCGCGACCGCCGCCGGCTCCTCGTGGTTCCTGATCATGATGGGCCTCGAGATGGGGGCGCTCGTCGTGTTCAAGTTCCGGGAGACGAAGAACCTCGAGAACCGCGTCCGTCTCGGCCTCATGATGGGGTGCTACGCCGCGTTCGCGGTCTTCTATCCCAGCATCTACTTCGCCCTCGTTGACCCCAATGCGCCGTCCCCGAGCACCGTCCCGTTCCTGGGCTGGCCGATGGGGATCGGTTCGTACCCGCTGGCGGTCGGCGTGTTCACGGCGGTCCTGTTCACCTACCTCCTGACGGGCATCCTCGTCGTCCTGTTCGGGCGCCGCGTCGTCTGCTCGATCTTCTG
>JASHSX010000042.1 GCA_030040865.1 Thermoplasmata archaeon | reverse complement strand
GGTCAGACGACCGGCGTGAGCACCGCGTGCGGCGGGCCCTTCTCGGGGTCCGGGCTGATCGCGTAGATCGTCGTCCGCGGCCGGATCCCGTAGATGCACGGGGCGTTGTCGACGTTGATGATCCGGAAGTACGTGTCCATCATGTTGAGGATCTCGCTCGAGACGAGCAGTCCCGGCTTCAGGAGGCCGATCCCCAGGTTCCCGACGTGCTTCGTGCGGGCGACCCCCTGGAAGTACATCCGGATCGCCACCTGGTCGCCCATCAGGCTCTCGAAGGTGTCGAACGCGGTGTACTCGATGAACGGCTTGCGGTCGGGGCCCGAGACCGCCTTCTCCGCCGTGACGGTGGCGCGCATCGCCTCGTCGCGGCCGTAGCGGGCCATCGGCAGGATGTACGGGTCCTCGGTCTCCCCCGCGGTGTAGTCGACGATCCGCACGCGGGTGTCGAACTGGTTCGGCGGGACGTGGCGCACGAGCGTGTCCCGGAGCTTCTCCGGCGACTCGCCGGCGGCCAAGACCGCGATGATCCCGCGGCCCTGGCTCAGGAAGTTCAAGAACGTCGGGGTGAACAGCATGTAGTAGTCGTCGATCCCGACGTTGACGTCGACCTCGAAGGCGTTGAAGCTGCCGCGCTTCAACCCGCCGCCCAGGAGGGCGTCGAAGTCGGGGATCCCCGTCGAGTAGTACCGCTCGGGGTCCGGGAACGGCTTCCAGGCCCCGGTGGTGCCGGCGGCGCCGCGCCCGCGCTGGGTCCCCAGCGCCTCGAACCGGCCGCCGTTCAGGGTGACCGCGTAGCGCGCCCGGCCGATGTTGGTCGCCCGGAGCTTCTCGAGCCGAAGGTGGCGGACCCTTCGCTCGTCGAGCTCCTCGCGTTGGATCGAGATGAGCCCGTCGACGAGGTACTCGATGCCGCCCGCTTCGGGCTTCTCGAGGATCATCACCACGTCGGAGCTCGAGCCCTCCACGAGGTCCTTCTGGAGGGCCATGACGAACTCTTCCATCTCGAGGCCGTACTTGTGGGTGATACCCTCGAGCGAGTCGATGACGAGCAGCGACTTCTCCGGAAGGTTCCGCTCGATGCGGTTGTAGACGTTCTCGACCTCGGGCATCGGGCTCCGCTTGAGCAGCGCCTGGAGGTGCGAGCGGTCGACGCGGGTGGGCGGGCCGCGGTCCTGGCCGAAGCTCCCGAGCACCTCGCGCCCGGCGCGGATCTTCTTCTGCTCGCTCTCGGGGAGCTCGGGGTCCCGGCTCTTCCCGCTGGTGTTGATCGCGTCGAGGAACAGCTTCGCCGAGTCCAGGACCCGGCTGCGCATCTCGCTCGTCTTGAGCCACGGGAACTGGCGGTAGAGCGCCTCGTCGCCGATGCGCGTCGAGAGGTAGTAGGAGCGGCTCGGCTGGCCGACGCGCTCCAGGAGCTCGAGGCCGAAGGTCGTCTTGCCGGTGCCGGCGCCCCCCTTGATGATGAGGGATCGTCCGCCCTTCCCGCTCAGGAAAGCGACGACCTCGGGAGGGACACCCCCTACGGTGCTGCCGTCCGTCGCGGTCATCTGAACCTTACGCGGGATGGACCACCTCTGGGTTCGAGAGCCCGACGTGCCATTCCGTGTCCCGCGCCTTCATGGGTCGGTTCGGGACTTCAAGGTTTCGTACAACTCCCTCGCCCGACCGGCTATACGGCGCTTCGCTCACGCGCCGCCGACCGGGCGGCCTCGAGCGCCGCCGTGAGCGGCGCGCCGGGCTCGCCGACCGCCGTGGCGGCGGCGGGGTTCCCGCCGCCCTTGCCTCCGAAGGCGGGGCGGGCCGCCTCGACGAGCGCGTTGGCCGGCACCCGGGTCGCCGTCGAGCCGACGAACAGGGTTCCCCGTCCCTCGTGCTCGCTCGCGAGGATCGCCACCCGGTCCGCACCGCGGGTGAGGAGCCGCGAGAGCTCCATTAGCCCCGCCCGATCGAGCGCCACGGTCGCGGCGACCACGCTGACCGTCCCTACGGTTTCGGAGTTCTCGGCCAGCAGGCGCTGGGCGGTAGCGCCCAGGTCCTCCCGGAGCCGCTCCCGGGCCGATCGACGGTTCTCCTCGATCTCGCCCAACAGCCGGTCGATCCCGTCGGGGAGCTTCTCCACTGGCACCCCGAGACGTCGCGCGGCGTCGGAGAGGATCTCCTCGTGCTCTTCGCGGAGGTCGAGCGCGCGCTCCCCGCTCGCGAAGGTGAGCCGGACGACCCCGTCCTGGATCCGATCGGTGCCGAGCAGGGCGATCGCCCCGACCTCGCTCGTGTGCGTGCAGTGGGTGCCGCCGCACGCTTCCACGTCGAACCCCTCCACCTCGACGACGCGCAGCTCCTTCCCGGGGACGGCTCCGCCCTGGTAGAGGGTGAAGCCGAACCGGCGCTCGGCCTCGCTGCGCGCCTCGAAGTAGCTCTTCACGGGCCGGTCCTCGCGCACGATCTGGTTCACCCGGCGCTCGACCCGGTGGAGCTCCTGCTTCGAGAGCGGCCGGTAGTGGGTGATGTCGATGCGGGCCGACTCCGGGCCCTTGTACGCTCCCGCCTGCCAGACGTGCGGGCCGACGATCTCGCGCAACGCTCCGTTGAGGAGGTGCGTGGCGGTGTGATGCTGCATCAGCTGCGTGCGCCGGGGGGCGTCGATCCGGCCGTGGACCCGCTCCCCCGCGCTCCACGGGGCGTCCCGTTCGAGCCGGTGGAGGACCCACGCCCCGCGCCGCTCGACGTCGACGACCTCGAGGTCGTTGAGGTGTCCCCGGTCCGTGACCTGGCCCCCCCCGGTCGGGTAGAAGTAGGTCCGGTCGAGCACGACGAACGGTCCCTTCGCGAAGACCACGTGCGCCTCGAAGGCGACGGTGTACGGGTCCAGGTAGTAGAGCACCTCCGTGGGCGGGACGGAGTCGGGAACCTCGGGAAGTCCCTCCGTCGACTCCGCGTAGTCGGTCGCCGGGGCTTCTCCCTCGTGCCGGGCCGCCACCTGCGTGTAGAAGTCGGCCGGGATCGGCGGGGGATGCTTCAGTTCCTCGACAGCGACGTCCGGCGGGACGCCGAGCGAGTCGTACCACGTGAGGAGGTCGTCCTCGGTGACGCGGGCGCCGGCCGCGCTCACCCGCTCCTCGTGGCGCCGGATCGCCTGCCGGGCGCGCTCGATCGACTCGCCGAACCGTTCGATCTCGGCCTCGACGACCCGGTGCAGGTCGTCCCGATGCTCGCCGATCTCGGGAAAGGCGGTCGCCTGGTCGCGGGCCACGCGGTCGAGGATCGCGACGAGCTCGGGGGCCTCGGGCGACTTCGCGAGGATCCGCAACGAACGCCGGAGGACGAGGCGCGCGAAGTACCCCGCCTTGCTATTCGACGGCACGATCCCGTCCGTGAGCATGAAATTGAGCGAGCGCGCGTGGTCGAGCAGCACGGCGGTGTCGGCCGGCGAGAAGGTGCGACGGAGCTCGTCGAACGCGGCGCCGAAGACCGCCTCGTACGCCGTGCGGGTGCCCCGGCTCGCCCACGTGAACCGTTCGAGCCCGTAGCCCGTGTCGACGACGGTCAACGGCATCGGCTTCATGCCGTCCCCGTCCCGCACGTACTCCATGAAGACGAGCGTCGCGAGTTCGAGGCCGAGCGCCCCGACGCTCAGGGACGGACCGAGGTTCCCGCCGCCCTCCCAGACCTCCTCCTTGTAGGTGATCGCCGTCGGGTCGACCTCGAAGGTGCTCGTCAGGAGCTCGTGGCAGAGTTCCGTGCACCGGTCCTTGAAGTAGACCTCGTGGCCGGGGCGGTTGAACGCGTGGTGGGCCATCATCTCGAACTGCGTGAAGTACCGGCCCTTCTCCGGGATCTCCCCGAGATCGTTGAACCTCAGGCACGGCTGGGAGATCGTGAGCGGGTTCGCCGGGGGAGGGATCGCGCCGCTCGTCACCCACGGCTGGAAGTCGTAGACCGACGCCTGGACGAAGAAAACGTCGTTCCGCCACCGGGCGATCGTGGGATACCGCCGGATCCTCGTGTGGCCGCGGTGCTCGAAGAACGAAAGGAACGTCTCGCGCACCTCGTCGGGCGCGTACGGGCGGGGGATGATCGGGTGCCCGAGGAAGCCGTAGTCGCGGCAGGGCGCCTCCTGACAGACCGCGTGGTCCCCGAGGCTCCAGAACGCCGACCCGCACGACCGGCAGGTCCGCCGGTGGAAGCCGCCCCGATGGAAGACCGGGAGGTCGTACTCGGCGGCGTCCATCGGCGGGCGCCGACGCCCGCGGGCGCTTAAACGATTTGGGCGAATCCGCTCCTCGCAGAGCGCGTCGGATCGTCCGGCGCGCTCGGAGGTCGGTCGATCCGGTGGCGACGGGTTCGGGCGGGTCCGAGCTGGGGCGTCCGGCCGTGCTGCGCGCGACGGCGGCGCTCATCGCGCTGCGCGTCGCCTACGCCTACAACTGGTTCGACATCGGACCCGCGCTCCTTCCGATCGGAGCGACGTTCTCGATCGGGCCGGCCGAGTTCGGGCTGCTGACCGCGGTGTTCTTGGTCGGCGCCGGTCTCATGCAGGTCCCGGCGGGCTTCCTCGCCCGCCGCTTCGGGCCGCGTCCCGTCGCCCTCTGGGGCGCCGCGGTGATCGCGGTCGGCGGGATCGCGAGCGGGTTCAGCCCCACGTTCGGAGCGCTGCTCGGCTTCCGCCTCCTCGCCGGGATCGGGGCTTCGCTGTTCTTCTCGCCGGCGATCGGGCTCGTCGCGAGCCTCTACCCGGCCGGCCGCCGGGGACTGCCCGTCGGGACGTTCAGCTCGGCGTTCAGCCTCGGGAGCGCGCTCGGCGTCCTGGCGACCTCCCTCCTGATCCCCTCGCTCGGGTGGCGGGGCTCGCTCGTCCTGGGCGGCGTGCTCCTCGGGATCCTCACGCTCGTGGCACTCGTCGCCATCCCGCGGGCCGCCGGCGCGCCGCCGAGCACCCGGCCGCCCTCCGGGATCCCGGCGGCCCTGCGCTACCGCGGGGTCTGGGCCGTCGGCTTCGCCTTCGTGGGCGTCGAGGGCGCATCGTTCGCGACCGGGCAGTTCGTCGTGCCGTGGGGCGAGGTCGTCCACGGCTGGTCGCTCGCGCTCGCCGGCGCCGTCGGTACGTTCTTCGTCCTCCCGAGCCTGTTCGGCGGCCCGGTCGGCGGTCCGATCGCCGAGCGGTTCCGCAACCACCGGACCCAGTTCGTGATCGCGACGTTAGTGGGCGCCGCCCTGCTCGCCGGCCTTCCGTTCGTCGGCCTCGCCGCGACGGTCGCGATCGGGACCGTCTTCTCGTTCAGCTACGGGGCGCTCTACGCCGGGATGTACGTCCTGCCGCACTTCTGGCGGGAGGTGCCGAGCGACGAGATCCCGCTCGCCATCGGGCTGTTCAATTCGATCCAGCTCGCCGGCGGGGCGGTCGTGCTCGTCCTCTTCGGGTGGATCGTCGGGGTGACGTCGTACGCCGTCGGCTGGGAGCTCCTCGCGCTCGTGATGGCGGCGACCCTGATCGCCCTCGTCGCCCTGCCGCCGACCGCGGGCGGCGACGATCGGCCGCGAGCGGCGGCGGCCGGCCCCGCGCGAGCGCCCGACCCGTAGCGCAGAGGTCGCGGATCGGGCACTCGGGGCACCGGGGGCCGATCGGCCGGCAGAGGTTCTGGCCGTGCTGGACGAGGAGCGGATTGAGGGGGATCCAGTAGCGGCGGTCGACGACGCGCATCAGGGCGGCCTCGGTCTCCTCGGGAGTCTTCGTCCGTACGACCCCGAGCCGGTTCGCGATCCGGTGGACGTGCGTGTCCACGGGGATCGCCGGAATGCCGTAGCCGAAGACGAGGACGCAGTTCGCGGTCTTGGGTCCGACGTGGGGAAGACCCACCAGGGCGGAATACTCCCGGGGGACGACGCCGCCGAACTCGGTCAAGATCGCCTGCGCGCAGTCCCGGACGGCCCGGCTCTTGACCCGATAGAACCCGGTCGACCGGATGAGCGGCTCGATCGCGTCCGGCGAGGCCGCGGCGAGCGAGGCCGCGTCGGGGAACCGGGCGAACAGCCGGGCGCTCGCGGCGTCGGTGTTCGCGTCGCGCGTGCGCTGGGAGAGGATCGTCCCGATCAGCACCTGGAACGGATTCTCGGCGTGGTCCCGCAGGTACGGGGTCCGCCAATCGCCCGTGCGGTACAGCGCGGAGAGCCGGTCGAGGATCGTTTCCCAGTCGCGGGAGGTGAACCGCGTCGTCGTCAGGTTCGGCTCCTCGCGGACACGGGGGCGGTCTCGACGCCGGGGTCCGAAAGGTCGGGTTCGTCCTCAGCGCCGCCTTCCTGCCGGAGGAGCTCACCGACCAGGTAGTCGCTTCCGACGACGAGCGTGAAGCCGTCGGTCCCGGTCGCCGCGCGCGCCGCGCGGACGCCCAACGCGACCGACGGGGCTTCCACGATCCGAGGGAACCGGCCCGCCGCGGCGACCCGCAGCTCGCCGGGGGGGACGCCACGCGCCGAACGGACCGGGACGACCACGAGCGTCCGGGCGAGCGGAGAGAGCGCGTCGAGGATCGCCCCGACGTTCTTCCCCCGGAGGACCCCGAAGACGATCGCGTTCTCCTCGGGGTCCGCGAGCGGCGAGATCTCGGCCAGGCTCTGCGCGACCGCCCTCGCGCTGTCGGGAGTATGCGCGACGTCGTAGTACAGCTCGGGCCGGCGGGCGATCCGCTCGAGCCGACCCCGCCACCGCACCCGGCCGAGGCCGGTCCGAACCGCGTCCGGATCGAAGCCGAGGCCGGTCGCGGCCGCGAACCGTGCGACCGCGCCGACGGCGAGGGCCGCGTTGCCCGGCTGGAACCGGCCGAGGAGCGGGAGGTGGATCCCGTCGAGCCGGACCCCCGGCAGGCGCACGGTGAAGTTCTGGCCGTCCGCGTCGAGCGCTCGGTCCTCGACGCGGACCTCGCCGCCCAGGTGCCAGAGCGGTACTCCAAGACGGCCCGCCTCGGACTCGATCGTCGACCGGGCGTCGGGCGGGAGCTCCCCCAGGAGCCCGGTCATGCCGGAGTGGAAGATGCCGGACTTCTCCCGGGCGATCGCGGACCGCGTGGAGCCTAGGAGCTCGGTGTGCTCGAGCTCGATCGTCGTAATGACCCCGACGCGGGCGTCGAGGACGTTCGTCGCGTCGAGCCGGCCGCCCATGCCGACCTCGACCACGGCGGCGTCGACGTGCCGGCGGGCGAACCAGTCGAGCGCGAGCGCCGTCGTGACCTCGAAGAACGTCGGGGCATGGTCGATCGCTCCGGTCCGCTCGAGGTCGCCGGCGACCGCGTCGATGCGCGCGAGCCCCTCGACGACCTCCTTTGGACCGATCGACCGTCCGTCGATCTGGATCCGCTCCCGATAGCTCGCCAGGTGGGGCGAGGTGAACCGTCCCGTGCGACGGCCGTGGGCCGTGAGCACCGACTGTGCCATGGCCGCGACCGATCCCTTTCCCTTGCTGCCGGTGACGTGGATCGCCGGGTACGTCCGTTCCGGGTGACCGAGGGCCTCCAGAAGGCCGTGGATCACTTCGAGCCCGGGCTTCATGCCGAAGCGGCGGCGCTCGAACAGGGCGGCCAGCGTCGCCCGGTACTGGTCCGCCGCGGGCCCCGGAGGGTCGGGCGGGGATCGTCGAGCGGTCACGTGCGTCCTGCCGGCCGAAGGGGGCTCAGTACATCGACCGTTCGCGGTACCGGCCGAAGACGTCCTGGAAGGCGTGCACGATCTCCCCGAGCGTCGCCTTCGCCCTAAGCGCGTCGAGGACCGCCGGCATCGTGTTCACGGTCTCCTGCTCCGCCGCGCGCCGGACGCGCTCGAGGGCGGCGGCGTGGCGCGTAACGTCCCGTCGGGACCTCAACTCCTTCAGGCGGCGCGACTGGAGCCGGCGGGCCTCTTCCGAGATCTTGAGCCTCGGGACCCGGACCGGCGCATCGACCGCGTAGGCGTTCACCCCGACGATCTTCTCCGCGCCGGACTCGACGTCGCGCTGGTAGCGGAACGACGCCTCCTGGATCTCGCGCTGGAAGAAGCCGCGCTCGATCCCCGCGATGACCCCGCCCATCTGGTCGATCGCGTCGAAGTACTTCTGGGTCCGCTCCTCCATCGCATCGGTGAGCCACTCGACGAAGTAGCTGCCCGCGAACGGGTCGACGCTCTCCGCCACGCCGCTCTCGTAGGCGAGGATCTGCTGCGTACGCAGCGCGATCCGGACCGCGTCCTCGCTGGGCAGCTGGAGGGCCTCGTCGTAGGAGTTGGTGTGCAGCGACTGCGTCCCCCCCAGGACGCCGGCCAGGGCCTGGACGGTCGTGCGCACGACATTGAGCTCGGGCTGCTGCGCCGTGCAGGAGCAGCCCGCCGTTTGCGTGTGGAAACGCAGCCAGAGCGAGCGCTCGTTCTTCGCCCCGAACTCGTCGCGCATCACCCGGGCCCACACGCGGCGCGCGGCTCGGAACTTGGCGATCTCCTCGAAGAAGTCGTTGTGCGAGTTGAAGAAGAAGGAGAGCCGCGGAGCGAAGTCGTCGACGTCAAGCCCCCGGTCCACGGCCGCGCGTACGTACGCCCGGCCGTCGGCGAGGGTGAACGCGAGCTCCTGGACCGCGGTCGAGCCGGCCTCCCGGATGTGGTAGCCCGAGATCGACACCGGGTTCCACCGCGGCGTGTGCCGCGTCGCAAACTCGATCGTGTCGGTGACGAGCCGCAGCGCCGGCCGGGGCGGGTAGAGGAACTCCTTCTGCGCGATGTACTCCTTCAGGATGTCGTTCTGCGTCGTCCCCCCGAGGCGGGACCACGGCACCCTCCCGGCTTCGCCGGCGAGGAGGTACATCCCCCAGACGATGTTCGCGGGGGCGTTGATCGTCATGCTCGTCGTGACCTCGGCGAGCGGGATCCCGGCGAGCAGCCGGCGCATGTCGTCGAGCGACCCCACGTTGACGCCGCACTTCCCGACCTCGCCGAGCGCCTCCGGGTCGTCGGCGTCGATGCCGTAGAGCGTGGGGTCGTCGAAGGCGATCGAGAGGCCCGACTCGCCGTGCTTCAAGAGGTAGTGGAAGCGCCGGTTCGTGTCCTCCGGGGAGCCGAACCCCGAGAACATCCGCATCGACCAGAGGCGTCCCCGGTACATCGTCGGATGGACCCCGCGGGTGAACGGGTACTGACCGGGGTGGCCGATCTCCTTCGACCCGGACCGCGGCGAGCGGGGCGTGTACAGGCGTTCGACCGGGATGTCGCCGAGGGTCCGGAACCGGTCCTTGCGTTCGGGGCTCTTTGCGAGCTGCGGAGCGAGGACCTCGGTCTCCCATCGGCGCGTCGCGGCGATGACCGGGTCCCGGCTCGAGCGCGGCGGCTCGCCGTGCGACGGGGGGGCGGAGCTCCGGGCGGCCATCGACCGAAAGGAATGCCGTCGGAAGTATAAGCGGAAGGGAGCGGAGGCGTCCGTCGCGCCGAGCGTCCGATCGATCGGGATCTACGGAGCCCGCAGACCGACCAGGTCGCTCGTTCCCCGGCGTCGCATCGGTACCCCGAGGGCGGCCGCGAACCGGGGGAACGAGGCTCCGGTCCAGATCGTATTGTCGGCGAGCACGATCGACCCGGGTCGGAGCTTCGGCCGGATCGTCTCGAGCTCGAAGGCGAGATGCGCCGGCGTGTGGAGACTGTCGTGAAGGAACAGGTCCACGGACGGGAGCTCGTCAACGAGGCGCGGCAGCAGCTCCTGGGCGGGGCCGATCCGAAGGTCCCATCGTCGCACGAGATCGACCGGGACCGCCCATCCCGTGTCCCGACCGGGCGGCAGCGACACCGGGGATTCGTGGCGGCCGAGCACCGCGCCGCGCTGGCGCGTGGGAAGATCGATCGAGTGCAGGGCGCCGCGCCGATTGCGACGCAGGGCCATCTGGAAGTGCGCGGAGGAGACGCCGCTGCTGACGCCGGTCTCGACGACATGCTCGGGGCGGAGGAGACGGGTCATCGCGTACAGGTCGAACGGCGCGCGGATCTGCGCGTAGCTCGGCCTCCCTCCGGCACGATGCTGCGTCCGGATGGCGCGCTCGGTCGCGAGGCGCCGATCGAGCTCCCCCAGCCGAGCGCGGACCGACTCCGCCGAAGCGCCGGTGAGCCCGGTGATCCAGCGGAGATTGGGACGGGCCCGGCGATCGCCGAGGGCCCGGAGCGCCCGGTCCCCGGGACGGTCGGGGCGAGTGGGGCGACGTGCGGTCGGGGTCACGATCCGGCTCCGGGGGCGACGCGCGGGCCGTGCGGCACGAGATGGGCGGCGGTCACCGTAAGCCGGGCGGTCGTCGGCGTCACCGCTCGCTCCACCGAGTCGATCTCGATCCGGCTCGCGAAGAACGGGGCGTCGACCACGAGCGTCTCGAACTCGCCCCCCTCGCCCGCCACGTGCATCCGGCGGACGGTCCGGCTCCGTCGCTCGAGCTCCTCCAAAAGCGGGCCGTCGAGCCGGGCCCCGAGGAGGTCCGCCGTGAGCGGCTCCGCGGAGAGATGGACGAGCCGGATCGCGAGGCCGGCCGAGATCTCCTCGCGGACGACCCGGGCCGGGTCCTTTCTCCAGAGCGGCACGTAGACCCGACGACCGGCGGCGTCGGCCGCCGCGAGGAGACGGGTCCACTGGTACGATGACTCGATCGCTCCGGCGACCACCGGTCCGGTCCCGCCCGCGATCGCCTTCGCGAGGGCCTCGTGCTCGTCCCGCGCCCCGGATCCGGAGGCGACCACCTCGCGGTATCGCTTCCCCCACGCCTCCGCCTGCAGACGGACGAGGTCGAGGTTCGGGGTATGGAACAGTCGGGACTCCGGGTCGTGCGGTCGGATCGTGACCAGCTCGTCGACGGGCCAGCCCTGGCAGTCGCACAGGTAGGCGGCGTAGACCGAGTCCTTCCCGCCCGACACGAGCGCGGTGCTCATCGTCCTCCGCTCACGGGAGACCGAGCCCGGATCGCCAGCTCGCGTAGAGCGCATCGAGGTCGAGGGACGCCACAGAGCGACCCTCCCACCGCACCACTCCGCCCCCGGGCCGGACCGTACCGAGCGGGACGCACGGACGCCCCTCGAGGGCCGCCTCGAACCGGTCCGTCCGCTCCGATGGCACCTCGACGACGAACCGAGAACCGCCCTCGGCTGCGAGCGCGATCCCCGGGCCG
>JASHSX010000041.1 GCA_030040865.1 Thermoplasmata archaeon | reverse complement strand
AGTTCCGGCCCGGGAACCCCCCCGAGCAGCTAGTCGAGCTCCCCGACCGGGCACCAACCCCTTCTTTTCCCCCTTTTTCGGATCGACGGTGGGACCCGATCCCCCGCTCCGGGTCGACTCCGAGTCGGGGGTAACTTATCCCGGGAACGCCTACCTCCTCCCCGATCGGTTTCCGCGGTGGGACGGGGCCGGTCGGGACGATGTCGGAACCGGACCCCGTTCGGGTCGCCCTCAGGTTCGTGAACGAGATCAACCGCCACGACGTGCCCGCTCTGCTTGCCCTCGTGGCCGCGGACCACGTCTTCGTGGACTCGGTCGGGCAGGAGCTCCGCGGACGGGAGCGGCTCTCGGCCGCCTGGACCGCGTACTTCGAGATGTTTCCCGATTACCGCGTCGTGATCGACGATCACTTCGGCGCGGGGCCGAACGTGGGCTTGTTCGGGACGGCGACCGGTACCTGCCGGGCTTCCGACGGAGGGCTACCGCCGGAACGGCGATGGCGGATCCCCGCAGCCTGGCACGCGATCGTGCGGGACGGCCGGGTCGAGCGCTGGCAGGTGTACGCCGACAACGAACCCGTCCGAAAGATCGTCGCGGCGGCCCGCATCCCAGCCCCGGAGTGACGGACCGCCCGCCGCGAGCCCACGCTTAAGAGGGCAAGGTACGTCCTTGCCCGTGGCCGAGCCGGAAGGGTCCCCGGGCCGACTTCGCCTCGTGGCCGGGGAATTGGACTCCAAGACCATTCTCAGTCGGACCGTGCTCCCGACGTCGGCCCAGGGGGTCTGGCCGCCGTTCCGCCGGCTGGGCGAGATCGCGGCCTCCGTCGGCCGGAAACTCCCGGCGCACGGCCACGAATCCGAGGAGGTGCTGACCTATCTGCTCGAAGGCTTCGCCACGGTCCAGGTGGCCGACGGAGCGCCCGCATCCATTGGGGCGCCGGCGGTGCTCCTTCTCGCCGATCCCGGCAGGGTGGTCCACGCGATGAGCCCGGCCTCGGCAGTGCGGTGGGTCTCGGTCGTGGTCGAGCTGCCGCGCACGGCGGGAGCCATCCCCGTGTCGGAGCGATACGCGCCGACCACCAGCGCACCCCTTCCCGACGGGACCATCCAGCACCGGCTCCTGGGTGCCGGCGCAAAATTCTCTTCGCAAGCGGGAGTCGAGTGCAGCGAGATCGAGTTCGTGGCGAGCGGAACAACGTTCCGTCGGGTCGGTCGGGGGCGCCGTGCGATCGTCTACGCCATCCGGGGCCGGGGGAGCGTCGACGGATCCGCGCTCGAGGAAGGGGAGGCGGCGCTGGTCGACGGCGTGTCGGGCATCTCGGTGCACGGATCGCCGGGGTTCCGCGCCCTGCTCGTCAGCGCTCCGTCCCCAACCTAGGGCATCGGCCCGCGGCGTCCGGACCGGCCCGTCGGAGGCATTAAGGCCCCCTTCGGCGCAAGCGTACTGCGCACACCGAGGGCGGTCCACCGGGAACCCCCCGGGCGACGCCCCGGTCCCAGGGATAGGCGTGTGACCTCTTCGGCACGGACCCGGCGCTTCGCGGCGCTGGCGTCGATCGCGGCGGGACTCTTCCTTCTGGCTACGGTCGCAGCGGCGGCGGTCTCCCTCACGATCGGACACTCGAACGAAACGTTCGCGGGGGAGGAGAACCCGACCACGTTTCTCACGCACTGGCAAGAAACCGGTTCGCTCCAGGGCACGACCCCGCGGCCCGCCCCGACCGTGCTGAGCATCGCGGCGGCGACGCCGACCGTCCTTCCGACGGCGAACACGGCCTACCTGGTCGCGACGGGCACCGCGGGCGACGAGGCGGCGGAATGGACCTTCCAGGAGACCGCTGGGGTCGCGACGAGCCTCGAGATCGAACTGCAGTTCACCGTCCACGACATCGTCGGAGGCGCGGCGGCGAGCCACGCCTACACGGTGTACGTGGAGACACAGGCCGTCGCCGTTGGCGGGGCCCTCACCTTCACGCTCTACTGGGATGGCGGAGCGACGACGGGGGTCACGCTCGTCTCGCAGTACGAGGTCTCGCAGGCGTGCGTCGGGGTGGGGACGTGTCCGTGATACGCCCGAAACGCACCCCGCGCGAGCTCCCGCTGCTGATCCTCTCGCTGGCGCTGCTCCTGGTCTCGCTGCTGGGCCTCACCGCCGGAACGAGCCAGGTGAGTCTCGGGACCGTAGAGAACGGCCAAGGAGCCTACGTGTCGGAGCAGGGGCTCACCTACTGGCCGTGGGACGCGACGGCGCTGGAGGCGGTGCCGACCCCGGCTCCCGCGATGCCCTCGACCAATCCGGCCGCCCCGACCCTCCTTTCCGCGTTGGGGCGCAGCTACACGATCAACGCGGCGACCGCCGGTGCCGAAGCGGTCCGCTGGCAGTTCTCCGAGCTCACGACCGCTCCCCGCCTGACCGAGATCGAGCTTCGCTTCGTGGTCGGCACCTCGGCGTCCACGTCGTCGATCCGAGTCTACGTGGAGACCCGCGCTTTCGCGCCGGTCCGCACCCTCACCTTCTATTTCTACTGGGACGCGGGCGCCTTCCCGCCGACCGTGCTCACCATCGCGACCGAGCAGACGACCGTCCTCGCGTGCTCGGCGATCGGCACCTGCCCGTAGACGGACACATGTCCACTGCGCGGAAGTGTCGCCCCACCCTGCGGCCGCGTGACGCACGTTACCGCATCGGTGAGAAACCCCCGTGATACGGTGTAATACGCATCCGTGAGTATACGACCAAAGATTCAAGAACCCCCCCCAACGAAGACTACGCGAGGTACGCCCCGGATGCAGACCAGCAACCAATCCCCGAAATTCGGACGAAAGACGATCTATGTGGCCACCGCGCTCGCGATGGTCGCGGTGCTCGGAGGCTGGGCGATGGCGGCCAGCTTCACGATCACGAACGGGACGACTGAGACCGGCACCGGAACGTACCACACGACGGCGGGTCTCACGTACTTCGCCGAGTCGGCCGTCGGGATCGGCAGCCAGCCGTCCGGGCTCACGACCCTCTCGGCGACCGTCGGGACCCCGACGGTCCTCGCCGCGGCCGCGACGACGTACGCGATCAACGCCCCGACCGCAGGCGACGTCGTGCACTTCTGGAAGTTCACCGAGGCCGCGGGCGCCCCCGCGTCCACGGAGGTCGAACTCCAGTTCACGGTCTCGACCGGCGCGGGCCCGACCGTGACGGCCGTGACGGCGTTCGTGGAGACGCAGGCCGCGAGCCCCGGCGCCGCGGTGGTCTTCACGCTGAACTACGACCTCGGATCGGCCGCGTCCGGCACGATCCAGCTCAACAGCGTGCTCGAGATCTCGCAGCAGTGCTCGGCCGTCGGGACCTGCCCGTAGAATCGGCGACCCCGACCCCGGATCGACTCTCAAACCCCTTCCCGTCCCTCTCCCCGCGGTAGCGCGGGGAGCGGGGTCATTGAGCCGGTCTTCGACCGATCTCCGTCACGGCCCATCGCGAGGGCCCGCCCCCGCCCGAACTACTCTGACGTCCGACGGTGGCCGCCGCCCATCTCCCCGGGGAGCGCGACCGCCGGCTTGGCGACGAGGAAGAGCGTGTGCCCGCTCGATCCCTCGGGGATGAATAGGCGCTTCCGGACCGCGAAGCCCGTCTCGCGCAACCAACCTTCGAAGGTCGCGGCGTCCGGATGGCTCCAGAACATCTCCACGTTCGATCCCAGCCAGTTGTCCTCGACGCCGCTCCAGGCGTTGGTGCCGGTGATCACGAGGAACAGACCGCCGGGGACGAGCCACCGGTGGATCCGCCGCAGGAGCGGCCGCTGCTCCTCGGTCGGCACATGGATCAACGCGTACAGACAGAGTACGGCCCCGAAGCTGTCGTCCGAGAAGATCACCTCGGTCATGTCGGCCCGCACGAAGCGAGCCCCGGGCACGAGCCGTCGGGCCCGATCGATCTGTACGTCCGAGATGTCGACTCCGGTGACCCGGAATCGGTCGGTGAGCAGCCGGGCGTCGGGGATCCCGCACCCGCACCCCAGGTCCAGAACCTCGGAACCCCGAGGGACCGCCTTCAGGAGCGGCTCGAGCCACTCGCGATGGTCCTCGAAATCGTGTCCGAAGGCGTCCTTCGAGGTGTTCGGGGGCCGGTAGAGCTCCGAAACGTGGTCCCATCCGTGGCGGACGATGGTCTTCGCCCGGTGAGGGTCGATCGAGGGAGCATGGCTCATGATCGGGAGCGGCGGCAGGACGGTGTACTATGGCCGTGGGGGGTAGTTCAACTTTGGCGGTGCGAGCTACCCGGTCGGTAAGCCGGGACGGTCTACT
>JASHSX010000040.1 GCA_030040865.1 Thermoplasmata archaeon | reverse complement strand
ACGATGCCGACCTGGTATCGAAGGAGGACGTTCGGATTCACGCCGTACGAGAATGGGAGGAAGTGCGGATAGAAGGAGGCCGACTGCGTACCATTGAGAACGATAAGGTACTGGACGCCGGCGAGGGCGAAGAGCTCGCCGACGTACGGCGTCGCGTTGGTGTAGAACTCGCTGAAGAGCCAATAGAAATAGTAGTTCGAGGCGACGGGGGGCGCGGTGTAGACGGGGAGGCCCGGTGTCCGCGCAACGGGATACAGGAAGAACGGGTTCTTCGTAACCTCGGTCGCATTATTGAAGAACCAATTCACGTCCGGGTTCAGGATCGCCACGCCGGAGTATGAGTTCCCGACCAGCTGCTGGATCAGCGGCACTATCTGGGTGTAGTCCGAAGGGAAATTGGTCTCCCGAATCCCCCCTTCGGGAGAGTACAACGCCCCGGTACCGTACGGGATTACGGCCGCAGCCAGGAGGACGACGACGAGCGCGAGGGCGTACAGCCAACGTCCGCGCCATTGCGTCAATCGCCCGAGCAAGCGGTACGCCCGGCGGAGGGGCGGGATGGAAGCGACCCGAATTGGCAGATCCGGCACCGGTCGAGGCGGCACACCGAGTCGCTCCACCAGCGACGCGAGCGCTACGGCGTACGCCGGTGCGATGAGGATCCAGTCCCAGTAGTACGACGTGTTGAGCGATTGAGCGCCCGGGACGTGGGTGTAGACGTACTGGTTGAATCCTCCCAGCGGACCGTGGGGACCCGAGCCGAAGAGCGACGCGAGGACTGCCAGCCCGAGCACCGCCAGCACCCGTCGATCCCACGTGAGAAAATAGCTGAGCCAGATCCCGATCAGCAGGGCGAGACTAAGGTCGAACCAGAGGTTCTCGAGGAACGGACTTACAGTGCGGATGAGCGTGCCGTCGATGCTGCCGACGTAGCCTCGCAGGAGGAAGACGCTCAGCGGGTCCGTGGTCTGGATCGAGAACTGGGAGAGCGACTGGGCCAGCGGGGAGGAAGGTCCCAAGTTGAGCGGCCCGTAGAACGCTGTGAGCAGGAGTGGGGCCAGGACGAGCGGGACCGCGATCACCCGCGCGAGCGGAAGACCCAACCGTCGGAGCCATGTGCGCCCCGATGAGTCACGGACGACGAAGAGAAGCAGGAAGAACAGCCAGAGGAACAGGCCGAGGATGAGGAACTGCGCCTCCGAACCGCCCAGGAACAGTACCCATAAGGAGAGCGGGAAGAACACCCAAGCGTCACGTGGCCGCCGGAACGCGCGATCGAGCAGAAATACGCTCAATAGGATGCAGCCGACGAGGACGAATTCGGTATAGTCGCCCTGGTCGTACAGCTGCAGCTGGAACGGGCCGACCACGAGGAAGAGCGCCCCCACGATCTGTCCCCACGGGCTGTGGACCACGGACCGAAGGAACAGGAGCGATGTGAGTCCGAGGAACGCGATCGAACCGACGATGTAGAACTTCGCCCCGTTCGTCGGTCCCAGCAGGGAGTACAGCACGCCGATAGGGCCGGTGTTCGTGAGATATCCCACCTGGGAGAGGACGAGGTTCAGCTCAGGGACCCCGTTGTACTGGTACGGGGACCAGGCCCCTGGGAATCCGGGGACCTGCGCGGTCGAGTACGGAATGTCGAAATTGATGAAGCCCATGTAGCCATGGAACTCGAGTAACAGCTGCGCGTTGATCGCGAGGTCGGCGGCAATGACGACCAGAAACTGCCACACAATCGGGCGGTGGAGCTGTCGTAGGGCCCAGGTCATCATGTTCCCGAAGGTCGCCCGGAAGGAACGTGGTTTCGCAAGGGGAGTTCCGCCCGTGCGGGCTCCGTCGGGCTCGACCTCAGACGCGGGCACTCCGTCTCGAAAGGAGCGGCCCCGCGTATCTAACCCATTCGCTCGAGGCACCCGGAGACTCGCCTTCGGACGGTCTCCGGCCGGTCGAACGGTCCGGTCGGATGCCGACGGCGGCTCGGACGAACCCCAAAACGATCAGATCGCGGCGCCGCGGACCGGCCTCAGGTAAAGGTGGAGTACGAGGGCGACGAGGACCACGAAGGCGGCCACCAGAGCGAGGTACCAACCCGACGCCGCGCCCCAACTGGCGGTGATCGAACCCGACGCGGTCGAACAGATCCCCGAGGCCAGCCCGTTACCAGAGCAGGAGCCCCAGAACGAACTCGCGGGCGACGGCGAGCCGGCGGATGCGATCCCGCCGTTCTGCTGCGCGATCGCAGCCGGCTGGAGTGCCGCGATCGATACCGTGGCCCCGAGCAGGAGTCCGAACGTCACGACGATGAGGAGTGTCGTCAACAGGAAGAGCGACCGCCGCGACCAGTAGCCGAGCGTGCTTCCGAGGCCGAGCACAGCGGCCCCGATCCCCGCGATCAGCGCACCCAGTGTCAGTGCGAGGGCGCCCTCGTAGAGGTTGCCGACCGCAGCGAGATTGTGCGCATCGTAGGCGAGGTTGCCGGTCGGAACCTGCCCACAATCCGACCCACCGGTGCACGACGCGGAGTACTGGGCGCCGAGCTGGAACGAGTAGACGACCGTCCCCCCGCTGTTGGGCTCCTGCACCGACAGCATCCACCATCCGCTCACCAGCGACCCGACGACGAGGGCGACTCCGACCAGCAGG
>JASHSX010000039.1 GCA_030040865.1 Thermoplasmata archaeon | reverse complement strand
TCGCTGATTGCCACGATCCCACCCGACGCGTACGTGGCTGCCTCGAGCCCTATCTTCCCGCTTTTGGCCAACGACCCCCACGCCATCATACTAAACGGCAACCTCGACACGTACTCGAATCTGCCATTCCCGTCGACAAGAAATCCGGCGTTCGTTCTTGTCAGCGGGGATTCGCTTCCGGAGACGTCGGCCGTAGTGCGACTGAACTTGTCGAACCCGCTGCTGTACGGCATGAGCGGCTACGCCGGTGCGTCGGCCTTGGGGCCCATCCTGCTCTACGAGTTCGGTTACTCGGGCGTGGCCGCCCGGTTCGGCCCGACACTGGCTCCCGCCAATCTCACCTTCGTGCCCGGGGCGGGTCTGGTCGCCGGTCCGCTCGGCGAACAGGCTCCGAACGGTTCCGCGCCGACCGGCCAGGTCATCGAGAGCGTTCCCGGTTCGGTTCGCATCGGAATGGTCGCGATGACCTCACCCCAGCTCCTCGCGCCGGGCAACTATTCCGTGACGATGCTGGTCCACACCTTCAGGACAAACCTGTCGCTCGGACCCCGGGCTCCGGTGCTCCGAGTCGTCGCCAGCGGGATCGGGCCAGATTTGATCAATCAATCGTATTCGGAGGAGAATTTCGAACCTGGTTCTTGGACCCTCCTCACGTGGAACTTCTCAACGCCCGACCCGTTGCCCGTGTTCGAGGTCAGAGCGTCCCTACTGACGGTTCGAGCCGCGCTCCAGGTTGCCTCCGTCTCCGTTGAGTCGATCTGAAGCTGTCGACAACCGGGACGCTCCGTACTCGCCAGAATCCGGCTCCCCCCGCGGATGCGCGCTCGGAGTTCGCTGAACCATAGGATCTTCCGTGCCCCGAGCGACGAGTCAGGAAGCTCCGGGAACGCTATCGCCCCTCGAACCGCCACGGAAAGGCTCATTTTGGGCGGTCCGGTCCTCGCTGGCGCCCGCGAAGGTGACGGTATGTCGGCCCAGACACGGGACCATCGCGTTTCGGCGTGGTCGACCCTGGAGGCCGTCGGGGCCGTGTCGATCTTGCTAGTCTCGGGACTAATCACGATCTCCGTGGGAGGGTATGCGGAGACCCCTGCCCATCGGCCAGGCTCCGCCTCTTCTACGACGAGCGCCCCCGCGCAGTCGGCCCTCAACGCTGCGGAGGCCTCGCTCGGTGCCAAGCCTCAGGTACCGCCCTCGGCGTCGAACGTGTGTCCCGCGGTGAGCCTATCGTCGGTCGACTGCGGGCCCTCAGCCGCGGATCTCGGATCCCCGGCCACCGGGTCTTATCAGGGCTGGGGAAATGAGACTCCGTACCTCGGCGACTCGCCCTCGCCGCGGTACGACGCGGCAATGGTCTACGACGCGAACACGAGCGACGGCTACGTCGTCCTTTTCGGGGGAGAGGGTCCCGGCGGCCCGTTGGGCGATACCTGGATCTTCCAAGGCGGCGCCTGGATCAACGTGACCCCCGCCGTGCCGGACTCGACCAACACGCCGTCTCCCCGCTTCGGGGCCGCAATCGCTTATGACCCGTCCGATGGGTACGTGGTACTCTTCGGCGGAGCCGACGGCGCGAACACGGGGGCGAACGATCCCGCGCTCAGCGACACGTGGGAATTCCTCCACGGTACGTGGACCCGACTGTGCTCCGGTTGCACGCCCGGGGTCTCGGAACCCGGCCCCCGAATGCTCGCGGCCGCGTCGGGAGACCCGGACCTAGACGGCGTCGTGCTTTTCGGCGGCACAGATGTGGAAGCTGGCCAGTACGTCCCGCTCAACGACACCTGGCTGTTCTCCGCAGGCTCATGGTCCCAGATACCGTTCACTCCGGGTCCCTCGGCTCGGTTTGGAGCCGGGCTCCTCTGGAACGGTACGGCCGGACCGGTAACCCTCGAGGGCGGGTGCGGCGCCTCCTCGCCTACGCCCGAGCCCGCGTGCACCCAGCCGCTGGGCGACGTCTGGACCTTCACGGCGGGTGCCTGGTCGTCCTCGACACTGAGCTTCGGAGCACCGCCCGCTCGGTCGGGCACAGGGTGGGCAGCCTCTTCGACCTCCCCTACGATCCTTGGATACGGCGGTCTTACCGAAGGCGGCTACCTTAACGAGACTTGGCAGCTCTACAACGGAACCTGGACCGACCTTACCGACGGTCTGCTCTGGTCCCCGTCCGCGCGCGAAGGAAGTTCGCTGGTCTACGATCCGGCGAGCGGAGTCGATCGGTACCTGCTCTTCGGCGGGTGGAACGGAACCTACATCGGAGAGACTTGGGAGTACCCCTCGCCGTTCTCGCCCCTCCGGGTGACGCCCCCCGCGCCGAGTCTGCCCGTAACAGACGCCGGCCATGCGATCTGGATCAATGTCTCGGTGGCCGGTGGCGCAGGCAGTTACAATCGTACGTGGTTCGGGCTCCCGGACGGTTGCTCCTCCCGGAACACGTCCAGTTTGGTCTGTCATCCCCGCCCTCCCGGATCGAGCGGCACATCATCGTTCGTCCGCGTTCGCATCCTGGACGCGGTCGGAAGCATCGTTTGGTCGCCGGCGGTGCTCGTCCAAGTGAACCCGTCCCCGATCGTGGAAGTGATCGATACGCTCCCCAACAACCTCGGCTTGGCCCCGCTGACCGTGGAGTTCATCGCGGTGATGGGCGGCGGCACCCTTCCTTACTCGTACAACTGGTCGTTCGGCACCGGCGCCACCGGAACGGGAAATCCGGTGAATTACACCTACACGGTCCCAGGAAACTACCTACCGAGCGTGTATGCGAA
>JASHSX010000038.1 GCA_030040865.1 Thermoplasmata archaeon | reverse complement strand
AGGGCCGCCAGCGTCTCTCGTTCCCGCTCGAGGGCGGCCGAGTCCGCGGCGGTCGGGGTGGGCCGGGCGAGGAAACACTCTCCGGCCGGAGCGACCCGGCGCCCGGTCTCCGCCGGCGGCGGGTCGGACGGACCGAGGAACCCCAGCGGATGCACCTTGGCGAGGCGCTCGATCGTGGTGCGCTCGGCCGTGAGGAGGCGCTCGACCTCGGCCCCGCTCGGTCGGACCCAGGCGGCGGGCACCGCCTCGGGAGGCAGCTTGCCCTCGGCGCGGAGGTTGCGGAGCAGGTGGATCGTCTCCAGGATCGGCGCCATCTCGACCTCGGCGACCGGGTCGAGCGCTACCTCGTCCGGCGCCGGCCACGGCGCCGTCGCGAGGAGCTCGCCCTCGTGCGGCAGCGCGTGCCAGAGCTCTTCCGTGACGTGCGGGACGAACGGGTGGAGGCGCCGAAGCGTCCGCTCGAGGACGAACGCGAGCACCGCACGGGCCTCGCGCTGGGCAGGTTCCCCGCGCTTTCCCTGCAGGGTCTCCTTCGCCATCTCCACGTACCGGTCGGCGAGGTCGTGCCAGACGAACCCGTAGAGCGCCGTGGCCGCCCGGCTCGGCTCGAACTCGTCGAGCGCGCGGTCGACCTCCTCGGCGGCCCGTCGGTACCGGGTGAGGATCCACCGGTCCTCGAGCGGGCTCTCGGGTCCGAGCCGCGGCGGCTCGGGCGGTCGGGCCCCGGGCGGCACGTAGGCGAGCCCGAATCGAACGAGGTTCCACAGCTTCGTCAAGAAATTGCGCGCGCCGTCGAGCTGCGCGGTGCCGAACGGTCCGTCCTCCCCGGTCGGGTTCGGGAAGACGAGCGCGAACCGGAGCGTGTCCGCCCCCCGCTCCCGGACGAGCTCGAGGGGGTCCGGAGAGTTCCCGAGGTGCTTCGACATCCGGCGGCCGAGGTCGTCCCGCAGCATGCCGGTCAGGTAGACGTCGGAGAACGGCCGATCCCCCCGGAAGTAGTAGCCGGCCATCATCATCCGGGCGACCCAGAAGAACATGATGTCGCGGCCGGTGACCAGCACGTTCGTCGGGTAGTACCGCTCGAGCTCGGCGGTCGGTTCCGGCCACCCGAGCGCCGAGAACGGCCACAGCCACGACGAGAACCAGGCGTCGAGGACGTCCGGGTCGCTCTCGAGCTCTCGGGAGCCGCAGTGCGCGCAGGCGACGGGGATCTCGATCTCGACCGTGTCGCGGCCGCACGCCCGGCACCGCGCCACCGGAACGGGGTGGCCCCAGAGCACCTGCCGCGAGATGCACCAGTCGTGGATCCCCTCCATCCACCGGAAGAACGAAGGCTCCCACCGGTCGGGGTGGATCCGGATCGCGCCGCCGCGCACCGCCGCGAGCACCGGCTCGGCGAGCGGGGCCATCTTCACGAACCACTGCCAGGAGAGCCGCGGCTCGATGACCGCGTCGGAGCGCTCGGAGCGCGCGACCGAGTGGCGGTACGACTCACGCCGCAGGAGGAAGCCCTCGCGTTCGAGCGCCGCGGTGACCGCTTCGCGCCCCGCGTCCCGGTCGAGGCCGCGGAACTCCGCCGGCACCCAGTCGCCGATCAGCCGCGCGACGTCGTCAAAGATCTCGGGAGGGTTCGTGAGCTCCGGATGGCGGAGGGAGATCTCGCGATCGACCTCGTCGTGACGGGGCGTGATCTTGAGCGCGCCCGCGCCGAACGCGGGGTCCACGGCGGAGTCGGCGATCACCGGACCGGTGCGCCCGGTGAGCGGGATCACGACCGAACGGCCGATCGCGTCCCGGTGACGGGCGTCGTCCGGGTGCACGGCGACCGCGACGTCGCCGAAGATCGTCTCCGGTCGCACGGTCGCGACCTCCAAGCCCCCGGGGGTGCCGTCCGCCCACGGGTACCGCACGTAGAGGAGCGTCCCCTCCTCGTCGCGATGGACGACCTCGAGGTCGGAGAGCGCCGTGCGCAGGCGGGGGTCCCAGTTGACGAGCCGCTCGCCCCGGTAGATGAGGCCGTCGCGGTACAGTCGCACGAACGCCTCCCGCGTCGCCCGGGCCGACGCCGGGTCCATCGTGTAGCGGTACCGGGACCAGTCGACCGAGAACCCGCCGGCCCGGGTCTGGGCGAGGATCCTCGCCTCGTGCTCTTCCTTCCAGCGGACGATCGCCGCGAGGGCCTCCTCGCGAGGCAGGTCGTCGAAGGCGACGCCCTCGCGCTGGAACCGTCTCCGTACCTCGACCTGGGTCGCGAGCCCGGCGTGGTCGAGCCCGGGGACCCAGAGGGTCGAGGCCCCCTGCATGCGGCGCCGCCGGACGAGCACGTCCATCACCGTGTCGCCGAGCATGTGTCCGAGGGTGAGGACCCCGGTCACGTTCGGCGGCGGGAGGACGAGCGAGAACCGCTTCGGTCCGGGGCGGTCGGGCCCCCGCGAGACCCCGTGCCGGTCCCATTCGGCCTGCCAGCGCGACTCGATCGCCCCCGGTTCGAACCTCGGGGGGAGCGCCGTTGCGCTCAGCGGGTCCCCCTCCCGAAGCCGATCGGCGCGGTCACGGCGAGCTCCGCCAGGGCGAACGCGGCCATCACCGCGAGCCCGACCGCCGCGCCGGCGTAGCTCGCGTAATGGAAGGCGATCACCGGGGCGACCGCGAGGAGGAGCCCCGGGATCGTGACGAGGAGGGCGTACCAGGCGCCGGAGTAGAAGTTGACGACCGGAAGGCCTCGGCGGCGGGCGCGACGGAAGAGGATCCCGAACTCGAGGCACGCCGCGGCGACCACCGCGGGCAGCTCCGCGGCCACGAACGCGACGAAGACGAGCGGTTCGAAGACCCTCAGCAGCGTGAGCGAAAGGACCAGCGCGGCCGCCACCACGTAGAGGAGCGCGACGAGCGCGACCTTGCCGAGGACGATCGACCGGTCGGCGAGCGGAAGGCTCCGGCCGTACGAGTAGGCGTTCACCTCGATGGCGAAGAAGGCAGGGCCGAAGAAGGTTGCGAGCAGCGCCGCCGTGGTGACGGCTCCGAGCCCCAGTCCCAGGGCCGCGGCCGACCCGGGGGACGAGACGTAGGTCCAGAGTCCGATCGCGATCGCGTCGAGGATGGGGAGGAGCAGGAGGAAGGCGTACCCCGGGGTCCGGCTGGCGATCCGGAGGTCCTTCGTGAGGACGGCGAACGCCGGCGTGCGGGGCGCGATGTGGATCCGGGCCGCGGGGCCCGCGGCGGGGAGCACCGCCGGCGCCGCGCCGATCGACCGGACGCTCTCGAACATCCAGAGGACGGCCCAGGCCGCCAGCGCGAGGTAGACACCCATCGCGGCGACGACCACCGCAGCCTCCGTCGGAAGGCCGAAACCGGCCGGGCCCTGGGCGATCACCGAGGGAACGACCGCGAACGAGAACGGGAACGCCGCGAAGAGGAGGCTCGCGCCCCACGACGGGTCCTGGGCGGCGATGCGGCCCAAGGCGGCGAAGAGGGCCGGCGCGGCGGTCACGAACGCGAACATCGAGAACGCCGGCACGACCCAGAGGACGAGGTACGCCCATCGGACGACCGTCGATCCACCGCCGCCCCGGGCCCCTTGGACCTTGCGCACGAAGAACCGGCCCGTGAGCAGGGCCAGGGCGAGGGCGAAGACGACCGCCGCGAACAGGCCGGGGACGAGGGCGAGCCCTGCCCACGGCCCGACCGCGAGCCCGACGAACAACGGCACCGAGACCAGCACCGTGAGGGCCGGGAGGTCGAAGAGCCGCAGGTAGACGAGGCCCGCGACCCGGCGGAGGGTTCGGTCATCGATCGGCAACGGCTCGAGGACCGGGAGCACCCCCGACGCGAGGAACGTCGGGAGCATCTGGAGACCGGTCCACCAGAGGAACGCGATGTCGAGGCTCAGCAGGACCGTGAGCACGCCCGCGTCGAACACGCCGAGCGGGAGGTTCGGCGCGACGAAGCCGTTCGCCACCAGGCGACCGCTGAGCCGAAGCAGCGCCGCGGCGGCGACCGCCAGCAACGCGAGCACGACGCTGATGATCACCTTGCTCTGGAGCACCCGGGTCCGCGATTTGCGCACGACCCGCGCCGCCGCCTCGGGCGGAGGAAGGTTCCCTTGCCGGAACGCGTAGATCGCCTGGAGCGAGAGTTCGGCGAAGGCGACGTCGCTCAGGCGAAAAGCCTCCCGCCACGACATGGGCCTACACGCCGCCGAGCGACCGTACCGCGGCGGCGACGCCCTCCTCCTCCTCGGTGAGGCGGAGGAACACCTCCTCGAGCGTCCCGTCGCCGGCGGCGCTGCGGATCCTCAGCGCGCCCAGGCTCCCCTCGGCCCGGAGGACGCCCCGGTCGAGGATACCGACCCGGTCGCACAGCTGCTCTGCGACCTCCATCGTGTGGGTCGAGAACAGGATTCCCCGCGTGCCGGACGCCACGTACCGGGCCAGGACCTCCTTCATGATCCGGACCGAACGGGGATCGAGACTGTTGAGCGGCTCGTCGAGCACGAGCAGCGGCGGCTGGTGCAGGAGGGCCGCGACGAGGAGCACCTTCTGTCGGGTGCCGTTGGAGAGGGTCATGATCGGCTCCTCGAGCTCGGTCTCGAGCCGGAACGCGGACGCGTAGGCCCGCAGCCGGTCCTCGACGACCCGGGCCTCGAGGTGGCGGACGCTCGCGACGAACTCGAGGAACTCGCGCGGCGTGAGCGCCTCGTAGAGCTGGCTCGTCTCGGGAACGTACCCGATCTGCCGCTTTGCCGCCACGCCGTCCAACCACGGGTCGGTACCGAAGACGCGCACGCGCCCCTCGACGGGCCGCAGGAGGCCGACCACCGATTTGATCGTGCTCGACTTTCCGGCGCCGTTCGAGCCCAGGAGCCCGTAGATCTCGCCCGGCCGGACCGAGAGCGACAGATGGTCGACGGCCCGGCGCTCCCCGTAGGCGACCACGAGGCCGTCTACCGATAGAGGCAGGACCGCCTCCGACGCGGGGAGCTCGACCATCCCCGGAGGAAGGAGCGCCCGAACCTATAGGTGACCGGAGGGTCCTAGGCCGAGCGCGCCTGCGGGAAGAGGATGACCTCTTTGATCGACGGCGTACCCGTGAGCGCCATCACCATCCGATCGACCCCGATGCCCACCCCGGTGCACGGCGGGAGCCCGTAGCGCAGCGCCTCCACGAAGTCCTGGTCGAAGGCGTACTGCTCGGCCGCGCGGCCCGACAGCTGCTCGCGGAAACGCCGTTCCTGCTCGTCGGGGTCGTTGAGCTCGGAGTAGGCGTTCCCGAGTTCGTAGCTCCGGTAGAAGAACTCGAACCGCTCGACGCGGCCCGGCTTGGCCCGGTGGTGCTTCGCGAGCGGGGTCGTCGCCGTCGGATGGTCGAGCACGAACGTCGGCTCCGTTAGGTGCGGCTCCACGTAGTGCTCGAACAGCTTGTCGAGGAAGACCCCGACCGAGGAGTCCGCGGGCACCGTCGATCCCGCGGCCCGGGCGAGCTCGCGGAGCTCGTCCCGGCCTTTGGTGCCGAGGCCGGTGATCCCGCTCCGCCGTTCGAGCTCGTCGAGGAAGTCGACCGTGGCGAACGGACGGCCGAACGCCTCCGCCGCAGCGGCGATCTTCGCGTTCTCCGGCGCGACCTCCCGGGCCCGGCGTCCGAGGCGGGCGTAGAGTCCCTCGATGAGCCGACGCATGTCGGTATAGTCGGCGTACGCCCAGTACGCCTCGAGCATCGTGAACTCCGGCGAGTGGGTCGAGTCGAGGTCCTCGTTCCGGAAGCACTTCCCGATCTCGAAGACCCGCTCGAGGCCGCCGACGAGCAGCCGCTTGAGCGGCAGCTCGAGCGCGATGCGCAGCTGGAGCTCCTCGTCCAGGTAGTTCGACCGGGTGACGAACGGCTGCGCGGCCGCGCCGCCGGCGATCGGCAGGAGGACCGGCGTCTCCACCTCGAGGAAACCCTCCGCGTGCAGGAACTCCCGGGCCTCGGCGACGAGCGCGGAGCGAAGCCGGAACCGGTCCCGGCTCTCGGGCGAAGCGAGGAGGTCGACGTACCGGCGGCGGATCCGCTCCTCGACGTCCTGGAGGCCGTGGAACTTCTCCGGAGGCGGCGCGATCGCCTTCGCGAGGAGGGTGAGCTCGGTCACGAGCAGCGACGGCTCCCCGCGGCGGGAGACCGCGGGCGCACCCTGGGCTCCCACGATGTCGCCCGGGTCCAGGTCGCGGATCCACGCCTGGAACGCCTCCTCGCCGAGCTCGTCGACGCGGAAGAACAGCTGGAGCGAACCCGCGAGGTCGTCCAGGTCCGCGAACGCGGTGCGCCCGTGCACGCGGATCGCGCGCAGCCGGCCGGCGACCCGGAGCGGATGGGCCATGTCGTCCTCTCCCGGGCGCAGCCGCGCGCAGGCGTCCCGCACGACGTCGGTACCGACGCGGTGCGGGAACGACCACGGGTACGGCTCCTTTCCCTCCGCCCGCCAGCGGGCCACCTTGTCGCGGCGCTCGCGCTCGAGCGGGCTCTCTGCGGTCACCGTCCTCGGGCGCTCCGGCGCGCGGGAGGAGGCGCCGGGATGAAAAGGCTCGCTTCGGCGGGGCGCCTAGGAGGACGTTCCCTCGAGCGCGAGGCGCTCGACGCCGCCCGGGCGGAAGAGCGCGAGGTGCTCTGGTACCGCGGGGTCCTTGCCCGCGGGCCGCGCCGGCTCGTGGAGGACGAGGAACGTCCCGAGGAAGAACTCGGCGGCCGCGTCCCCGCCGCCGATCCCGTAGCTCACGTAGTCCGAGAAGTAGACGTGGATCTGGCCGGAGCGCCGCTGCCGGAGCGCGTCCAGGAACTTGGCGAGCTCGCCGGGGCCCTTGCGCTCGAGCTCCTCGACCAGGTCCCGCAGGAGCGGGCGCTGGCTGATCCCCGCCAGGCCGTCGTAGGCCAGGTAGACCGCGGGGCGCGGGTCGAGCGCCACCACGTCGAGGCGGAGAACCCCTTCGACCGGCTTCGTGCGCATGGGAAGCCGCCTACCGACCTCGCGTTAAGAAGACTTCGGACCGGCGCCCGGGGGCGCCGGTCCGGGAAGGGTTGGGGTCTAGTGGTCGTGACCGCCGCCCGGGGGCGGGGTGGGGCTCGACTTCTTCGACGCGATTACGTCGTCGATCCGCAGCACCATGCTCGCGACCTCGGCCGCCGAGGAGAGCGCCTGGCGCTTCACCCGGATCGGCTCGATGACGTGGAGCTTCCCCATGTCCGTCACGGAGCCGTCGGTGAGGTTGATCCCGACGTTCTTGCTCGCGCTCGGACCGTCGTGGGCCCGCCGCAGCTCGATGAGCACGTTGATCGAGTCGTAGCCGCCGTTCTCGGCGAGCGCCCACGGGACCGCCTCGAGCGACTGCGCGAACGCCTCGACCGCGAGCTGCTCGCGGCCGCCGACGGACGCGGCCCACTTGCGGAGCCGCACGGCGAGCTCGATCTCGGTCGCGCCGCCGCCGGGGGCCACCGTGCCGTCCTCGAGCACGCTCCCCACGACCTTGAGGGCGTCCTGGAGCGATCGCTCGACCTCTTGGGTGACGTGCTCCGTGCCGCCGCGGATCAGGATCGAGACCGACCGGGGGTTCTGGCAACCGGTGACGAACGTCATGTCGTCCTCGCCGACCTTCCGCTGGTCGACCTTCGCCGCGCGGCCGAGGTCCGCCGAGGTGAGCTCCTTGATGCCGGTCACGATCTTCCCGCCCGTGGCGCGGGCGAGCTTCTGGAGGTCGGACTCCTTGACCTGCTTCACCGCGTAGATGCCCTCCTTGGCGAGGTAGTGGAGGACGACGTCGTCGATCCCCTTCTGGGAGACGACGACGTTGGCGCCCGACGCCTTCACCGACTCCGCCATCCGGCGGAACGTCTTGTCCTCCTCGTCGAGGAAGCTCTGGATCTGGCTCGGGTTCTTGATGTTGATCTTGCTCTCGATCTCGGTCTTCTTGACCTCGAGGGCGGAGTTGAGGAGCGCGATCCTCGCGTCCTTCACCTCGCTCGGCATCCGCGGATGTCCGCGCTCCTTGTCGAGGATGATCCCCTCGATGAGCTCGGTGTCCGAGATCGTGCCGCCGTGGCGCTTCTCGATCTTGATCTGGTCGACGTCGCAGACGGTCTTTCCGCCGCGGGTCTCGGCGATCCGCTGGACGGCCTTCACCGCGATCGAGGCCAGGTGCTCGCGCGAGCCGAAGACGCCCTTCGACCCCATCGCGGTCGTCGCGCAGTCCATGAGGACCGACTGGTCGTCGGCCTTGACCGGGATCCCGATCTCCGACTCCAGGAGCCGCTTCGCCTCGGCCACGCCGAGCTGGTAGCCCCGGGTGATCACCGTCGGGTGGACGTTCTGGTCCAAGAGGCTCTCGGCGCGCTTCAGCAGCTCGCCGGCGAGCACGACCGCGGTGGTCGTCCCGTCGCCGCACTGCTGGTCCTGCGTCTTCGCGACCTCGACCAGCATCTTCGCCGCCGGATGCTCGACGTCGATCTCTTTCAGGATCGTGACGCCGTCGTTCGTGATCGTGATGTCACCCATGCCGTCGACGAGCATCTTGTCCATGCCCCGCGGCCCGAGGGTCGTGCGGACCGTGTCGGCGATCGCCCGCGCCGCCTGGATGTTGTTCGACGTCGCGCCCTTGCCGCGCTCGCGTTCCGTGCCTTCCCTCAGGACGAGGATCGGGGTACCCTGAAGCATCTGCCCCACCAGCATCGGAGAAAAAGCCCTTCTATATAAAAGCACGTAACACGCCGGCGAAACGACCCGCGGGGTCCCCCCGCTCATCCGGGACGGTGCGGGGCGCGGCCCCGCCGCCGACTCGAGGCTTCAGGTCGCCTGGAGCCAGCGCGCCAGCGGCAGGATGCTGCGGTACAGGGATTGGCCCGAGTCGGTCAGCGCATACCCCTTCACCGGGCCGCGCGGCCCTTCCGTCGGGACCCGGCGAATGAGCCGCTCCCGTTCGAGCGAACGCAACGTGGCGGTGAGCGTCGCCGGGCTCACACCAGACAGACACTTCTGGATCGGCCCGAACCGGACCACCCCGTACCGCCCCAGCAGCGAGACCACGCAGACCGCCCACTTCTTGCCGACGATATCGATGAGTCCGATCGGCGGGCACGGACAGCAAAGCTCGCTTTCCGCGAGCACCTCCCCCTGCGACACTCTGTCCGTACGTAGCGGCGCCTTATGAGCACTTCACATATTGAAGTGTTGAAGGCGAACCATCATGAGCACCCGTCCCAAGCTCACGATCTCCGACGACGACAAGCGGGACAAGGTCCGGGCGCACTACGGGGTCATCGCCCTCGGGGGAGGCTGCGGCTCCGCCCCCTCCTCGGCGGCGTCGACGTGCTGCGGCGCGACGGGCGGATCCTCGTGCTGCGTGGAGTCCGGCCCTTCGAGCGAGTTCGGGTACACGAAGGAGGAGCTCCGTTCGCTCCCCGAGGGCGCGGACCTCGGACTGGGGTGCGGCAACCCGACCGCGATCCTTTCGCTCCGAAAGGGGCAGACGGTGCTCGATCTCGGAAGCGGGGCCGGCATCGACTGCTTCCTGGCCGCGAAGCGGGTCGGATTGAAAGGCTCGGTCATCGGCGTCGACATGACCCCGGAGATGCTCGCCAAGGCCCGGGAGAACGCGCGAAAGGCGGGCCTCAAGAATGTCGAGTTCCGCCTCGGAGAGATCGAGCACCTGCCTGTCGCGGACGCCTCCGTGGACGTGGTGATCTCGAATTGCGTCATCAACCTCGCCCCGGACAAGGGAACCGTCTATCGGGAAGCGTACCGCGCCCTGCGCCCGGGCGGTGTCCTCGTCGTCTCCGATATGATCGCGACCCGTCCGATCTCGCCCGCGGAGCGGGCCGACCCGTTGTTGTGGACCTCGTGCCTGTCGGGCGCGATCGAAGCGAGCGAGGTGACGTCGCTCCTGGAGCGGGCCGGGTTCGTCAAGATCCGCGTGGAGCCGAGGGTTCCCCAACGGCCGTCGCGTTCGCGAAAGGATCGTACGACACCGGCCGTGGTCCCCGCCGACGTCCGCGCCCGGAAGCCCGGTGCGTGAACGTGATGGAGGACCGCATCGTCCTGTTCGTCTGCATCGAGAACTCCTGCCGCTCGCTGATGGCGGAGTCGATGTTCAACGCGAACCCACCCCCGGGATGGGTCGCGACCTCCGCCGGGACCAGTCCGGCCACCGCCGCGAACCCTCGGACCGCGGCCATGCTCGGCGAGATCGGGCTCGGGCTGCCGCCCCATCGGCCCCAGACGTTGACTCCCGGGATGATGGACCGCGCCCGCGTGCGTGTCACGATGGGCTGCCTCGATGACGCGAGCTGCCCGGCGCGGCTCAAGACCCTAGAACTGCGCGATTGGGGACTTCCGGATCCAGCCCGACTCGACGACGACGGATTCCGGAAGGTCCGCGACCGGCTGGTCCGGTACGTCCGGGGCCTCCGCACCGAACTGATCGTCGCCGACCGCCGGGTACCCGCGGTCTCCGGCGGAGCCGCCCGGTGACCTCGTTCTCGATACGACGCGTCCTCGCCGAGGCGGCCGGGACCGCACTGCTGGTCGGCATCGGCACCGGCGCGATCGTCCTCTCGGCCCGAGCGGGAGGCGCCCCGCAGGTCGAGCTCGCGATCGCCTGGTTCGCCGCCGTCCTGGTCCCGATCCTCCTCGTCGTGGAGGTGTCGGGGGCCCACCTGAACCCGGCCGTCACCCTCGGTCTCGCCGCGAGCGGACGGATCGCGTGGACGGAAGTCCCGGAGTACGTTCTCGGACAGTTCACCGGCGCTTTCCTGGGATCCGCCGGGGTCGCGGTCTCCCTGGGGGAGGCGGCCCACCTCGGGAGCACGGTCCCGTCGACGAGCCTTGTTGCGGCGTTCGCCGCGGAAGCGGCGTTCACCGCCGCGCTGGTCGGTGCGGTCTTCGCGCTCGCCGACCGGGGACAGGGAAAGTTCCGTTGGCGCCTCACGTGGCCCCCGCTGGTCGTCGGCGTCTCCACGTTCGTGATCGGGCCGCTGACGGGGAGCTCGCTCAACCCCGCGCGGACGATCGCCCCGGCGCTCCTCTCGGGCACCTTCACCGACCTCTGGCTGTACCTGACGGCCGTCCCGCTCGGCGCTCTTGTCATGGCCGCGGCCTGGAAGCCACGCGCGGTCGATCGACTCGACCGGGGACCGGGGCGACTCGAGGTCTCGCAGTAGGGCCGCCGAGTCCGACGGGGCCCGCCCGGCCCGAGGGAAAGACGGAAGGGGTTGGTCCGGGCGACCTCACGGTCGCGGCCCGCTTCGACCCGTGCCCTCCGTCCGCCGCTCAGAGCGGCGGGGTGCAGGCGGCCGGGACGTTCTCCGCCAGGACGTCCGCGCCGACCGCCGAGAGGTCGTTCGGGCTCCCGCAGATCGCGCCCAGCAGTTGCGCCCCGAAGAGATCGGCGTGGTTGAAGTCCGTCTCCTCGCCGAGGAACGGTCCGAGCCCCGTCAGCAACGCGCCCGCGAGGTCCGCGTACGAGAGCTGCGCTCCCTGAAGGGTCGCCCCCTGGAGGTCCGCGCCGGTCAGGTTGGCGTACGCGAGATCGGCGCCCTGGAGGTCCGCGTCCTTGAGGTCGGCCCCCGCGAGGTCCGCGTACGCGAGGTCCGCGCCGCGGAGGTCCGCGTACGCGAGGTCTGTGTGCGCGAGGTTCGCGTACTGCAGCTGGTCGCCCTCGAGCGGTCGTGCCGAGAGGTCCGCACCGATGAGGTCGGTGTACCGCAGGTCCAGGCCGGGCGAGAACAGCTCGTCGTTGAACAGCGGGACCATCGCCGGGAACGCCACCGTGCTGTCGTTCCCCGTGCCCGTGCCGGGGAGGCCGAGCAGCCACTCGAACGTCGACAGCTCGTCGTAGTGCGAGGCGTTGTAGGTGAGCGCCCCGACGCCGAGGGTGTAGGGGCTGATGGCGACCGTGTAGACCGGACCGCCCTCGAGTCCGCCGTAGCCCGTGAAGTTCTCGTCACCGTTCGGCAGGTACGCCTCATCGTAGGTGATGAAGATCACCGAGCTCGAGAACCACGGCTGCGCGATCAGCTTCGGGACGAACGTCGAGAGCCAGTTGTCGCCTGTGAGCGCGGACGAGGAGTGGCCGTCGTCGAGGACGTTGGGCGCGATGTAGGTGAAGTCCGGCGGGGTCTGCGAGTACGGATAGTCCGCGGTCAGGTTCGCGATCGGGAGGACGTGCGTCTCGCACGCCGAGCCGGGCGTGTCGCCCCCCAGGTCGGAGTAGTACGGGAACGGATTGTGCCGGACCACGTAGAGCCCGTTGGCGCTGTTGTACTCTTGGCACGGGACCGAGGCCGACTCCTCCCAGGCGACCCAGGAATCGCCGGCGGTGTCGAGGAGGTTGCCGAGGTTGTTGACCGAGTACGTGTTGAAATTGTCGGACCCGCACTGGAGCGGCAGCCCGGAGGTGAGCGCGAGGTAGTTCGGCGCCGACGGGTGGCAGACCGCGTAGTAGCCGACGCCGTCGGGGTTGTTGCCGTCGCCGCCCCATCCGTACGTGTTCGCGAGCTCCGTCTCGTACGTCTCGTTGTCGTAGATGATGCCGGTCTGTTCGTTCTCCATCATGATCAGGAACACGTGCTGGATCGGGGTCGGCAGGGCGTGGCCGTCGGCGCCGCTCCCTCCGCGCGCGGTGTTCGGCGATGCGGCCCCCGCCGACGAGAGCGCGCTCCCCAGTCCGGCCACCAGGAGAACGCCGATCGCGGCCGTCACCAGTCCCAGGCCCAAGCTCCTTCGAGTTCGTTCGTTCACAACTCGGGGTCACCCCCAGAGTTCCATAGCTAGTGTCGATTATAATGAGCTAGAGATAGTAGATATATAGTTTGATACGGGTCCGCTGCAGGGGTTCGTGGCGGCGCGACGGGCCGGCTCGGGCCCGTGCTACCGGCCGGACGCCCGGGCGCGCGCCAGGGCGAAGAACGCCTCGGGAGGGAGCGCCTCGGGACGCTGGCGGCGCCAGTCGTGGGGCCAACCGGCGCGGTCCGCCAGCGCGTCGGCCGCCTCGCGCGAGCCCGCGAGGCGCGGCAGAAGGTTGCCGAGCTGCTTTCGACGGGACGAGAAGAGCACGCGGACCGCCCGCTCGAACTCGGGCACCGACGGGACGGGCAGCGCACCCGCCCGGGCGGTGTGGACGAGGAGCCGGCTCTCGACCTCGGGAACGGGCCAGAACCGGTCGGGCGGCACGGTCCGGTAGAGCTCCACCGTCCCGAACAGGCGGGCGATGAGCGCGAGCCGGCCATACTCCTTCGAGCCCGGTCCCGCGGCGAGCCGTTCCGCGACCTCGCGCTGCAGGAGGACCACGATCCGGGGGACGCGGAGGGCGAACAGGCGGAGCAGGATCGGCGTCGCCGCCGAGTACGGGAGGTTGCCGACGACCGCGTCCGCCTCGGGGAGGGGAACGTCCCGGGCGTCGGCGACGAGGACACGGACGGTGGGGGCGAACCGGGCGCGAAGGAACCGGGCGAGGCGGGCGTCCCGCTCGATGACCGTGAGGGGGCCGAGGTCCCGACGCGCCAGCGCTTCGGTCAGGACCCCGAGCCCGCCGCCGATCTCCACGACCGGGCGGCCCGGTGCCGTGGCCACCAGCGCCGCCTCCGCGTCGGCGACGAACGGGTCGATGAGGAACGACTGGCCCATCCCCTTCTTCGGAACGATACCGAGCGCATCCAGCGCCGCTCGCACCTCCGACGCGGAGTGGGGGACGCCCGGGGTCCCACCGCCCGCGGGACTACGGGGCGACGAAGAGCCGGTACTTGTCGTCGACACCGGAGAGCTCCTGTTCGATCCGTCCCACGATGAGCCGCTCGGGGGCCTTCAAGTGCAGCCGAGCCTCGAGGTCGGGGAAGCTCTCGAACGGGGCACGACGTCGCTCGTCGACGATCTGCTGCATCGTCTTCTTCCCGATACCGGGAAGGAGTTCCAGGAGGTGGAACCGCCGCGAGACGGCCGGCGCCTCGTTGAAGAACCGCAGGAAGCGCGGGGCGTTGGCGGTCACGATCCGCTCGAGGACGTTCGGGAGCTCGGAGCGGGCGGCGACCGTGAGCTCGTCGTAGCCGAGGCGTCGGCGGACATGGTCGACCGTGGCCGGCACCCCGTCCCGGGCGATGAGCGAGATCCGATTCCCGGTCGCGAGCGCCGCGCCCGTGCGGGGCACGAGCTCGAACAGCTTGAGCTCGTCCTCACCGATCGCGAGCGCCAGCGGCTCGCGGTGGAACCCCCGTTCGGTCTGCCGACCGTTCGGCAGGTAATCGAGAATGTACGCAAAGTTCTCCACGGGTCGGCCTCCCGCTCATCGGTACTGCGCCACGATCTCGAGGAGGCGGGTCACCTGGGGCTCGTCGAGGGTGACCCGCTCCTTCGAGAAGAGGAGGCGGATCTCGTCGGGATACTGCGGCAGCGTGTCGGCGAGCTTCACGGCCACGGAGGCGTCGACGAACGGGAGAGTCCGGAGCTCCGCGATCAGCTTCTCCGTCTGCTCCGTGGAGAGTCGGACCAGGAGCTCGGCGTGCTGGAGCGCGAGCCCCGCTTCGCGGGGGAGGGTGCGGTGCGAGGACTCCTCGGTCAGGAGGTCCTTCACCCGGGCGAGCGATACCGGATCAGCCACGAGGACCTCCCGTTTCGCCCGCGGGCACGAGGTGGACCGGGTTCGCGATCAGCTCCTTGCGCTTGTGGCCGTCGACGAACTCGAGGCAGTAGGCCCGGCCGCGCTTCGCGATCACCGTGCACGTGCGGCCCTGGTAGCGGGGGTGCGGTTGCCCGTGGGGGTCCGACGGCTCGAGGACCACCGTGACGCGCTGGCCGATGGCGAACTCGCGCAGGAACCGGTTCACGGGCGGCATCCCCCGCTCGCGGACCTTCTTCGTGAAGGTGCCGCGGCTGCGGGAGCGGAACCCCTTCGAGCTCTTGACCATGGTTTATCGGACCTCCGTGTCGTGGATCTCCAGCACGTCCAGGTACTCGACCTTCAGCGGGGTGCCGAGGAGCTGCGCCAGGCTCGGATCGGTGCGCCCTCCATCTCCTTCCACCCACTCCTTCACGTAGGTACCGGCTTCGGTCCTCAGGTCGAGCGTGAACCGTCCCGCCGTGGCGTCGACGAGGCGCGCGGCGACGATCCGACGCGTGCGAACACGGTCGGAGCGCCGATGCGCGACCCGCGCCGGCGTCCGTTGGGCGATCGCTCGACCCGCGGCGAGCTCGAGGGCCTCATTAACCTTTGCCACCGGCGCCTCGCCGAGGACGCCGACGCGGTAGCTCTTTTCCGGGGCCGCCTCCTTCACGCGGACGACCTCCGCGGCGTCCGCGGCGACGAGGGCGAGCGCCTCGACCCGGCCCCCGGAGCTCCCGGCTACGGAGGCGCCGAGCGCCGCTACGTCGACTGATCGGCGCCGGGGCCGCAGAAGCTCAAGCACGAACGGCCGGCCGTCCCCGAGCATCCGGGCGTCGATGTCCTCCCGGCCCATGCCGTGGAACCGGGTCCCTTCCGCGCCCGTCGCGGTGACGAACGGAGCGCCCAGGAGCTCCTCGACGCTCGTCGGGTACGTCTTCCCGGTCCCGCCGCATGCGGTGCACCCGCGCCCGCGGCAGCGCCGGCAGGGCCACCGCGTCTGGGGCAGGGTCCGGTCGAGCTTGCGGTACCGCCCGCGGACGTACAGCGGGAGGACGGTGACCTCCACGCGGCCGACCGGGAGATCGGCGAGGAACACGAGGTCGGGGCGGTCGGTACCGCCGCTCGCGCCGGTGCGCGCCTCGACGAGCTTCCCCAGCTCCCGGTTGAAGGCGCTCCGAGCGCTCTCCGCCCACTCGGTGCCGATCTCGATCCCGAGCGCCTCCTCCCGTGCGAGGAGCTCGGGGTCCCACCGCGAGCCGCACGTGAACCGATGCCACTCGAACCCGTCCGCCGCGCGAACGATACGCTCGGTCCAGACCGGGGCGCGTTCGAAGAGCCCGCCGCAGACGGAACATGGCCCCCCGAGCGCGGGCCGCGGTCGGCCGAGCCGCTCGGCGAGGCGTTCGGCCCGCTCCGGGTTCGTGAGCCCGTGCCCGAGCCGGCCGAACAGCCGGCCGAAGCACTCGGCGCACAGCCCCCGAGGGAGCGCGGCCTCGGCCGCGGCAACCGCCGACGGCGGGGGATCGAACGTCGGCACCTCGGCCATGCGCGCCCCGAGGGGGCTCGGGGGATTAGCTCGTCGGCGCGGGGGTCCGGGGCGCCCCGGCCGCCGCGCGTGCCGGGCAATCGCTTTACCTCGGGGGGCCGTGCCCCGGCGCGCATGGCGTCGATCACGGAGCAGGAGCTCACCCGGGCGATCGAGCGGACCCTCGTCGCGCACAGCAAGATCCCGCTCGCCGACGCCCGGCCGACCGCCCGGATGGTGCTCGGGTACTTCGGGCTCGAGGACTCGGTGCTCGACAACAAGCTCTCGAGCGAGGACCGGGACCGTTTCTACCTGCTCGAGGAGGAGGGCCTCCTGACGAGCGAGGAGGAGGACGCGACCGTCTCGCGCGGCAAGACGTGGCGGATCCACTACTGGCTGCTCAAGAAGGCCCGGATCCGCGACGTGGGGCAGGCCGGTGAGGCCCCGGCGGGCGACGAGGCCGAGAGCGTGTACCGGTCGATCGGCGCGGCCGCCTGGGAACGCCGTCCCGATGCGCCGCCCCCCACCGGCGGCTGAACCGGCGCTACCCGCCCTTCGGCGGCGCCCTTGTCCCGGGCCGGAACCGGGCCGGGCCGCCCAGGAGCGCAGGGTAGTCCGACGACTGGATCACCGAACGGACGTGCTCGATGGCGCCGACCGCGAAGGCGATCGCGGCCAGGAGGGCGACGTACGACCCCGCGGCGGCCGCGAAGCCGCTCACGCCGACGAGCACGAGGAGGACCGAGAGGGAGGCGAGGAGGTTATACGTCGCGTGCATCGCGACCGCGAGGAGGTAGTAGCTCCCGGTCCCGGGCCCTCCGACCCCGAGCCGGCTGCGGGCGTAGCCGTAGCCGAACATCCCGGTCGAGCTCCCGTGCAATAGGACGCTCGAGACGCTCCGGACGAGGATGAGGACGATCCCGGCGGCGAGCCCGCCGACCAGGAACGCGCCGAGGCCGTAGAGGAACGTCTCGAAGAACCCGAAGCCGAGCCCGACCGAAGCGCCGAACACGGGCCCGTCGGCGAGGATCTGGATGCGCGCCCGCGAGGAGTACACCCCCGAACCCTTGAGCGCCTCCTCGATGAACGGGGCGACGACGAGGACCAGGAAGAACGTCCCGGCCGTCGAGTTGCCGTTCAGGAAGAGGAACTCGGGCCCGGGGTAGGAGGTGCTCACCGCCGTGCCGACCGCGACGATGATCCCTTCGAGGACGGCCGCCGTGATCGTGGCGAAGATCGCGCCGTAGGCGAACGCCGACAGGAGCGGCCCCCACCCCTGCTGGCCGTACCGTTCCGTCTGTCGGATCCATCCCAGGTAAATCAGCGCCGGGATCAGCGAGACGAGGACGAGGATCACCAAATCCAGGGCGGCGCCGGTGTCGCTCATCCGGGCCTCGGCGGCGCCGGGTACGAGTAGAAGCCCTCGCCGGTCTTCCGACCGAGCTTCTTCGCGGCGACCATCGTCCGCAGGATCGGCGCCACCCGGTAGCTGCTATCGCGGAAGCCGTCCCAGAGGACGTCGAGGATCGCCACGGCCGTGTCGATCCCCACGAGGTCGACGAGCTCGAACGGGCCCATCGGGTGGTGGAAGCCGAGCTTGTACGCGGCGTCGATGTCCTCCTTGGACGCGACGCCCTCGTACAGCATCCACGCCGCCTCGTTGACCAGCACGGCCATCGCGCGGGTCGTCACGAACCCCGGGGTGTCGGCGCTCGTGACCACGGTCTTCCCCAGGCTCGCGGCGAACTCGCGCGCCGCCGCGACGACCTCGGGACGGGTCCGGTGCCCGGGGATCAGCTCGACGAGCGGCATCTGCAGGACCGGGTTGAAGAAGTGGAGCCCGACGAGACGGCCGGGGTCCTTGAGCTCCTGTCCGATCGCGGTGATCGGCAGCGACGAGGTGTTCGACGCGAGGATCGCCCCGGGGGCTGCCGCGGCCTCGAGGTCGGCGAAGACCCGGCGCTTCAGCGCGAGGTCCTCCGGCGCCGCTTCGACGACGATCTGGGCCGCGTCGGCCCGTCGGAGCCCGATCGCGGTGTCGATGCGGGCGAGGGCGGCATCCCGGTCGCCCGGGCCGATCCGCTTCCGCTCGACCGCGTGGTCGAGCGCTTTCCGCACGTGCGCGAGCCCCCGCTGAGCGAGCTCCTCCGAGACGTCCTCGAGCGTGACCGGATACCCGGCGAGCGCGGACTGCGCGGCGATCCCGCTCCCCATGATCCCGGCCCCGACCACGAAGACCCGTCGCTGGACCGACTCCCGCGGGTCGCTGCCGGCGTCGATCGCGGGCGGGTCGCTCACGAGACCCCCGGAGCGGTCTCCGCGGAGTCGTGCACCGCGAGCCGAAGGTACTCGCACGCCCGGCACAAGCCTCCGGCCGCCGGTTCCCCGCACGCCCGGCACCGGGTCGGGGCGCCGGCCGGCTCCTCCCGTAGGAGCGCCGCGACGAGCCGTTCTCGGGTCGTGAGGAGAGCCTGGCGGGTCCCCGGCTGCGCCTCCTCGAGCTGCCAGACGATCTCCCGGAAGAGGTTGCGGGAGGCCCGCCCGGCGTGCGGGCACTCCGCGTGATCGAACGGTAACTCCCGAAGCCGCACGTACAGGTACACTTCTCGCTCCGGCACCGTCGCGAGCGGGGCGATGCGGGGCACGAGGCCGTCCTGCCGGACGCGGTGCGGCGCCATCCGGACCAGGCGGTCGAGCTCGCCGTGGACCAGGTTCATGAGCGTCGTCTGGGCGAGATCGTCCAGATTGAACCCGAGGACGAGCGCGTCCGCGCCGACCTCGCGCGCGGTGCGGTTGAGGAGCTGGCGGCGCCAGACCCCGCAGAACGAGCACGGCACGACCCCCGGGAGCTCGGCGGCGGCCCGGTCGGTGGTCGTCCCGAGCGACGCTTCCGCCCGGACGATCTGGTGCTCGACGCCGAGCCGCTCGGCGAGCCGGGCGGCCGCGGCGAGGCCGTTCGACCGGTACCCCGCGATCCCCTCGTCGACGCTGATCGCGCGCACGCGGACCGTCGGCCGCCGCGCGAAGTAGCGGTGCGCGAGAAAGAGGGCCGCCGCCGAGTCCTTCCCGCCCGAGACCGCCACGGCGACCGTACGGCCCGCGAAACCGGGGAGCTGTCGATGGAATTCGGACCGTGCGCGGGCCTCGACCGAGGCGAGAAAGTGGGCGCGGCAGAGGTGCATCCCCCGGTACGGCTGATCGACGATCGCGGGGGCGTCGCACCGGCTGCAGTGCACGCGTCGGCGAACCGCCGGGCCGTATTTGAGCCCGGAACCCGCGCGCGGCGTTCCATTGCGTGCCAACGATTAAGTTGGGATGCCCGGAAAGTTCGCCCGATGGACTCCTCCGCACCTCTCGATCGCCCGGTGTCGATCCCGCGCCGGATCCGCCCGATGGCCGCGGAACCTCCCGAGGTCGGTTCGTTCAGCGTCCCCGAGCTCGTATCGCGCTTCCAGCGGATGCTCGAGGCCCAGGAGCGGAGCCCGTGCACCGTGAAGCAGTACGGGCACATCGCGCGCACGTTCCTCGCCTACGCCAAGAAGCCGCTCGACGAGGTGACGATCCGCGACCTGGAGGGATTCCGGGAGTACCTCGTGCTGCAGCGGCACTACTCGAAGAACTCCGTCTACACGACCGTCCGCGGGCTGACCTGCCTCTTCCGCAGCTTCGGATTCTCGGTCGCGGACCAGCTCGAACCGCCCCGGCGCCCCGAGCGACTCCCCCGGTATCTCACGGAGGAAGAGATGCACCGCCTCTTCGAGGCGGTGAAGGCGTCGCCGCGCGACAGCGCCATCGTCCACGTGCTCGCCTTCGGCGGGCTCCGCGTGAGCGAGCTGTGCCACCTTCAGATCGAGGACATCGAGTTCGAGCGGAACGTCCTGCACGTGCGCAGCGGCAAGGGCGACAAGGACCGGGAGGTGGTCCTCGAGGACCGGACCCGGGCCGCAATCGACCGGTACCTCACCGAGCGGACCCTCGCCGGCGTCTCGAGCCTGCGCCTGTTCACCGTCGGCCCGGTCACCGTGGAGCGGATCGTCCGCCGCGCGGCGGTCGCCGCCGCGATCCCGCGCCGGGTCACGCCGCACATGCTGCGTCACACGCTCGCGACCGCGCTCCTCTCCCGAGGGTGCGACATCCGGTACATCCAGAAGCTCCTGGGCCACGCGTCGGTCGCGACGACCCAGATCTACACGCACGTCGACACGACGGCGCTCCGCGAGGCGTACGCGCGCGCGAAGCCGCAGTATTAACCCCGTCCGGCGTCCCGGGCCGACGTGGCGACCGATCGCGTCGACGTGATCGTCCTCGGCGCCGGCATCGTCGGCTGCGCGCTCGCCCACCACCTGGCCGCCCGGAACGTGGGGCCGGTCCTCGTCTTCGACCCGGCGACCCCCGCCGCCGGCGCGAGCGGCCGGGCGGCCGGGGTCGTGACCGAGCAGCTGTGGGACCCGTGGGACGTGGAGGTCGTCCGCGAGTCGAAGGAGGAGTACGCGCGGCTCGCGGCTCAGTGGGACGCGAGCGCCTACACCGTGAACGGGTTCGCCCGCTGGACCCGGGACGCCGAGGCGGCCCGTCTGCTCGCGGACGCGACCGAACGGCTCCGGGGCTGGGGCGTGGAGGTCCGGCCGGTCGGTCCCCAGGAGCTCGCCGACCGGCTCCCGTTCGGCCGGTTCGACGACCTCGAGGGCGCGATCCTGAGCGAGGGGGACGCAGTGGTCACGCCGAGCGCGATCACCGAGCTGTATGCCGAGTCGGCGCGCCGGGCGGGCGTCGACCTCGAGCTCGCTACCCCGCTGCGTTCCGTCGGGCGGGCAGACGGGGGCTGGGAGCTCACTACGGCCGGCCGAACGGTCCGCGGGCGCCGGCTCGTGGTCGCCGCCGGCGCCTGGTCGAAACGCGTGCTGGCGCGACTGGGGCACGCTCTGCCGCTCGTCCCGTACCGCACCCAGGCCGCGGTGCTGCGCCCCGCGGCCGCGGGCCCCGCCCCGTTCCCCTCCGTCCACGACATCGACTCCGACGTCTACGCGCGGCCGGAGGCGAACGGGAGGATCCTCGCCGGTGACGGCACCGAGTCCGTGGAGGCCGACCCCGACACGTTCCGGCCCGGCGGCGACGAGGGGTTCGTCGCGCACCTCGCCGAGACGTTCGAGCGCCGGTTCCCGGGCTGGTCGGACGCCGAGCTTCTTCGGGCGTGGGCGGGCGTGTGCACCGCGACGCCCGATCGACGGCCGCTCGTCGGCCCCGTCGACGCGTCGGAGGGTCTGTTCGCGGTCACGGGGTTCAACGGCTTCGGCGTGATGCGGGCCGGCGGGGTCGCCGCCCGCCTGGCGGGCGTCCTGGCCGCGAGCGAGGACGGCACGAGCGGTCTCGAGCCGCTCCGCCCCGTGCTCCCGGAGCGGCTCGTGGGCCGATCGATCTCCTTCGCGCCCCGGCCCGGCTTCACGCTCGAGGGGGGCGACGCGCCCCGGTTCTAGGGCGCGGGCGGGGCGGCCTACCCCGGCCCGATCTCCGGACCCGGTGCCCGGAGCCGTTCGAGCTTGGCTAGGAACTCCACGCCCTCCCCCGTCGTCATCGGTCTCCCGTCGTCGCGCAGGAGAGGGAGGTCGGCGAGCGCGCACGCCTCCTCCGGCTTCGCTCCGCGGAGGAGCGCGGCCACGGCGACGGACTCCCTTCGGCTCAGGGAGATCGAGCCGAGCTCGAAGTCCTCGAACGCCTCGTAGGCGATCGGGCAGACGACGCGGACGATCTGCGCGAGCTCGGCCGCGTAGAGACGGATCTCCTCCTGGGCGTGGGGGTCGAGCC
>JASHSX010000005.1 GCA_030040865.1 Thermoplasmata archaeon | reverse complement strand
CTTCCGTTCCTGTACGTCGCGGGCGTCGGGCTCTCCGAGATCCCTCCGGGCCAGGTGCCGGTCGCGTTCGTGGGCTTCCTCGTGACCGTCGTCGTGAGCCTGTACTCGCTCGTGGACCCGAAGCGAGGTCTCTGGTTCGGCGGACCCGGCCTCCTCGTCTTGGCCCTCCTGATCCTGCTCACGGCGGGGAACCCGTCCGGCGTCGGGACCCCCGTGGACGAGGTCGCATGGGGGGTCCTGCTCGCGAGCCCGATCGTCTTCCTCCTGCTTTTCGTACGGAGCTCCGAAGGGATCGCGACCCGCCTGGTCGGCCTCCAGGTGGCGCTCGCGGACGGAGTGCTGCTCCTCGCAGCCCCCTCCGTCGTGTCGTCGGAGGGACTCGGCAGCGACGCCGGTACGCTCGTTCGCGGCACGTTCACGGCGCTCGACGATCAGGTGGCGAGCATCGCGCACCTGATCGTCGGGCAGGCGCCGGGCCCGATCCCGATGGAGACCGTCACGGACCCGTGGTTCACGGGCCTCGCCGCTCTGGCGCTGCTCGCCACCCTCGTGACGTTCCTGCGCCCCGTCACGGGGCGGGACGTCGACCTGCCTACCACCACGGGAGCGCGACCGGGTCCGGAGGCGCCCGAGGAGCTCGGCCGGCGCTTCGGCGAGACGATCCGCACCCTCCTCGCGGAGCGATCGGTCCCCCGGGGGGCTCCTCCCGGCCGATTCCCCGGTCTACTCCCGATCGTCGGTGCCGGGATCGTGGGGGGGATCTTCCTCGCGCTCGCCTACTCCTTCCCCGCCGGCTCTCTTCTGCTCGTCGGCATCGCGGCGGCCCTGCTGATCGCGCTGCTCGCCGCCCTCCTTCGTCGTCCGGTCGAGGCAGCGACGGACCGGACCGCGTGACCTGTCAGAAATCGAACCGTTCTTCCTCCGGCGCTGCCGCCCGATTTTCGGGCGGGGGCGCCGGAGCGACCTGGAGCGCCAGCAGGTAGACGAGCGCTCCCGCGACCGTGACCCCGAGGACGACCAGGTACGGCCAGATCATGCCCAGGTTGGGGAACAGCTGCCCGAACGGGACGGTGAGATTGCCCGATCCGCCGGGGCCGGGTGGGAGGGGCGTCAGGGTGACGAAGTAATCGACCGTCCCGCCGTACGGGACCGAGAGCACGAGCGTGGTGTTGTTCTCGTAGCCGCTCAGCGACTCGTTGAACTGGGCCGGCCCGAAGTGGACGTTCGAGAAGTTGGCCCAGCCGCTCCGCGAGGTCAGGTTGGCCGGTATCCCGGTCGACACCACCTTTACGCCCGAGAGAGGCGGCCCGTCGCCGGCCGCGCGGACGCGGAGGGAGATGTTGGTGCCGGGCTCCAGCGTGAGGTTCATGACCAGGCTGATGACCTGGTTCGAGCGCAGCGCCCGGAGCGACGTCGAGTTGTTCCCGTGGTAGCCGTAGGCGCTCGCGTTGAGCCAGTAGTACCCGGGCGGCAGCGAAAGGCTGGCGCCGCCGATCAGGTGCGTCGGCCCGATCGTGTGCACCGCGACCGAGGTGACGGCGGTATCCGAGGTGGCGGTCACGTTCGAGCCGAGCACCTCCGAGGTCGTGCCGGCGGCGAAGACGGTGATCTGGAACCGACCGTACGGCAGGCCGACGAGCTGGAACGTTCGGACGAGGATGCCGGAGCGCGGCAGCACGAGCGGCTGCGAGAGCGTGGAAAAGCCCTGAGCGGAGAGCGTGAGCGTGACGTTGCCCATCGGATCGGCCGACGTGACGTTGAGCCAGCCCGTCGCGCTCGTGCGCCCGATCAGGCTGCCGTTCTCGGTCACGTTCGCGTTCACGAGCGGCACCACCGCGAGCGAAGCGAGGAGTCCGGTCACCTGGAAGTGGAGCTGCGGATACTCCGTGAGCACGATGACGAGGTCGTGCACGCTTCCCGGGAGCAACGAGAAGTTGAGCGACTCCGTGTAGTTCTCCGGCGACACGCAGACGATCACCGCGAGCGGAGCCGGGATCGCCGAGGGGACCGCCGAGTAGTTCACGAAACCCTCGGTGTCGGTCGAGAGATTGCCTCCCCCGATCACCACCCCCTCCACCGTGAGATTGATGCCGACCCCGGCGAGCGGCGCTCCGGTGCCGTTCTCCACGACCTCGACGTCGACGACGGCCGGGGCGACCGGCGCGAGCGCGAACGATACCGACGTCGACGAGGCGGGAGTTAGCCAGAAGGCGTTCTGCTGGTCGGCGAAGCCCAGCCGCGAGACGTTGAGCACGGTCGCGACGGGATCGACCTGGGTCAAGTTGAGGTAGCCTGAGGACCCGGTGCTCAGGAGCGACGTCCCGTCGACCAGCACGCGGGCCGCGCCGAGCGGCTGGCTGTTCTGGGCGTTCTCCACGAAGACCGAGAGATTGGCGGTCGGCGCGAGTCGCCACAGGTCGGCCCCGATCGTCGACGGTCCGTTGCCGCCCGACAGCACGAGAGTCTCGTTCCCCGGGACGTCGAGCCAGGCCGCCGCCGAGTTCGATCGCTCGGTCGGCGCGACCGAGGTCGCCTGTTCGATCCAGGCATTCGTCCCGGGGAGGTACTCGAAGGAGTCGTTGAACTCGGAGACCCCGTTCGTCCCACCGAAGAGGACCGCGGCGGCGTCGACCGGGTCCCAGGCCCATGCCCCGTCCGCGCGCGCGGAGGGGACCGTGCCGCTCGCCGGCGGAAGCAGCGTCCAGGCGTTGGTGGTCGCGTTGTACGACCAGAGCGTCGAAGTGCACGGGTAGCATCCGCCGTACAGGAGGAAGGTTCCGGTCGTCGGGTCCCACGCGAACATGGCGCCCTGAAGCGCGCCGGGCGCCGGGCCCGTCGGACTCAGCTCGCTCCAGGTGTCGCCGGCGAACGAGAATTTCCAGAGATCGCTGTAGGTGAGCGAGCTCGTTGCCGAGTAGCTCGGGTTCCAGCCGCCGTAGAGCAGACCGAAACCGGCCGTCGGATCCACGGCGAACGCGGCGTCCTCGCGTGCGGGAGGGGCCAAGGCGGTCGTGACGTTGGCCCAGCTCTCCGCGGGGAAGTTGTAGATCCACGTCGAGTTGTCGACCCGGAGCGTGGAGTCGGTAACGAGCCCCCCGTACAGCACTGCGCTTCGGTCTGCGTCGTCCGACGCGAAGGCGAAATCCGCGCGGGGGGAGGGCGCCGAGACGGGCGAGACGGTGGCCCACGAGTCGGTCGATTCGTTGTAGACCTGCGTAGTAGCGCTGAGGGTACCACCGGAGTCGCCGCCGAACAGGACCGCCTGCTCCCCGATGGCATCGGCCGAAAAGCCGGCCCCCGATCCGGCGGCGATCGTCGGGGGGACGACGGTACCCCAGTCGAGGTTCCGGGTCGCGGTCGGAGTCCCTCCGGTGAGGGGAACGTTCGATCGCTCGAGCGAGGTCGGAGAGCCCGGGGCGGCCACTGCGGCGCACCCGGACCCGCTCCCGACTTCCGGGGTCGGGACCGGGCACTCAGTCGAGGACTCCGCGACGTTCCGGAAGACAGCGGAGGAGGGCGCTTGCACGGCAGCCCCGGGCCCGGAGAGAACCAGGAGACCGCCGACCATCAGCAGGGCCAGGGAGACTCCGATGGCGGATCGAGGGACGCCGGCCACGATCCGATGCCGCCTTCGGCCCGCACGGGAGCGATCCGGCCCTCGCATCGATGGTAGGAAGCCCGCAGTTGGCTAATGGTTTGTCCGCACGGAATCCTCGCGGCCCCGCCCTGCGGGAGGGCCCCCGCCCGCCTTCCGCTCCGAGCAGCACGAGAGGGCGAGGGCCGGTCCTCGATCCGACCCCGAACTGCGTCCGTCCGAGAAGGGCGAGGCGAGCGTGCGACCCGCGCGGTGGACCCGCATTTATACATCTTTATGCGTATGTAGTACGGCGTTCTAGTGTCGCACTTCCGAGCCCGGCTCCGACCCTCGGGCCGCGTGTGGCCCGCGGTGCTTCTTCTCGCAGCGGCGGCGCTCGTCCTTTCGGGTCTTGCGTTCTCGTCCGGCCCCCCTCAGCCGCAGTCGGCGGGTCGCCCAGGCAGTGCTCCGCTCCCCGCACCGCCGGGAGCCGAGAACCAAGGGACCAGCGGTGCGGCCGCCCCTAACCCGGCTCAGTGCTCTCAAGGGAATCGAACGATATCGCTGGCCCCGGGCTCGGGGAACATGGAGCCGGCCCTGTTGGCCGACTACGACGCGCTGGGATCCGCCGGCGGCGGGACCCTGGAGCTCGAAAAGGGAACCTACGTGCTCGGTGAAACGCTTTCGCTCCAGAAGTACAGCAACGTCTCGATCCAGGGGGCCGGCATCGGCCGGACGATCGTGTCGATGCCGATCGATCCCGTGGGGAAGTTCACGGCGCTCAACGGCACCCGGCTGGGTCGGTACGACCCCACCCTGAACCGCCCGGTGCTCGGAACGACGGCCAACCTGATCCAGGTCATGGGGCCGGCTCCGATCGACAATTTCGAGATCTGCGACCTCACGCTGCGGGGCGAGGCGAACACGGCGGCGGAGGACTGGTCCGGCTCGCTCCTCTTCGACAGCAGCGGAGGAACCCATCACGTCTTCACGGACCTCGCCGAGTCGGGGCTCTTCGGTCCGAGCACGGAGCCCAACGGGATCCACCTCGATGCGGCCTCGGGCGGGACGCCGGCTACTGGGTACGTGCTGAACCGCCTTTCCGCCGACAACAACAGCCTCCCGTACGAGACGGACGGGGCGTTCCACACGGGCTCCAACTTCCTCAACATCGGCCGGATCGAAGGCGCCACCCTGGAGAACGTCACCGGCGAGGGGCAGGCAGCGTTCGAGGTGGCCCCGGCCCGGGGCTGCCTCGTCAAGAACTGGTTCGTTCGAGGGGAGATCACCATCGACCCGTCCACTGGCGGGAGCTGGGGGGGCACCCTCTTCGAGAACGTGACCTCGAACAGCACCGGAACCCCGGCGTCCTACACGCTGACGGTCCAGGTCTCCGGCGCGTCGTCGGGAAAGGCAGACCGGTTCTCGGACCTGAGCTGGGTCGACGATCGGTTCGTCGGCACGGTCACCTGGGCCGCGAACATGGTGCGCGTCGAGGACTCGACGTTCGTGGGCACGTTGAACGAGACTCCCGCGACCCTCGTCGACTCCACGGTCACGATCACGCGTCATGGGGACCTCCCGATCCGGATCGAGGGAACTCCCACCGGTGGTTCCACGTCCGCGCTGAGCGGCGATTCGTTCACGTT
>JASHSX010000037.1 GCA_030040865.1 Thermoplasmata archaeon | reverse complement strand
GATCTCGAGGGTGACCACGACCTTCGGGCGCGCGTCGGTCAGCAGTCGGGCGAGATCCTGCCCGAGGTAGAGCGGGCTCACCTGGACGACGATCGCTCCGGCGCGGAGCGCGCCGAAGAACGCGATCGGATACGCCGGACAGTTGGGAAGGTAGAGGGCCACCCGGTCGCCCGGTCGTACGCCTTCGCGAACGAGCGCGGCCGCGAACCGTTCGCTCGCCGACCAGAGCTCGCGGTACGTCCACCGGGATCCGTAGTAGAGGATCGCCGGCCGATCGGGCCAGCGCCGGACCGCGTCGGCCATGAACTCGGTCAGGAGCTGGTCGGGGATCGCGACCGTCGAGGGGACGCCGGAAGGATACTTCGCCAGCCAGGGCCGCTCGACCGCCGGGAGCGGGGTCGCCATCCGGGGCCCTCAGCCGGGGGAGCCCCCGGCGCCGTCCCGCACGAACTGGACGCCGGGCTTGTAGCTCGGAACGAATCGGACCGTGTCCCCGATAGAGAGATGGTCCGTGTCCCGGATCGTCGGCATCCAGCCGGTCACGCGTCCCCCGCCCTCGAGCTCGACGACCACGTAGGCATACGGCGCGTCGTTGAGGAAGTCCTCCCCCGGAACGGCGAGGATCGTGAACGCGACGACCGTCCCCTGCTTCCCGAGCGCGATCTCGGTGAGGTCGGCCTTCCCGCAGCGAGCGCAGGCGAGCCCCCACGTCGCGGTGACGAGCCCGCAGTTCGGGCACCGGAAGCCCCGGAGCGTCGCTTCCTCCTCGTAGCCCCGGAACCAGTCGAGGATCGTATGCGGCGCGCTCGGGAGCTCTTCGGTGGTCACGGATCGGGTCCCCTAGCGGCGGGAGAAGATATGGACGGAGCACGAACCGCCGGTGGCCCCGACGTTGTGCGTGAGGGCGGTCTCGGTCTTCGGGACGGCCCGTGACCCGGCGAGCCCGTTCACCTGCTCGAACACCTCGACGACCTGGGACGCCCCGGTCGCGCTCACGGGGTGACCTTTCGCCTTGAGCCCGCCCGACGGGTTCACGGGGAGTTTCCCGTCGCGCACGGTCACGCCGTCGAGCGAGGCCGCTCCGGCGGTCCCCTTGGGGAAGAAGCCCATATCCTCGAGGGCGAACAGTTCGGCGATCGTGAAGCAGTCGTGCACCTCGAGGAAGTCGATCTGGGACGGCTCCAGGTGCGCTTGACGGAACGCCTTCGCAGCGGCGTTCCGCGTGGCGGGAAGGCCGAGCAGGTCGGGGCGGTCCTGCATCTCGGTTACGGACCCGGTCCGGACCGAAGCGCGGACGACGAGCGGCTCGAGCGCGGGTTTCTTCACGAACTCCTTCGCGGCGACGACGACCGCCGCGGCGCCGTCCGAGAAGGGGCAGCAGTCGTAGAGCCGCAACGGCGAGGCGATCATCGGCGATCCCAGGTACGTGTCCATCGAGATCTCCTTCTGGAAGTGGGCGTGCGGATTCCGTGCCCCGTTCGCGTGGGCCTTGATCGCGACCGACCCGAGCATCTCGGGCTTCGTCGGGTAGTGGTGCTCGTAGGCGCTCGCCAGCGTGGCGTAGAGTCCCGGGAACGTCGCCCCGTTCTTGGTCTCGAACGGGTAGTCCGCGGCGATCGCGAAGTAGCTCGTCGCCGCGAGGGTGTCGAGGTGCGACAGCTTCTCGGCCCCGACGACCAGGACCGCGTCCTCGAAGCCTCCGCCGACGTGGACGATCGCCTCGTGAAGGCCGGCGCTCGAGGAGGAACACGCCGACTCGATCGTCGCCGAGGGGACGTCCGGGATCCCCAGACCGCCGTTGATGAGGGGGCCCACGTGCGCCTGGTGCTCGGCGATGCCGAAGGCGTTCGAAACGAACGTGTGCCCGATGTCCTTCGGCTCGAGCCCGGCCGACCGGATCGCCTCGAGCGACACCCGCGTGGCCGCCTCCCGGGCGGACTCCTTCATCCGCCCGAACCGGTTCGACGCGGCACCGACGATCCAGGTCTCGCGCACGGACACCTCTCGGGCGAAGAGAGGACCGGCCGCCGCTTAACCTGAACGGGGACGCGCGCCCGGATCCCGCGTCACTCGGCCGCCGCGAGGCCGAGCAGGTCCCGCAGCCGGTCGAACGCCCTCTCCGCGGCGGCGGGGTCCCGGGTCTTGAAGAGCAGTCGGCCGCCCCGACTGATCGTCACGTCGGGGTCGAGGGCGGCGATGAGGAGCACGCGGGCGTCGACGACGGCGATGCCTTCTCGCTCGAGGATCCCTCGCGCCCGCCGAAGATCGATCGGTTCCGGAGGGTCCGGGACCGCCTCGTACCCTCCTTGACTGGAGCAGAGGCGCAGGCGGCGGTACATCGGGCCCCGGGTCGGGCGGCTTCGGCGCGGTCTAGGCCGTCACGGGTGCGCCGCACTTCGGGCAATTCATGGCGCCCGCGGGAACCGGCGACCCGCACGAGGTGCAGAACCGCTGGCCGCCGCCCGCGAGGGGCGCCGCGCCCGGGCCACCGCCGGGCATCGTGGGCTGGCCCCACGTCCCGGGCTGCGGTTGGGACCACTGCCCGGCCGTGCCCATCGGCGCCGCCGGAGCGACCCAGACGTACGCCAGGATCCCTCCGATGAGCGTGAGGATGAGCCCGAGGAAGAAGCCGCCCCCGCCGATATAGCTCGCAAGGGCCAGGACGATCAGGATGATCCCCCACGTCTTGGCCGACGCCGGGCGCGACCGGAGTTGGATCGATCCGTAGAGGATGATGATCCCAACGATGAGGGCGATGGCCCCGAGGGCCGCGACGAACCCGCCCGCGATACCGAAGCCTCCGCCGATGCTGCCGATCAGCGCGCCGACGGCCAGGTACAGGAGACCCTCGATGACGACCAGGATACCTCCGATGAGGGCCAGGATGTGGGCCGTTCTCGGGAAGTTCTCTCCTGCCATGGTGAGCGGACGGAAGCCGACCTATATCAAAATATCAAGCGAAGCGCGCGGGTCCACGATCGGCCCGTCCCAACCCGAGGAACGGAGGCTCCGGGTCCCGTGGGTCTCAGAGGATCGTCGCCTTGCGAACGCATTCGTCGATCATCTGGTCGACGTCGATCCGTTCCTCCTCCCGGAGGATCTGGACCAAGTTCGAGCGGGTCGCCGGGCGGTCCGGCACCGCCTGGCAGCAGACACCGGGGCGCGTGGAGATCCCGTAGGTGCCGATCTGCTTCGCGACGTCCTCGATCTCCCGCTTGTCGAACCCGATGAGCGGTCGGACGATCGGCAGGGCCACGGAGCACGTGGCGCTCCGCATGTTGGAGAGCGTCTGCGAGGCGACCTGCCCGAGCGCCTCCCCGGTCGCGAGGAAGGTGGCCCCCTCGCGATCTGCGATCCGCTCGGCCGAGCGCCACATGAACCGTCGGCAGAGCACGCAGCCCACGTGCCGGTCGGTGTTCCGCATGAGCGTGACCTGGTTCGCTCCATGGGGCACGAGATAGAGCGGGATCGGCTGCTGGTAGCGGTCGCGCAGCAGCTGGAGGTGGTCGACCACCTTCTCGAGCGGTGAGTCGTCGGTGAACGG